>NZ_CAJMZF010000017.1:0-159965 GCF_905220245.1 Paraburkholderia sp. J63 | reverse complement strand
TGCATCGGTGCTCGATGCGCTCAGCAGCCCGTTGGCGACATTGTGCAGCGCGACCGGCGCGCTGGCGTTCGCGCCGCCGAGCGTGACCGCGTTCCGAGCCGACGAGTCGTACTGCACGGCATTGCCGATGGCCGAGGAAACGGCGTAGAGCTGCGAGCCGTTGACGGCTTCCGTGCTGTCCGCCGAGACCTTGCCCGGCGCGAGCTGCACGATCTTCTGGTTGCTCATCGTGACGACGCTGTCGAACGTCGTCGGGCCATAGACCATTACGCTCGCGCCACGGATATTGAGCGTGCCGTTCTGGTAGCCGGCCACCTGTGCGGTCGAGGCGCCAAACCCATAGCCGCCCTTCGTGTCACCGGCGTTGTTCAGCGAGAAGGCGAGGCCGTCGGACGTGCCCTTGCCGTCGGTCGAGCAGTCCAGCGATTCGCTGCCGCCGCTGTAGCCCCACGCATACCCTTTTGCGCCGGAGCAGATCTCAAGGCCGCCCTGGCCGACAGTCCCGGCCGTTGCGGCAAATGTCGCAGCCGGCGAGAAGCTTGCTGCGAGTCCAACGGCCCCGGTGGCAAGGACGGCGAGCCGGCGTGAAGACTTGCGATGGGCCGTGGCGGTTTCGGGCGCGGCGACCCAGGTTTGGTCTGTTTCGCTCCAGACAGAGCGATAGGTCTTATTCATTTAGGAAACCATATTAGAGTTGATTTGGTCCGCGCATGCGCCTCTGACATCCAGATGAGAGCCGGGATGCCTAAAAGTAAACTCCATCTCGGCGATGCGTCATGCAACTCTATTGGCGGAATGCGGGAATCAGGAATACGAATATTCTTAATTCCACATCGAAAGATGAAAATAGATTCGGATGCCGATAATTTTTGAAGATGACTGAGATTCTGATGCCTTGATAGCAAAATCAAATCAACATTCTTACCATTTTGATGGTCAAATTGAATTACTTGAGAGTGTTGTGTATTTTTGTAAATTAATATGAAAATATGTCAATAACGGATTGGATTTAATTCGGGCTGTTAAGATAGCCGCGCCACCAAAACGGGGTGGTTTCCACTTATACACTGGAGAACCAGAAATGCAAAAAATCGATCGCGCTCAGCTCGCCAACACCCAAGCCGCAGGCGGTTGCTGCAAGACATCGTGCACGTGCCCGTGCTCGGGTGGCTCGACGCCGGTTCCGCGCTAATCGCCTGAGCTGAACGAAAGGGGGGACGCCCCCTTTCTGCTTTTGGGGCTAGCTTTCAGGGTTAGGGTTCCTTCCGACATCGCTGGGCCAGGCAAATGACCGCCTACATATCGTTGCAATACCTCAAGCGCCTGGGCGCGCAACTCGCGCGCGGGCGGCTGGCGCTGCGCAGGAGGGTGCTCGCTTGCTTGCCTTTCGCGACCATCGAGCGAATCGCACTGGCCAACTGGATGATTCATGCGGTCTACGACGGCCGTATTCGTGCGACTGGCGTATCGCGCTATGAGACCGGGCGTATCGACGTCGGCCTCGGGCGCGCGGATGCGTTACGTACCATGAGCGCAAACGTGCGCGAAGCATGGCTCGACGAACGCATTTACGCCGGGCGCTCATTGCGGCGGGACAGTTGGCCCGATCTGCGCGCGGCGGCTCATCAACTGGCCGCGCGGATCAAGCAGATCAAGGCCGCGGAACCGGGCCGCGTCGTGGTGCTCTCGCCATTTCACTACGTCTCGCAATACGCGAATATCTATGTCGTAGACGAAGTGCGTCGCGCGTTGGGATTGGAGTCGATGTCGGTCGTTTCCGGTGTGCCGCGCGATATTTACGGCAACGATGCGGCCATGATTCCTTCGATTCAGGTGCTTTATACCTACGACGAAAATGGCCGCGAAAGTCGCAATGGTCTGGGTTTGCGCGTCATGCGCGCGTTGCGTCGCGATGGCGTAGCCGTGGTGTTTTCCGACGTTCCGCCGTTTACGCTCGCGAGGTATCCCATGGAGACCGTGGGTGTGACGATAGGCGGCCGGCCCGCACGCGTGCACAACGGCGTTTTCAGGCTCGGTGCGCCCGTGAATGCGCTCCTGCTGCCGTTTTATCTGAGCTTCGAGAAAGGGCGCTTCGGCCTGAGGATGTTCGAGCCCATCGCGCTTGCCGATGCCGCCGCACCGCAGCGCCTCGCCCACGATATCGAGATTGCGCGCGGGGAGAATTATCCGCACTGGCTCTACGCCGGACATCCGTCGGTTTACCACTTCGCCGCAGTCCGTTAG
The DNA here is from genome assembly GCF_905220245.1 of Paraburkholderia sp. J63. Lineage (NCBI taxonomy): Bacteria > Pseudomonadati > Pseudomonadota > Betaproteobacteria > Burkholderiales > Burkholderiaceae > Paraburkholderia > Paraburkholderia sp. J63. The sequence continues at coordinate 157,721 of NZ_CAJMZF010000017.1, read as the reverse complement.
CCCTACTTATAAATAGCAGCACGAGCAGACCAGACGGCGCGCAGCGCCGGAAAATACACGTCGGCCGGCACGACCGGCCGCGGGGATCAACAACGTGGAACCGATCTATCTTCCCGAGTTCCGGGATATCCGCTGGCGTTGGATTGCCTATGCGGCATCGACGATCGTGGTGCTGGGCATTGTGTTTGCCTTTACGCACGAAGTCGAACTCAAGCAGGACGTGCGGAGCGAGATCGTGTCTCCCGCGGAAATCAAGATACAAGGCGCGAGCGGGCTGATCTCGTCGATCTACGTCCGGCCGCCCGAACACGTGAGCGCCGGCCAGCCGCTTTTCCGCGTCGAGCGCGATCTCTCGCTCGCGAGCGACGGCACGCGCCGAACGGCATTCGATGCCCAGGTGCGCGACGAGGAGCGCCGCGCCGCCGACGCGCGCTATACCCAGCGGCACATCGACCTCACGACACAGCTCGCCACGGCGCGCACGAACGAAGCGAGCCGTCGCGCCGAGCTTGCCGAACTGGACGTGCAGGGAGCACAGAACAGCCTGCTCGTGAGCGAGGCGCAGAAGAAGGTCGCACGGCTCGAATCGGTGTCGGATTACGTTGCCGCCGACCGCGTCGAGCAGGCGCGCGCGGATCTGCACCAGAGCCGTATCGCGCGAGCGGAGGCGGCTTCGCGTCGGCAGCAGACCCAGGCGGCGCTCGCCGATCTGCAGAACAGTCAGACTGCTCTCGCCGCGCAACTCAAGGAACTCGACGCGAGCCATGCGCGCGATCTCCAGGAAGCCGATGCGCGTTTCGAGCAAAACCGGCGCGACGCGACGATTTCGGCGCCGAAGGCGGGCATGGTGACGTTCTCGCGTCTCGTGCAGGGAAGCACGCTCCAGCCCGACGACATCGCGATGGTGATCGTCACCGATCCCACGCAACCGTTGCGCGCCGAATTGCGCATTCCGTCGCGTCGGCGCGGTTTCGTGCACGAGGGGCAGACGGTGCGCCTGAAGTTCGACGCGTTCCCTTATGCGCGCTTCGGCTCATACGAAGCCCGCATCGACTCGATTTCACGCACGACGGTCGCCGCGCCGTCAGCGCCCACCGGAGCGGCCGCCGCGGATGCGGCCAACGGCGGCGCGCCGCCGGAGCCGGGCGACGAGTACATCGCGTGGGTCACGCTGCCCGGCCACACGTTCCACTACGGCTCGCAGCGTTTCGACATTCTGCCGGGCATGCAGGCGACCGCGAGCGTCGTCGTCGAGCGACGCACGATCGCCGAATGGGTGCTCGAGCCGCTGTTCAAGATCGTACGAGGCTGAAATGCAGGTGATCTACCAGAACGAAGTCGCCGAGTGCGGCTACGCGTGTCTTGCCATGGTGCTCACGCATTTCGGGCGCGCCACGGAGGTGCGCGAGCTTTCGGCGTATCGGCCGATCTCGGCGAACGGTCTTTCGCTGATGGACCTCTACGACGCGGCGACCGATTTCGGCCTCGAAGTCCAGGCGTTCCGCTTCGATGCTTCGCAGGTCGGCGAAATCAAGCGCGGCTCGATCATTCATTTCGGCGGCGCGCATTTCGTCGTGTTCGAGCGCGCCACGCGCAACTACGTCACGTTGCTCGACCCCGCGGTGGGGCGCCGGCGCATCGCCATGGATACGTTCGTCGCGTGCGTTTCCGGCTATCTGATCGAATGCTCGCCGACCCCGGCGCTCACGCGAATCAAGCGGCGCTCGCGGGTGCCCGACGCGCTTGCGCGCCTGCGTGCGCTCAATCCGCAACTGCGCGGCCAGTTCGCCAAGATTCTCTTCGTTGCGTTCGGGGCGCAGTTTGCGATCCTCGCGCAACCTTATTTCGGCTCGTTCGTGCTCGATCACGTCGTGGCCGAGGACAACCTCGAGCTGCTCAACGTGCTCGCGCTCACGTTCGGGACGATCTTCCTCGTCGGCGCGCTGAGCCAGTACGTGCAGGGCGTGCTGGTCGAGCTGCTGTACGCGCGCATGAGCGTGAACGCCACGGAAGGGTTGTTTGCGCACCTGTTGCGCGTGCCTATCGCGTACTTCGAGAAGCGCAATGTCGGCGACATCTTCACGCGCTTCAAGTCGCAGGAAGAGATCAACGGCTTCGCCTCGCGCCAGGCCGTGTCGTTCTGCATCGACGTGACGGTCGGCTTGCTGGCGATGCTGTTGATGTTCGTTCAGAACACCAAACTATCCATCGTCGTGCTGGTGATTTTTGCCGTCTACGTCGTGGTTTCCGGGGCCATTTTCGCGTCGATGCGCGATGCGCACGCCCGCGTGCTTCAGGAGGGCGCGCGTTGCGACGACGCGCTCTTCGAGACCGTGCGCGGCGCGTCGCTCATCAAGCTCTCGCAAGGCGAGACGCGTCGCGTGGCGCGTTTCATGGAGCTCTTTCGCACCTATGCCTCGGCGTTGTTCCAGAGCAGCCGGCTTTCCGCCACACGCGACGCGGTGCTCAAGCTGCTCATGCACGTGGAGACGCTGGCCGTCACCTGGTTCGCCGCGAAGCTGATGCTGGGCGGCGTGATTTCCGTCGGCGCGTTCTACTCGTTCATGATCTACAAGGCGCTCTTTTCCGAACGGATCGCCTCCACCATCAATACGGGTTTTGCGTATTACATGCTGAGCGTGCCGGTCGCCCGGGTCGACGATATCGTGGCCTGCGAGCCGGAGCGCTACACGGCGCTCGCCGACGTGCACAAGACCGTCGAGGTCCGCGAATTCGAGCGCATCGGCGTGCGCAACGTGACCTTTGCCTACGGCGTCTCGGACCAGCCCGTGCTCGCGGGCGCGAACATCGATATCGTGCGCGGCGACAAGATCGTCATCACGGGGCCGTCGGGCGCGGGCAAGTCCACGCTCTTCAAATTGCTGGCCGCTTCGGAAGCGCCGCAGCAGGGCGAGATCACGCTCAACGGGATTGCGTGGCCGAATCTGAGCGTCGATGAGATTCGCCGCCACGCGGTCCACATGCGGCAGGGCGACATCATCCTGCACGGCTCGATCGCCGACAATATTTCGCTCTTCGAAGGTAATCCCGACGAAGCGCGCATTCTCGCGCTGCTCGAAGAGGTCGGCTTGCTCGATGACGTGATGCGCTTGCCGATGCGCACGCGCACGGTCATCAGCGATTCGCTGGCGAATATTTCGGCGGGCCAGCGGCAGCGGCTGCTGCTGGCACGCGCGCTCTATCAGCGGCGCGAGTTGCTGCTGCTCGACGAGCCGACCTCGAATCTCGATCCCGTGGCGGTGCGGCGCATTTCGGCGCTGCTCCAGCGCATCGATCGCACGGTCGTGGTCATCACGCACGACGTCGCGATGGCCGAGGGCTTCGAAAAGCACTACCGGCTCGTCGATGGCGCGTTCGTGCGCGTCGAGCGCGAGCGGGCCAGCGCGGCGATGGAGGGCGTGGCATGAGTGGCGCTCGTCCCCGGCGCGCCGTGCGCGCGCTCGCGCTTGCCTGCCTGCTGCTCGCGAGCGGGGCGCGCGCCGCGGACCTGCTTTCCGTGGTCGGCGACGCGCTCGATCACGACCCGGCGCTCGCGGCCTCGCTCGCCGCGTCGCGCGCCGCCGCGCAGGCCGTGCCCAAAGCGCGCGCGGGACTGCTGCCGCACGTCACGGGCGGCTGGGGCCGCGCCTATAACGGCATCGTGATGGAGGACTTCCCGAACCAGCACTACTGGCAGAGCGGCTGGACGATCGGGCTGACGCAGCCCGTCTTCAACTGGGCGAACTGGACCGCATACCGCCAGGCCGACTACGAGGTCGCGCGAGGGCGTCTGCAGGTCGCGAGCGCGACGCAGGACACCATCCTCGCGGTGGCGCAGGCCTATTTCGACGCGCTCGCCGCCAATGACGAAGTGGCGCGGGCGACGGATTATCTGCGCGCGCTCGATGCGCACCTCGCGCTGGTCGTGCGCGCGAAGGCGGCAGGCGAGGCCACGCTGATCGACGTGCAGGACGGCGAGGCGAGCCGCGCGCAGGCGCAACTGCAATTGCTCGACGCGCAGAGCCAGGCGCGTCTCGCGCGCGCGGCGCTCGAACGTCTCGCGGGCAAGGGCGTGGAGACGCTCGCGCCGCTGCCGCCGGGCGGCGCGCCCTTGCTGCAGCCGGCCGACGTCGAGCCGTGGGTCACGCAGGCGCAAACGCACGGCTATGCGGTGCAGATCGGCGAAGTGGCGCTGCAGATCGCGAAGTTCGACACCGAAAAGGCGCGCGCGGGACGTTATCCGACGGTCGATCTCCAGGTGACGCACACGCCGGCCGGCGCGGCGGGCGGCTATTCGCGACCCACGACGACGACGACCGGCATGCTCTCGGTCACGATTCCGCTTTTCGCGGGCGGCGAGATCACGGCGAAAGTCGATGAGGCGAGCGCGCTCGAAGACAAGGCGCGCGACGAGCTCGACGCGGCGGTGCGCGACTCGGGCGCGGGCGCGCGCGACGCGTGGCTGCGCGTGAGTTCGGGGCGTGCCCGCGTGAGCGCGCTCGAACAGGTCGTGCGGCGCGGACAGACTGCGCTCGACGCGACGCGCGTCGGCTTCGGCGTGGGCAGTCGCACGAGCCTCGACGTGCTGCGCGCGACCGACACGCTCTACGCGAGCCGCCGCGACCTGATCCGCGCGCGCTACGATTCCGTGCTCGCGTTGCTCAAACTGCTTTCGCAGACTGCCACGCTCGATCTCGACGAAGTCGGGCGCATCAATGCGCAGCTCTTTGCGGGCGGCGTGCCGCCGGAGAATGGTGAACGAGGGAAGGCTCGGCAGCGCGAGGGCGGCACGGCCAGCGCGGTCCCGCAGATGCCAGTACAACCGCTACCGGACACAGGAAGCCCGAGTTACGCGATCGAAGCGCCGGCGCACCGCAACGCGAACGGCGAGGAGAACCCCCCCGCTCCGCAAGCTATATCGCCCAGCAACACAGTGGTCATGCCGGCTACGAGCAACGGCGAGGCGTCAGCAACGCGACCAGCAGCGCAAAGCGAGGCGCGTGTCGAGCAGCCGAAGCATGAAGACGCGCCGCCGCCGCAAAACGCCACGGCTACAAGCACACCGCCAGCGCCGCGCGTACTCTCGGCATCGGACATGGCGCCCGCGGCATCGGTTCTGCGCAACAGCTACGTGCCGCTCATCCCCTGAACGCTACGGACTCCGACGCATATCGACCCAAGCAAAAGGCCCGAAGCATTGCGCTTCGGGCCTTTTGCGTACTAGCTGACTACTTGAGCCGTTCCGGCGGCGATTACTGCTTGGCGCCGCCCTGGAACCACATGGCGATCTTCTGACGCTCGTCGTCGGTCATGTGCGTGACGTTGCCGAGCGGCATCGCCTTGAGCGTGACGGCCTGCTGATACAGCCGCTGGGCGTTCTGCGAGATCTCGTCGGGCGTATCGAACATCACGCCGGCGGGCGCGGCGCCCATCATCGTCGGGTGCGCCGAGTGGCAGGTTGCGCAACGCTGCTGCAGGATCGGCTGGATGTCCGAGATCTTCAGCGTCGGGGCGTTCGCGGCTTCGGCTTGCGGCACGACCGGGCGCGGCAGCGTCCAGACCAGCGCGACGAACATCAGCACCACGCCGCCGATCGGCAGATACCAGAGCTGCTGACCACGGTGACGCATCACGAAGAACTGGCGAATCAGCGCGCCGGCCAGCATGATCACCACGAGCACGGCCCAGTTGTAGGCGTGCGCATAGGTCATCGCGTAGTGGTTCGACAGCATCGCGAACACGACGGGCAGCGTGAAGTAGGTGTTGTGCACCGAGCGCTGCTTGCCGCGCTTGCCGTAGATCGGGTTCGGCGTTTCGCCCTTGAGCATCGCGGCAACCATCTTGCGCTGGCCCGGGATGATCACGAAGAACACGTTCGCCGACATGATCGTCGCCAGCATCGCGCCCATGATCAGGTACGCTGCGCGGCCCGAGAAGATGTGGCAGGCGAGGTAGGCCGCGATCACGACGTAGATGCCGACGCACACGCCGAGCAGCTTGTCCTTCGTGCCCAGTGCGCGGCACAGCGAGTCATAGACGATCCAGCCGGCGGCGAGGAAGCCGAGCGCCGAGAAGATCGCGACGACCGGGCCCATGTCGAGCACGTTCTTGTCGATCAGGTACGTGTTCGGCGCCATCAGGTACAGCACCGTGAACAGCGACGCGCCCGAGAGCCACGTCGTGTACGAGGGCCACTTCGACCAGTGCAGGTCGTCCGGCATTTCGGGCGGCGCGACGGTGTACTTCTGCATGTTGTAGAAGCCGCCGCCGTGCACGTGCCACAGTTCGCCGAACACGCCGCGACGCTTCTGGTTCGGGTCCGTAGGCGGTTTGAGGCTGTTGTCGAGCGCGACGAAGTAGAACGATTCGCCAATCCAGGCGATGGCCGCGATGACGTGGAACCAGCGCAATGCGAGGTTCAGCCAGTCGGTAATAAAGCCTTCCATGAAACTCCTCCACTCCTGATTCGTTGCGCGCGGACGGCGATGCGTCTCGCGCTGACTGGGGGGCGGCACGCAGGATCCGGGTTATCGGGCTTCGCGCCAAACGCCGTGAGAAAGTCCGGCGCCGCAAAAGCGGGGCGTCGCTCGCGCGCGCTGGCCGCCAGTCTCGTTGCTATGCTGTTATGCGTTTTTGGTTTCGCAGTACCGCTTAGCTACCGCGATAGGTGCTGTACGCCCACGGCGAAACGAGCAGCGGCACGTGGTAGTGCGCGCCGGTGTCGGCGATGCCGAAACGCAGCACGACGCGGTCGACGAAGCGCGGTTCCGGCACTTTGGCTCCGAGCGCGGCGAAGTAGTCGCCGGCGTGGAACACCAGTTCGTATTCGCCCGTGGCGAGTGCCGTGCCTTCGAGCAGCGGTTCGTCGCAACGGCCGTCGTGGTTGGTCGTGACGGTCTTCAGCGCACGGCGTGCCTCGCCGTCGAGCGCGTAGAGTTCGACCTTGATGCCCGCGCCGGGACGGCCGTTCGCGGTGTCGAGCACGTGGGTAGTCAGCTTGCCCATTCGCAGTTTTCCTTGTGTTTTCCTGGTGTCATTGCGAGGTTTCGGCGGCAGCCCGATCCGGTGAATCCGAAGATTCTTGCGGCGGATCGAGGCTCCACGTCAGCTGTGGCTACATACCCGTCGGCGGATCGAAGCGAGCGCCGTGCACGCATTTTAAGAACGATTGCGGCATAAGCGCGCGAGCGATAGGAAAGATAATGCCTGGAGCATGTGCCTCGCGCGCTGCGCCTTGCTCCACGGGGCTTTCGGGCCGGTTCGGGGTTCGGGTTTCTACCCATGGCCAGATCGTAAACCCGCCAAAAATCGACCTTTATATGAATCGCGTGAATTCGGGTATCTCGGCTGGGCGAATTGTCAGCGTAATTTTGGCCGCGGAAGGTAACGGTCATGCGCGTCCCGCCTTCCGGTGGGCCGCGCGTCCCGAAGACGGCGCCAGGCGCTGGGTAACCGGGCCAGCGGCGTCTGCAGTCGGGACGCGTCGGCACCGGAATCCCGGATGGCCGGCGCGTGCGGCGAGGGCGTCTGCTTCACATTCACGGTATCTCAAACGCGGCATGCGGCGCGCTCATCGGCGCGAAGCGTGCACCGCGGCAAGACAACGGAGCGAACAGACACGATGGAACCCACCAACCGCACATCGCGCACGCCAGGCGCGGAGCAGGCGCAACGGCCGGGGCGCGGCAAGACCCTGCTGGTGAAGAACGCCGACATGCTGGTGACGATGGACGACGCGCGCCGCGAGATCCGCGGCGGCGGCCTCTTTGTCGAAGACAACCGCATCGTCGCGGTCGGCCCGACGGAAAGTCTGCCCGCCACGGCCGACGAGGTGATCGACGCGAGCGGCCATATCGTCACGCCGGGGCTCGTCAACACCCACCATCACATGTACCAGAGCCTCACGCGCGCCGTGCCCGCCGCGCAGGACGCCGAGCTGTTCGGCTGGCTCACGAATCTCTACAAGGTCTGGGCGAACCTCACGCCCGAGATGATCGAGGTCTCGACGCTCACGGCCATGGCCGAGCTGCTGCTGTCGGGCTGCACGACTTCGAGCGATCACCTTTACATCTATCCGAACGGCAGCCGCCTCGACGACAGCATCCGCGCCGCGCAGCAAATCGGCATGCGCTTTCACGCGGCGCGAGGGAGCATGAGCGTCGGCCAGAAGGACGGCGGCCTGCCGCCCGATTCCGTGGTCGAAAACGAAGACGCGATTCTCGCCGATACCCAGCGCCTCATCGAGACGTATCACGACGAGGGCCGTTACGCGATGCTGCGCGTCGTGGTGGCGCCGTGCTCGCCGTTCTCAGTGAGCCGCGACCTGATGCGCGAGTCGGCGACGCTCGCGCGCCACTATGGCGTCTCCATGCACACGCACCTCGCGGAGAACGTCAACGACATCGCCTATAGCCGCGAGAAGTTCGGCATGACGCCCGCCGAGTACGCCGAGGATCTGGGCTGGGTGGGCCGCGACGTCTGGCATGCGCACTGTGTGCAGCTCGACGAGCACGGCATCGGTCTGTTCGGGCGTACCGGCACGGGCGTCGCGCATTGCCCGTGCTCGAACATGCGGCTGGCCTCGGGCATCGCGCCCGTCAAGAAAATGCGCCTCGCGGGCGTGCCGGTGGGGCTCGGCGTGGACGGTTCCGCCTCGAACGACGGCGCCCAGATGGTGGCCGAGGCGCGCCAGGCGATGCTGCTCGCGCGTGTGGGCTTCGGTCCGGACGCGATGACCGCGCGCGAAGCGCTGGAAATCGCCACGCTGGGCGGCGCACGCGTGCTGGGCCGCGACGACATCGGCGCGCTCGCGCCGGGCATGGCCGCCGATTTCATCGCGTTCGATTTGCGCCAGCCGCTCTTTGCCGGCGCGCTGCACGATCCGGTGGCGGCGCTCGTGTTCTGCGCGCCGTCGCAGGTCGCGCTCTCGGTGATCGGCGGGCGGACCGTCGTGAAGGAGGGCGTGCTGCAGACCGTCGAGCTCGGGCCCGTGATCGAGCGGCATAACCGGCTCGCGGCGCAGCTCGTGCAGTCGGCGAGGTAAAGGGCCGCGGGGCTAAAGCGGTGCCAAAGCAAACGGGCGGCGCGCGTGAGCGGGCCGCCCGTGGCGGAAATACGTTGAAAGTGCGCTCACGCAGCGTGGTGGCGGCTACCTTGCGCCCGCGGCGTCGCGCACCGTTCAGGGCTTGTCGATCAGCGTCTTCGTGGCTTCGGTCACGAGGCTGCGTAACCAGCGTACTTCGTCCGAGTAATGACAGCGTTCATGCCACAACTGGTAGTACTGCATCGGCGGGAAATCGAGCGGCGCGGGCACGACCGTGAGCGGCAGGAAGCGCGCGTAGTGGTCGGCGAACAGGCGCGTCGTGGTGAAGACGAGATCCGACTTGATGAGCACGTACGGCGCGAGGTTGAAGTACGGCAGCGTGACGACCACGTGGCGCTTGAGGCGCTCGCGCGCGAGATGCACGTCGATGGCGCCGCGCTGGCCCACCGAGTACGGCGTGGGCGCGAGATGCGGCGCATTGAGGTACTGGTCGAGCGTGAGCCCGCCGCGCTTGGCGAACGGGTGCGTATTGCTCATCAGGCAGACGATCTGGTCGACGAACAGGTTCGAGAGGTGCAATTGCTCGGGCGGCTCGGGCCAGTTGCCGATCACGATGTCGAGCTTGCCTTCCTCGAGCGCGAGCTCGTAGTCGAACGAGGGCCCAAGCGAATGGAACTCGAGCGTGGCGTTGGGCGCGGCCTGGCGAAAACGCTCGACCACGGTGGGCACGAACAGCACGTTCAGGTAGTCCGGGCAGCCGATGCGGTAGCAGCGGATGGACGTGGCCGGATCGAAATTATGCTGCTGGAAACGAATGCGCTCGATCTCGCGCAGGGCGTTCTGCACCGGTTCGAGCAGGCGCAGGCCGTATTCGGTGGGCACCATGCCGGACTTGCCGCGCACGAGGAGCGGGTCGCCGGTGATGTCGCGCAGACGCCGCAGCGCCGCGCTGATCGCAGGTTGCGACTGATTGAGCTTGACGGCGGCGCGCGTGACGCTGCGCTCCATCAAAAGGGTGTGCAAGACGCGCAAAAGGTACGTGTCGATCGCCTCGCGTTGCTGGCTCATGAACTCTCCGGATTATATGTTTAGGCTGATCGAGGGGCTTTGTGGGTATATGATTTTTAATATGAACTGAAAGGTCCGTCAAGGGAGGCTTTCCACTAAGCCTCCTTGTCGAGTCCGCGCCGCGCGGGGCACGCGGGTTTTTGGCGGCTCGACGCTGGCACGGCTAACAAGGTATTGTCGTTTCGCACGGCGACGCGTTACGGGGGCTCGCCGCGGCATCGAGCGGCACCGCACCACGTCAGAACACAGATAGCCAATAACGTACTACGGCGGAACCTTCATGGGCGATTCTTCTTCACGTCTGGCCGACGCTCCCCCCACGGGACACTCCTCGGGCGCCGGCGCGCCGCGGCTGGCGCTTGCGGGCATCACGAAGCAATATCCGGCCGTGCGCGCGAACGACAACGTCACGCTGTCGGTCGCGGCGGGCGAGATTCACGCGCTGCTCGGCGAGAACGGGGCGGGCAAGAGCACGCTCATGAAGATCGTCTACGGCGCGGTGCGCCCCGACGCGGGCGAGATCCGCTGGGAAGGCGAAGCGGTCGAGATCGCGAGCCCCGCTGCCGCGCGCAAGCTCGGCATCGGCATGGTGTTCCAGCATTTTTCGTTGTTCGAAACACTCACGGTGGGCGAGAACATCGCGCTCTCGCTCGACGAGCCGTTCGACCTCAAGGCGCTCGGCCAGCGCATTCGCGAGGTCTCGGCGCAATACGGGCTCGACGTCGATCCCCAGCGCCACGTGCACAGCCTCACGGTGGGCGAGCGCCAGCGCGTGGAGATCGTGCGCTGCCTCCTGCAGAACCCGCGCCTCCTCATCATGGACGAGCCGACCTCGGTGCTCACGCCGCAGGCCGTGCGCAAGCTGTTCGGCACCTTGCGGCGGCTCGCATCGGAAGGCTGCAGCATTCTCTACATCAGCCACAAGCTCGATGAAATCCAGGAGCTTTGCGACACGGCCACGGTGCTGCGCGGAGGCAAGGTGACCGGCAACGTGATTCCGCGCGAGGAGACGCATGCGTCGCTGGCGCGGCTGATGGTGGGCCACGAATTGCCCGCCTACACGCGCCGCGCGCATACGCCTGGCGACGTGCTGCTCGACGTGAAGCACTTGTCGATGCCGAGCGAAGACCCGTTCGGCACCTCGCTCGACGACGTCACGTTCGCCGTGCATGCGGGCGAGATCTTGGGGATTGCCGGGGTATCGGGCAACGGCCAGGCCGAACTGCTCGCCGCGCTCTCGGGCGAAGCGCGCGACGCGTTCCAGTCGCGCGCGGGCCGCCACGGCGCGGCCGCCGATGTCGTGACGATCTGCGGCAAGCCTGCCGCGCGCCTTTCCGCCGGTGCGCGGCGCAAGCTGGGCTTCGCCTTCGTGCCCGAGGAACGGCTCGGGCGCGGCGCGGTGCCCGCGATGTCGCTCGCCGAAAACGCGCTGCTCACGGGGCATCGCCAGGGCATGGTGCGCTCGGGCTGGCTCAGGACCGGCGCGATGCGCGCGTTCGCCGAGCGCTGCATCGGCGCGTTCGACGTGCGCTGCGGCGGTCCCGATGCACTGGCCCAGAGCCTCTCGGGCGGCAACCTGCAGAAGTACATCGTCGGGCGCGAGATCCTGCAGGCGCCGAAGGTGCTGGTGGTTGCCCAGCCCACCTGGGGCGTCGATGTCGGCGCGGCGGCGTTCATCCGGCAGCAGTTGCTCGACCTTTCGGCGCGCGGCGTGGCGATCCTCGTGATTTCGGAGGAGCTCGAGGAGCTCTTCGACATCTGCGATCGCATTGCGGTGCTCGCGGGCGGCCGGCTGTCGCCGGCGCGCCTCACCGGCGAGACCAACGCCGAGGAGATCGGCCGCTGGATGGCGGGCCTGTTCGGCGATCGCGGTGATCGAGGTGAGGGCGCCGGGCGCCCCGATGGCGGGCCGCCGCCCGCGGAGCCGGCCGCGCCGCCCTCCGCGCATGCGTGACGCTGCCGGGCCGCGATGTCGACGCCAGGCCCATTGCGCACGCGATACGAACGCACCACGAACGAGATAAGCCGAGATAAGCGCGCCGCGTGACGCGGACCTGAGCGAAGCGCGCTCAACGGCACAAAGCTTTCTACCCAAGCCAGAACCACGACCACCGGACCGATTGCCGATATCGCCACCATGATCTTTCCGTACCGCCTCGAAGCCCGCACGACGCCTTCCCGCACGGTTCGCATCGCCGTGCCGCTGGTCGCCGCACTCCTCACGCTCGCGATCGGCTTTCTGATCTTCGGCCTCGTCGGGCGCGATCCCGTTGAGGCCATGCACGCGTTCTTCATCGACCCGCTCTCGAGCATCAACGGCTGGTCCGAGCTGCTGCTCAAGGCCTCGCCGCTGTGCCTGATCGCGCTGGGCCTCGCGGCGGGCTATCGCGCCAACGTCTGGAACATCGGCGCGGAAGGGCAGATGGTGCTCGGCGGCATCGCGGCGAGCGGCGTGGCCATCTACTTCGATCAGTCGACGGGCTGGTGGATCCTGTTCCTCATGATGCTCGCGGGCGTGCTGGGCGGCATGGCCTGGGCGGCGATTCCCGCGTGGCTCAAGAGCCGCTTCAACACGAGCGAAATCCTCACGAGCCTGATGCTCACCTACGTCGCCACACAACTGCTGATCTGGCTCGTGAGCGGGCCGTGGCGCGATCCGAACGGCATGAACTTCCCGCTTTCGGAGATGTTCAGCGGCGATGCGCTCTATCCGACCTTCGGCGGCGACTGGCGCATCCACTGGCTGCGCGGCACGCGGCTCAACACGTCGATCTTCCTCACGCTCGTGGCCATTCCGCTCGTGTGGCTCTTCATGCGCCGCAGCTTCGCGGGCTATCGCATGAGCGTGGGCGGCCTCGCGCCGCTCGCCGCGCGCTACGCGGGCTTTTCCGATAAGAAGACGATCTGGACCTCGCTGCTGATCTCTGGCGGCCTCGCCGGACTCGCAGGCATGGGCGAGATCGCGGGCCCGATCGGCCAGTTGCAGGCGACGTGGTCGCCCGGCTATGGCTTCACGGCGATCATCGTCGCGTTCGTGGGGCGGCTGCATCCGGTCGGGATAGTGCTCGCGAGCCTCTTGATGGCGCTGCTCTATCTGGGCGGCGAAGCGGTGCAGACCTCGCTGCAACTGCCTCAGGCGCTTTCGGGCGTGTTCCAGGGCTTGTTGCTGTTCTGTCTGCTCGGCGCGGACCTCTTCGTGAATTACCGCGTGCGCCGCCGCCATCCGGTCGCGGCGGCACGCTGACTCACTGATCGGTACCTCCACGAAAAAAACCACCCCGAAAAGCATACGAAAGAGGCTTCACCACATGGATATCCAGCAAGCCAGCTCGCTCGCCTCGAGCGCCGTCACCGCGGCCATCCCGCTGATGTTCGCGGGCGTGGGCGAACTCGTCACGGAAAAGTCGGGCGTGCTCAACCTCGGCGTGGAAGGCATGATGCTGATGGGCGCCGTGACCGGCTACGCGCTCACGACGATTACCGGCGATCCCTGGCTCGGGCTGCTGGCCGGCATCGGCGCGGGCGTCGCCATGGCGCTCTTGTTCGGCTTCCTCACGCTCACGATGCAGGCCAACCAGGTCGCCACGGGGCTGTCGCTCACGATCTTCGGCGTCGGGCTTTCGGCGTATGTCGGCAAGCCCTACACCTCGGCGGCCAGCTCGGCGACGATCGACGCCTGGCCGATTCCGGGTCTCTCGCATCTGCCCGTGGTCGGGCCCGCGTTTTTCAGTCTCACGCCCGTCGATTACCTCGCATTCCTGATGTTTGCCGTGGTCGGCTGGTTCCTCTATCGCACGCGCGCGGGGCTCGTGCTGCGCTCGGTGGGCGAATCTCCGCAGGTCGCACACTCGGTGGGCTTTCCCGTGATTGGCGTGCGCTACGGCGCGACGGCGTTCGGCGGTGCGATGGCGGGCCTCGCGGGCAGCTATTACTCGGTCGTGCAACTGCATCTGTGGCAGGAGCAGATCACGGCGGGGCGCGGCTGGATCGCGCTTGCGCTCGTCGTGTTCGCGACGTGGCGGCCGGGGCGTCTCCTGATCGGCGCGCTGCTGTTCGGCGCGGTCACGGGCGCGCAGTTCTATGCGCAGGCCGTCGGCGTGCCGGTGCCCACGCAGTTCCTCGCGATGCTCCCCTATGTGGCGACGATCGTCGTGCTCGTCCTCATTTCCCGCAATCCGAACACGATTCGCCTGAACGCGCCGGCCTCGCTCGGCAAGCCGTTTTATGGGGCCGCCTAGGTGGGGCCGCGTAGGCGGCGCTTCAAAAAATTCGAACGCTCGCAGTATCCCTATCCACGACAGGAGATCCACGATGAGAAAAACCATCCTGACCGCTTTCGCCGTCGCCGCAACCTGCGGCGCGGCAGCGCTCGCGCCGCAGGCTCAGGCCGCCGACGCGCCGGGCGTCGCGTTCGTCTATCTCGGCAATCCGGGCGATGCAGGCTGGACTTACGCGCACGATCAGGGCTCGAAAATGGTCGAGCAGAAGTTCGGCAACAAGATCAAGATCACGCGTATCGAGAACGTGCCCGAATCCGCCGACTCCGAGCGCGTATTCCGCGATCTCGCGAGTAAGGGCAACAAGATCATCTTCGGCTCCAGCTTCGGTTATCAGGACTTCGAACTAAAGGTCGCGAAGGACTTCCCCGATACCGTGTTCCTGCACGCGACCGGCTACAAGAAGGCCGCGAACTTCGGCACCTATGACGTGCGCATGTATCAGGGCGCGTATCTCGCGGGCGTCGCCGCGGGCTATGCGACGAAGACCAACACGCTTGGCTTCGTCGCCTCGGTGCCGATTCCCGAAGTGGTGCGCAACATCAACGCGTACACGCTGGGCGCGCGCTCGGTGAATCCGAAAGTGCATACCAAGGTCATCTGGATCAATAGCTGGTTCGATCCGGGCAAGGAAAAGCAGGCCGCTGAAACGCTGATCGGCCAGGGCGCCGACGTACTGCTGCAGAACACCGATTCGAGCGCGACGCTCGCGACCGCCGAAGAGAAGCACGTTCACGCGTTCGGCTGGGATTCGAACATGAAGAAGTTCGGCCCGCACGCGCACCTGGGCTCGGTGGAGGCGAACTGGGGCGTCTACTACGTCGCCGCGATCCAGCAGGTGCTCGACGGCAAATGGAAGAACGATCCCGTGTGGTGGGGCATTCCGCAGAAGGCCGTCGATCTCGGCGACGTGAACACGTCCGAGCTTTCCGCCGACGCGCAGAAGGCCGTCGCCGCGAAGCGCGAGCAGATCGCGAGCGGCAAGTGGGACGTCTTCACGGGCCCGATCAAGGACCAGACCGGCGCGGTCAAGATTCCGGCCGGCAAGACGCTCACCGATCCGGAATTGCAGCGCCTGAACTGGTACGTCGAGGGCGTGGATGGCTCGCTGCCGAAATAAGCGTAGGGCATAAAGGCGCGATTGCGGCGCGAAGCGTAAGCCGCAATCGGCCCTGGCAATCGCGCGCGGCCAGGCGGGTTCGTGATGGCCGAGCGCGCTTGCCGTCCGGTCTTTGCAGCACCACTGCGGCTGCGCGCAGCCTTCAAGGCGTGCGCGGGCCGCCGCGCGACCCTCGGTCGGCGCCTTATTCGTCGATCCGCAGCCCCACCTTGATCGTCACCTGCCAGCGCGTGATCTGATCGTCTTCGATCAGCCCGCGCGTTTCCGTGACCTCGAACCAGTGCAGATTGCGCAGCGTTTTCGAGGCGCGCCCGATGGCGCAGCGTATGGCGTCGTCGCTCGAGACGGTCGAGGAGCCGGTGAGTTCGATCTGCTTGTAGACGTGGTCGTTCATGACAATGTCTCCTGTCGGCCGGAGTTGGTGCTTTAGCACTGACTCCGGCGCCATGACAAAGCTTCGTGGGGGGCGTTCTGCGGCGCGTTCGGCTGACGCGCCAATCGAGTATAGGCAATGGCCCGGCGAGCAGGCCGCAAATGCGGACGCCGTGCCGGTATCATGGCGCCTCGCTATGGCGCCGCATCGGCCATGCCGGCTGGGGCAGGCAGGAGGGGGCGCGCAATTTCAAACGTACCGGGCCGCAAGGTAGCGAGGCACGAAGCAGGAGACGAAGACGATGCAAAAGCAGGAACTGGGATTTTGTGGACCGGGATTGATGGGCGCGCCGATGATCCGCCACTTGTTGCGCGCGGGTCACGCGGTGCGCGTCTGGAACCGCACGCCGGAGAAGGCCGAGGCGCTGGTTGCCGATGGCGCGCAGGTCGCCGCCACGCCGGCCGGGCTCGCGCAGCACGCGGACGTGGTGCTGCTGTGCGTCGCGGACGGCGCCGCGGTCGAGCAGGTCGTGTTCGGTGAACACGGCTTGCTGGCCGCCGCCGAGCGAAAAGGCGAGGGTAGCCAGGCCGTGCGCGTGCGCCGCATCGTCGATCATTCGAGCATTCCGCCCGAACTGACGCGCGAACTGGCCGCGCGCGCGGCGGCGCTGGGCGTGGGCTGGGTCGATGCGCCGGTCTCGGGCGGCGTGGCGGGCGCGCAGGCGGGCTCGCTCGCGATCATGGCGGGCGGGGCGGCGGAAGACGTCGACGCGGTAGCGCCGATGCTCGCCGCCTACGCGGCGCGGATGACGCACATGGGCGGCCCCGGCGCGGGCCAGACCACGAAGCTGTGCAATCAGGCCATCGTCACGGCGACGGTCGCGGCGATCGCCGAGGCGGTGGGGCTCGCGCGCCGCAGCGGCATCGACGCCGCCAAGCTGCCCGAGGCGCTCGCGGGCGGCTGGGCCGACTCCACGCTGTTGCGCACGTTCGTGCCGCGCATGACCCAGGACGACCTCGTGCCGATCGGCGCGCTGAAAACGTTCCAGAAGGACGTGGACACGGTCGCGGACGCCGCGCGCCTCACCGGCACGCCCATGCCGGTCGCGGGCGCCGTGCAGCAGATCCTGCGCCTCGGCGCGGCGATGGGACTGGCCGAGGCCGACTTCTCGGGCTTCGTCGACATCCTGCAGACACCGCGGCGCGCCTGAGCGCGCTTTGGCTCGGGGAGCAGGTGGCGTCAGGCGACGCTTCGGCTCCCCAGGCTCCCGAAGCCCCACCAGGCGGCCGGCACGAATCTGCCACGAATTTCCGGTAGTTTTCCGGGCGCGCCCACTTGGCCAGAGCGCTGGCAGCCGCGCGCGAACTGACATAACCTGCTAAAATTACAGGTTTTTCGTCGATCTACTTTCCGGGACGCGCTGTGCTCTCTACCGCCAACATCACCATGCAATTCGGGCCGAAGCCCTTGTTCGAGAACATCTCGGTCAAATTCGGCGAAGGCAACCGCTATGGCCTGATCGGCGCGAACGGTTGCGGCAAGTCCACGTTCATGAAGATCCTCGGTGGCGACCTCGAGCAGAGCTCGGGCAACGTGATCCTCGAGCCGAACGTGCGTCTGGGCAAGCTGCGCCAGGACCAGTTCGCGTACGAAGACGTGCGCGTGCTCGACGTCGTCATGATGGGCCACACCGAAATGTGGGCCGCGATGACCGAGCGCGACGCGATCTACGCGAACCCCGAAGCCACCGACGACGACTACATGCACGCCGCCGAACTCGAAGCGAAGTTCGCCGAGTACGACGGCTACACGGCCGAGGCGCGCGCGGGCGAACTGCTGCTCGGCATCGGCATCGGCACGGAATTCCACAACGGCCCGATGAACGCCGTGGCGCCGGGCTGGAAGCTGCGCGTGCTACTCGCGCAGGCGCTGTTCTCGAAGCCCGATGTCCTGTTGCTCGACGAACCGACCAACAACCTCGACATCAACTCGATCCGCTGGCTGGAAGATGTTCTGAACGAGTACAACTCGACCATGATCATCATTTCCCACGATCGACACTTCCTGAACCAGGTCTGCACGCACATGGCGGACATGGACTACGGCACGCTGAAGGTCTGGCCGGGCAACTACGACGACTACATGCTGGCGTCGACGCAGGCGCGCGAGCGTCAGCAGGCGGCCAACCAGAAGGCGAAGGAGCGCGTGGCGGATCTGCAGGACTTCGTGCGCCGCTTCTCGGCGAACAAGTCGAAGGCGCGTCAGGCCACCAGCCGACTGAAGATGATCGACAAGATCAAGATCGAGGACTTCAAGCCGTCGTCGCGCCAGAACCCGTTCATCCGCTTCGAATTCGAGAAGAAGCTGCACAACATCGTCGTGGTCGCGGAAGAGATCACGAAGACCTACGAGCGCCGCATCTTCAATAAATTCAGTATCAGCGTGCAGCCGGGCGAGCGCATCGCGATCATCGGCGAGAACGGCGCGGGCAAGACCACGCTGCTGCGCTCGCTGCTCGGCAACCTGGCCGTCGACAACGGCACGGTGAAGTGGGCCGAAAACGCGAACATCGGCTATATGCCGCAGGACACATACGAAGAGTTTCCGGCCGACGTCACGCTGATGGACTGGATCGACCAGTACCGCCAGGAAGGCGACGACGAGCAATCGGTGCGTGGCACGCTGGGCCGTCTGCTGTTCAACGCCGACGACATCCGCAAGTCGGTGAAGGTGCTGTCGGGCGGCGAGAAGGGCCGCATGATCTGGGGCAAGCTGATGCTCGGCCGCCACAACGTGCTGCTCATGGACGAGCCCACGAACCACATGGACATGGAATCGATCGAGTCGCTGCAGATCGCGCTCGAGAAGTTCGAAGGCACGCTGGTGTTCGTGTCGCACGACCGCGAGTTCGTGAACGGTCTTGCTAACCGCATCATCGAAGTGAAAACCGACGGCAAGATCAACGATTACAGCGGCAATTACGAGGACTTCCTTGCCAGCCAGGGGCTGCATTGAGCTTCGATCGCTGATCGAGGCGTGAAATGAAAACGGGCGGCGCGTGAGCGTCGCCCGTTTTGCTTGGTGCGCCGCCAGTTCAGTACAAAGACGCCAGATTCTTCGGCACGCGGTACGCCCCGTCGCGATAGTCGATCGTGTAATTTCGGTACGTCGTTTGTTCGTCGGCGTGGTCGCTCAGATCCTTGTGTTCGGTGCGTACCGACTTCTCCTTGATCTTGAGCGCAGCGTAGCCGCCTTCGCCGGTGGGACCGAATTCGATCGTGCGCTGGGTGTCGACGTAAAAGCCCATCCCCATGGCGTCATATCGGCCGTGTGCGTAGTCCAGTTGCAGCCGGTCGAGCACCTTGCGCAGGCGCTGACTGTCCACCACATAGAGGCTCATCGATACCTCGGCTTTCGGGGCGGCCATGGGCGGATATTCGTGCTCCACGCCTACGCCGAACGCGGGATTGCCGGGTGCCAGCGGCCAGGGCGTGGTGTCGATATCGAGCGCGCCGAAGCGTACAGCGTCGTAGCGGATCGCCGAAGGCTCGAAGGTATGGGCGATAACCGCACCCGATTTCGTATCGGCGACGAGCACTTCGAGATCGAGCGCGCCCGCCTTGTCGTTCGCGTCTGCATGCGGCATCGGCAGGACAGCGATGGTCCGCGTGGGATTCGCTGGCCAGGCTTTGCACCCAGCGTGAACGGTGTCGAGCTTTTGGCCGGGATGCAGTTGCTGCATCCACTTCTGGAAGTTCGTCTCGCAGTCCGCGTGGGCGAGAAGCGGTGTCAGCGCAATGGCAAGGCAGAACAGCGGGCGTTTCATCGATCGTGTGCTTGACGGATTCAAAGGTCGCACGAGTATAGGGCGCGATCTCTTTCGACGTCTGTCAGACCTGCACGCGCCGTGGCCTTACGTAAGCGTCAACCGCGCTAGAATGCCAGCTTGCCGTCGCGCCAACCGCGCCCGCAAACGAACACGAAGCTTGGCATGGAATGGCAGTCGGCGCTGAAGCGCAAACGGCCATCGACAGACAGGAGGAACGCGCATGAACAACTACGACCAGCTCTACATCAACGGTAACTGGGTCGCCCCGGCGGGCAAGGGCACGATCGACGTGTTCGACTCGGGCACCGAGGCCGTTATGGGCCGCATCCCCGAAGGCAACGAAGCCGATGCCGAATCGGCTGTCGCCGCCGCGCGCGCGGCCTTCGACAAATGGGCCGCGACGCCCGCCGCCGAGCGCGGCGCCTATCTGCAGAAAATCGCCGATAACCTCAAGGCCCGCACCGACGAGCTTGCCCAACTGATCGCGGGCGAGGTGGGCATGCCGCTGAAGCTCGCGCGCGCGATCCAGGTGGGCGGCCCCGTCTACAACTGGGGCGCCTATGCGAAGCTCGCGAGCGAGTTCCAATACGAGCAGCGCGTGGGCAATTCGCTCGTCGTGCGCGAGCCGGTGGGCGTGGTGGCGGCCATCACGCCGTGGAACTATCCGCTCAATCAGATCACGCTCAAGGTGGCCGCGGCGCTCGCGGCGGGCTGCACGGTCGTGCTCAAGCCGTCCGAGGTAGCGCCGCTCAACGCGTTCGTGCTCGCCGAGGCCATTCACGAGGCCGGCCTGCCCGCGGGCGTCTTCAATCTCGTGACCGGCTATGGGCCCGTGGTCGGCGAGCTGCTCGCGCGTCATCGCGACGTCGACATGGTTTCGTTCACGGGCTCGACGCGCGCAGGCAAGCGCGTCTCCGAGGTGGCCGCGGCCACGGTCAAGCGCGTAGCGCTGGAGCTGGGCGGCAAGTCCGCCGCGGTCGTGCTCGACGATGCCGATTTCGCAGCGGCCGTGAAGGGCACGGTGGGCGCCTGCTTCCTGAACTCGGGGCAGACCTGCTCGGCGCATACGCGCATGATCGTGCCCGAAGCGCGCTACGAGGAAGTGCGCGCCCTCGCGAAGGAGGCCGTCGAGGCCTACACGGTCGGCGATCCGCGCGACGAGAAGGCGAAGCTCGGGCCGCTCGCCTCGAAGGTGCAGCAAGAGCGCGTGCAGCAGTACATCGAGCGCGGCATCGCCGATGGCGCCGAACTCGTGACAGGCGGCGCGGGCCTGCCCGAAGGCGTGACGAAGGGCTTCTTCGTGAAGCCCACGGTGTTCGGCCGCGTGCCGCGCGACGCGGCCATCGCGCAGGAGGAGATCTTCGGCCCGGTGCTCACGATCCTCACGGCGAAGGACGAGGACGATGCCGTGGCGATCGCCAACGACTCGCTCTATGGCCTGGGCGGCGCGGTCTGGGCCGGCAGCGACGAGCGCGCGGCACGCGTGGCGCGCCGCATCCGCACGGGGCAGATCGACATCAACGGAGGCACCTGGAACATGGCCGCGCCGTTCGGCGGCTACAAGCAGTCGGGCCATGGCCGCGAAAACGGCGTATACGGCCTCGAAGAGTACCTGGAGTACAAGTCGATGCAGTTCAAGGTGCCGAAAGCTTGATTTGACGCCGTTTCGCGCCTTGCAAATGTTTCGGTGCGGCGTCTTGATTGGTGTCATTTCTGCGGGGATCTTTGCGGATCCCCGCATTTTTTATTGATACATATCAATATCGTCTGTGGGCGGCGCGCGACCATTGACGTTTTGCCACCGACAACGCAAAGCGGTCCACCATGTTTCCTACCCATTCTTTCGCGCCGCTGGCCATTCGCGGCCGTCAACTGCTGCCCATCGTGCAAGGCGGCATGGGCGTCGGCATCTCGGCGCACCGGCTCGCGGGCAGTGTCGCGAGCGAAGGCGCACTCGGCACCATCGCGAGCATCGACTTGCGCCATCACCATGACGACCTCGTCGAGCAGTGCCGCGCCGACCACCGGCACGAGACGCTCACGCGCGCGAATCTCGTCGCGCTCGGCCGCGAGATCGAAGCCGCACGCAAGCTCGCGCGCGGCAACGGCATGATCGCCGTGAACGTGATGAAGGCGGTCAGTGCGCACGCCGACTACGTGCGCGTGGCCTGCGAGCATGGCGCCGACGCAATCGTCATGGGCGCGGGCCTGCCGCTCGATCTGCCCGATCTTACCCAGGGCGTGGACATCGCGCTCGTCCCGATCCTCTCCGATGCGCGCGGCGTCTCGCTCGTGCTCAAGAAGTGGATCAAGAAGGGGCGTTTGCCCGATGCCATCGTGCTCGAGCATCCCGCGCACGCGGGCGGCCACCTCGGCGTGACCGACATCGCCGACATGAATAACGAGCGTTTCGCGTTCGACCGTATCTTCGAGGAGCTCGACGGCGTCTATGCGTCGCTCGGCATCACGCGCCGCGAGGTGCCGCTCATCGTGGCGGGCGGCATCAACAGCCACGAGGCCGTGCGCAAGTGGCTGGACGCGGGCGCCAATGGCGTGCAGGTGGGCACGCCGTTCGCCGTGACGGAAGAGGGCGATGCGCATCCGAACTTCAAGCGCGTGCTCGCCGACGCCAAACCGGAGGACATCGTCGAGTTCGTGAGCGTGACCGGTCTGCCCGCGCGCGCGGTGAAAACGCCGTGGCTCGACCGTTACCTGCGCAACGAAGCGCGCATCCGCAACAAGATCGGTCTCGTCAAGAACGCGTGCCCGACCGGGCTCGAATGCCTGTCGATCTGCGGCCTGCGCGATGGCATCGAAAAATTCGGCCATTTCTGCATCGATACCCGTCTTGCGGCGGCGCTGCGCGGCGACGTGGCCAATGGCCTGTTCTTCCGTGGCCGAGAAGCGTTGCCATTTGGCAACGCCATTCGCAGCGTCAGGGACCTTCTTGAGCTTCTTTTGACCGGTGTTTCGCGGCCTGCTGTCGCACATCGGGCGGCGTTTGCATTGATCTGACGGACATCAACTTCGCGATGGGAACCTCCGTCGAAAATTCCTGCGGACCTGCGAATCACCGCAGGGATAACGGGGATAACCATCATGAAGAGGCAATGCAAAACCATCGCGACGGCCGCCGCACTCGCACTCGGTGCGGCTTTCGCGGCATCGGCCGCTCACGCCGCCGGCTCGCCTGACACGGGTATCTACGCGGGCGACTGGCTCGTGCGCCTGCGCGCGATCTCCATCGTGCCGCAGGTGAGTTCGAGCGGCGCGCTCAATACGCTCAACACCAACGTCAACAACGCGATCGTTCCCGAGCTCGACTTCACCTACATGGTGACGAACAATATCGGCGCCGAGCTCATTCTCGGCACGTCGCGCAACCAGGTCACGTCGAGTCTCGGCGCGCTGGGCGGCGTTGGCGTGCTGCCGCCCACGCTGCTGCTGCAGTACCACTTCAACAACGCGGGCGTATTCCGTCCGTACGTGGGCGCGGGTATCAACTACACGCTGTTCTACAACAACGGCCTGCACGTCGGCGACCAGTCCGTGTCGATCGACAACCATAGCTTCGGCCCGGCGCTGCAGTTCGGCGTCGATTACCAGGTCGCGAAAAACGTGTTCGTGAACGTGGACGTCAAGAAGATCTGGATGCGCACGGGCGCGTCGCTCAACGGCTCGTCGCTCGGCACGCTCTATATCGACCCGATCGTGGTGGGCGTGGGTGTCGGCATGAAGTTCTGATCGCCGCTGCGCAATGTGACGGACGCGCGACATCAGCGCGAAAGCAACGCCGGTTTGTCCGGCGTTTTTTTCACTCCGCGCGCGGCGGAGCGCAGGTGCGGCCGGTCAGGTGCCGCGGGTCAGGCGCGATTCTTCTGGAAGCGCATCGCGGTGCCTTCGCGCTCGATGCGTGCCCAGACGGCGCGCTTTTCCTCGTCGGTCAGAAAGACCCAGTTCGAGACTTCCATCGCGGTGCGGCCGCAGCCTTTGCAGATTTCGTCGAAGAGCGTCGAGCACACGCCGATGCATGGGCTGTCGGGAAGGTCGTGGAGATTGGAGGCCATCGATATGTCTTGGGGCGGGATGGCCGGCGCGCTGCACCGGCCGTGCGGAAAACCCCGCTATGTTAACCGATTCGCCGGCGCGGCCTTCTTTGTCGCTTCTTTCTCTCTGCGTTGTCTATCTGGCAGTGGGGGCAACGGCCGGGCGCGTGCGAAATCCATGCCTGACGAATCGATTCAGCGCGAATTGGCGCGCGGCCCGCCGGGCGGGGGCGTCGCGCGAATGTCGCGCCGGCGGTTTTTTTGGTGGACAGGGGCCGATAAACGGCTAAAATTGCGCGCGATTTACCGTGCGCCGCAACCATTAACGGCGACCGTCCTCGCCGCGCGGCAGGTCCTGTTCCGTTTGCGCGACACGCCGGCGCGCTTTTTTTGTCGCCTGGCATGTTTGATGGTAGGTTCGGTAACTTCAGGGGAGCCGCGCCAGGCGCGGCGGACAGCCGGCTGGACGCCGGCCAGAGACAGGCTGCAAGCCAGGCTAACCAACAAGCAGGCTAACAAACAAGCGGAGAACGGGATGAAGAAACGGGTTTTGGCGAAACTGGCTGTACTCGCGCTGTGCGCGGCGCCGTGGGTGGCGTCAGTGGCGAAGGATACGCAACTGAACGTGTACAACTGGTCCGATTACATTGCCAAAGACACGATTCCGAACTTCACGAAGCAGACCGGCGTTCAGGTCAAGTACGACAACTACGATAGCGACGACACGCTCCAGGCCAAGCTCCTCGCCGGCAATTCGGGCTACGACATCGTGGTGCCGACCAGCAACTACGCGGGCAAGCAAATCGCCGCCGGCATCTTCGCGCCGCTCGACAAGTCGAAAATCCCCAACCTCAAGTATCTCGATCCGCAACTGATGGCGCTGGTCGCCGGCGCGGATCCGGGCAACAAGTACGCGGTGCCCTGGGCCTACGGCACGACCGGTCTCGCCTATAACGTCACGAAGGCGCAGCAGATCCTCGGCAAGAACGTGCCGCTCGACAACTGGGACATCCTGTTCAAGCCCGAGAACATCTCGAAGCTGAAGGCCTGCGGCGTCTCGGTGCTCGACGCGCCGGACCAGATGTTCGCGGCCGCGCTGCACTACATCGGCAAAGATCCGCTCTCGACGAACCCGGACGACTATCGCGCCGCGCTCGCGATGATGAAGAAGATCCGTCCGTACATCACGCAGTTCAACTCGTCGGGCTACATCAACGATCTCGTGGGCGGCGACATCTGCTTCGCCTATGGCTGGTCGGGCGATGTCGTGATCGCCAAGCACCGCGCCATCGACGCGAAGAAGCCGTACAAGATCGAATACTACATTCCGAAGGGCGGCGCGCCGATCTGGTTTGACGTGATGACCATCCCGAAGGACGCGCAGCACAAGGAAGCCGCCTACGAGTGGATCAACTACATCGAGACGCCGCAGGTCCACGCGGCCATCACGAATGCGGTCTACTACCCGAGCGCGAACGCCGAAGCACGCAAGTACGTGAACAAGGACATCGCCAACGACCCGGCCGTCTATCCGTCGCCGGAAGTCCTGAAGACGCTGTTCCTGCTCAAGCCGCTGCCGCCTGAAATCCAGCGTCTGCAGACGCGTCTGTGGACCGAGTTCAAATCGGGCCGTTGACGCGGCCGACGCGGTCGTTCCCGTTTTACCCGAGCCCTCGGCACGATGCCGGGGGCTTTGTTCATCAACCCCGTCCAGCATCAAGGCAGAACCAGGCAGGGCAGAGAGAATCATGAGTGATCAGTCGAGCGTGCCGGCAGCCCCCGGCGCGCTGCCTTCGGGCTTCACCGCGGCGGATTCGGCCGCGGACAACTTCGTGCAGGTCGTCGACGTCGTCAAGAAGTTCGGCGAAACGACGGCCGTCAAGGGTGTCAACCTCTCGGTGAAGAAGGGCGAGCTGTTTGCGCTGCTCGGCAGCTCGGGCTGTGGCAAGTCCACCTTGCTGCGCATGCTCGCGGGTCTGGAGACGATCACCTCGGGCAAGATCCTGATCGACGGCGAAGATCTCGCGACGCTGCCGCCGTACCGTCGTCCGGTCAACATGATGTTCCAGTCGTATGCACTGTTTCCGCATATGACGGTGGAGTCGAATGTCGGCTTCGGGCTGCGCCAGGAAGGCGTGAAGAAGGGCGAGTTGAAAGACCGCGTGGCCGCGGCGCTCGAGCTCGTGCAGATGTCGCGCTTCGCGAAGCGCAAGCCGCATCAGCTCTCGGGCGGCCAGCAGCAGCGCGTGGCGCTCGCGCGCTCGCTCGTCAAGCGTCCTAAATTGCTGCTGCTCGACGAGCCCATGTCGGCGCTCGACAAGCAGATTCGCCAGCGCACGCAGATCGAGCTCGTCAACATTCTCGAGAAGGTGGGCGTCACCTGCATCATGGTCACGCACGACCAGGAAGAAGCCATGACGATGGCCAACCGCCTCGCCGTCATGAGCGAAGGCGAGATCGTGCAGCTCGGCGCGCCCAACGAGGTCTACGAGTTTCCGAACAGCCGTTTCTCGGCGGAATTCATCGGCTCGACCAACCTGTTCGAGGGCAGCGTGGTGGAAGACGAGCCCGATCACGTGTTCATCGAATCGCCGGACTTGCCCGTGCGCCTCTACGTGAGTCACGGCATCACGGGCCCGCTCGGCATGCCCGTGACGATTTCGGTGCGGCCCGAGCGCATCGCGCTCACGCGCAAGCCGCCCGAGGGGACGTTCAATTGGGGCCGTGGCGTCGTCAAGAACATCGCGTACATGGGCGGCTACTCGCTCTATCACGTCCGGCTCGACTCGGGCAAGACGGTGATCGCGAACATGTCGAGCCTCGCGCTCTCCGAGATCGACTCGCCGACCTGGGACGACGAGGTCTACGTGCGCTGGAGCGCCTCGGCCGGCGTGGTGCTGACGTCATGAGCGCGCTCACTTTCAGGCGCATCCTGCACTGGCCGGCGCAGCGCTTCAATCTGACCGGCCGCACGGCCGTGGTGGCCGGCCCGTTCTTCTGGCTGCTGCTGTTCTTCCTCGTGCCGTTCATTCTGGTGGTGAAGATCAGCTTCGCCGACCAGCAGCTCGGCATTCCGCCGTACACGGAGCTCACGTCGTATGCGGACGGCGTCTGGCACATCGCGCTCGATTTTTCGCACTACGCGTTCCTGTTCCAGGACAGCCTGTATTTCGCGACCTACGTGAATTCGGTGCTGGTGGCGGCCATCTCGACGCTGCTGTGTCTGCTGATCGGCTATCCGATGGCGTATTACATCGCGCGCTCGAATCCGTCCACGCGCAACATCCTCATGATGGCGGTGATGCTGCCGTTCTGGACCTCGTTCCTGATTCGCGTCTACGCATGGATCGGCATTCTGAAGAACAACGGACTGCTGAACAATTTCCTGATGTCGACCGGCATCATCCATACACCCATCGAGCTTTATCACACGAACACGGCCGTCTATATCGGCATGGTGTATTCGTATCTGCCGTTCCTCGTGATGCCGCTCTACGCGCACCTCGTGAAGATGGACCTCACGCTGCTCGAGGCGGCCTACGACCTCGGCGCGAAGCCCTGGGTCGCGTTCACGAAGATCACGCTGCCGCTCTCGAAGAACGGCATCATCGCGGGCTGCCTGCTGGTGTTCATTCCGGCGGTGGGCGAGTACGTGATCCCGGAGCTGCTCGGCGGCGCGAACACGCTGATGATCGGCCGCGTCATGTGGAACGAGTTCTTCGACAACGCCGACTGGCCGATGGCCTCCGCCGTCACCTGCGCGATGGTCCTGCTGCTGCTCGTGCCGATGGCGCTGTTCCAGCACTTCCAGGCGAAAGAGCTGGAGGGCCGCGGCAAATGAAACCGAATCGCGTTCTGCAGTTCATCGCGCTCGGCATCGGCTTTGCGTTCCTCTATATCCCGATCCTGAGCCTGATCATCTACTCGTTCAACGACTCGCAGCTCGTGACCGTGTGGACGCATTTCTCGACGCGCTGGTATCAGGCGCTCGCCACCGACGACGAGCTCATCACCGCCGCGTGGCTTTCGCTGCGCATCGCGCTGATGACGGCGTTCGCCTCGGTGATCATCGGCACGTGGGCGGGCTTCGTGCTCGCGCGCATGGGGCGCTTTCGCGGCTTCACGCTCTATACCGGCATGATCAACGCGCCGCTCGTGATTCCCGAAGTGATTCAGGGCATCTCGCTGCTGCTGCTGTTCGTCGAAATGGAGCAACTGTTCGGCTGGCCCGCGGGGCGCGGCGTGTTCACGATCTGGATCGGCCACGTGATGCTGTGCATCTCCTATGTGGCCATCATCGTGCAGTCGCGCGTGCGCGAACTCAATCCGTCGCTGGAGGAGGCCGCGCTCGACCTGGGCGCCACGCCGTTCAAGGTGTTCTTCCAGATCACGCTGCCGCTGATCTCGCAGGCGCTCGCGGCGGGCTGGCTGCTCTCGTTCACGCTCTCGATCGACGACCTCGTGCTCTCGGCGTTCCTCTCGGGCCCGGGCTCGACGACGCTGCCGCTCGTGGTGTTCTCGCGCGTGCGTCTCGGCCTGAATCCGGAGATGAATGCGCTTGCCACGCTTTTCATTTTCGTGGTGACGGTGGGCGTGATCGTCGGCAATTACTTCATGCAGCGCGCCGAGCGCAAGCGCATGGCGATGGCGGTCTGACGCGCGCGCGAAGTGGGCGCCTCCATCGAAAACGGCGCGTGGGCTTCGGTCCACGCGCCGTTTTTCATGATCGGCTAGCCAACGCTCGAGATGCTCAAAGCCGGTAGCCCATGCGCAGCCCGCCCCAATGCCGGCCATTCACGACGATGGGCGCGGAGGCATCTTTCATCATCACGAACTCGCCGCCGCCCATGTCGCGCCGATAGGTCTGCAGCAGGAACGGCTTCGTATGCGAGCCGGCCGCGAGGCCCGTGCGGTCGTTGAAGACGCGGCGATTGCGGCAGTGCGCGGCGTTCCAGACCGGATCGCTGCCCTGGGGATGCGAGAACTTGCGGTTATGCGTGGGAATGTAGCCGCGCGGATCGATCGCGACGCAGAACGCCACGCGTTCGTCGAGCGCGAGCAGCGGCTCGATGATCGCGGGCAGCACGTGATCGGTGAATGCGACGAAACGCGTGACGTGCTGCTGCGGGTTCGTGTCGGGCACCGGCACGTAGGTATTGTCGAAGAGATCCGCCGTGGCGATCTCGCCGCGCGCGAGCGCCGCTTCGAACAGCTTGCCGACTTGCGCCGCCGCGCGCTGCACGGCCTCGACGAAGCGCGTGTCGTCGGTCTGGACGCCGGTGGCGGCCGAGAGCTCGATCAGCGTTTCGGAGACCGAGAGCAGCTTGCCGAGCTGGTCCTTGGCCTGCGCGAAATTGCGGCTCGAATCTTCCACGCCATTGGCCATCTGGCTCACCTGGGTTTCGAGACCGTCGCATTTCGCCTCGATCTCGCCCGTGAGCTGCGCGATCTGGCCGGCGTGCGCGTCGAGCTGCGTGATGGCGTCGCCGGTGCTGTGCACCGCTTCGCCGATGGTGTGCGTGCCCTCGCGCACGCGATGTGCGCGCTCGGTATTGGCCGCGCCTTCGGCGAAGAGCCGTTCGGTCTGCTGCGTGAGTTGCGCGAGCGTCTGCTCGATCTGCCCGGTGGCCTGCGCGGTCTTGGCCGAGAGATTCTTGACCTCGGCGGCGACGACGGCAAAGCTCTTGCCCATTTCGCCGGCGCGCGCGGCCTCGATGGCGGCGTTCAGCGCGAGCAGCTGGGTCTGCCGGGCGATCAGCGAGATTTCTTCGGAGACCTTCGAGACGTGCGCGAGCGCGCTCTTGAGCGCGCCGATCTGGCTCTCGATGACCGTCACACCCTCGACGAGGCCGTGGATATCCTCGAGCGACGCCTCGATGGTTTGCTGCGAGGCCTGCACGGTGGCGGTGGTGCCCGCGCTGAGCTCGCGCATGGCGCGCGCGGCGGCGGCGATTTGATGATTGCCGGCGAGGGTGTGCGCGGCCGACTCGCGCAAGGCGTGGCACACATCGGCCTGATGCTGGACGCGCTCGGCCACGGCGTCGACGTGACCCGAGACGTCGCAGATTTCGATGCCGAGGCGCCCCGCGTGCGCGGCGATATCGCCGACGATCGAAGCCGATTTCCCGGTGCGGCGGCGGCCGCGCCAGCCCATGCGCAAAGCTGTCATCGAGTGTCTCCTTGTCGACGGGACCTGGTGCAAAGCGCTCGGGTTCCATGCAGCGCTGCCCATGTGGTTTTTTTTGTGTGACGTGTCGCGCCCGGTCGCTACATGGAAGCACGCAGCAAGCACGCGAGCGCCCGGATTTCAACGCGTTTACGGCAGGCTGCGCGAGGACTTTAGCGTCACCGGGGAGCCAGGCGCTATGATCGGGGAATGCGGGTCCACTGCGAGCGCGCTATGGCATGACGCCAGGCAGGCGGCGCGGGCCGCAGCGGAAACACGATGATCGACGCAATAATGAAGGAGGGCGCGATCGAAGCGCTCTGGCAACAACTGATTCAGCTCTGGGAGCTGATCGTGATGGTCTGCCGCTTCCTCTGGGGGTTGCTCAAGCTCTTGAGCGGCGCCTGAGTGCGAGGCCGCGCGCGGTGCGCGGCCGGAAAGCAGCGGACGGGCGCGGCGCGCTCATCTGAACGCGCCGCAGCGGGTTTGACGTCCTGCGCAGGGGCCCCGGGCTCACGCGCAGGCCACGAGACAAGGGAACACGATGATCGACGATTCCACCCGGCGCTTCACCAGCCGGGTCGCAGACTACGTGAAGTACCGGCCGACCTGGCCGCGCGAAGTGGCGACCTTCGCGCACGTCGAATGCGGCGTCGCGCCGGGCGCCACGGTGGCCGACATCGGCGCCGGCACCGGCATTTCGACGAAGCTCTTTCTCGACGCGGGCCACCCGGTCGTGGCCGTCGAGCCGAACGCGGCGATGCGCGAGGCCGCGGACCGCTACCTCGCGGACCATGCGGGCTATCGCAGCGTGGCCGGCACCGCGGAGGACACGACGCTCGAAACGGCTAGCGTCGACCTCGTGACGGCAGCTCAGGCGTTCCACTGGTTCGAGAAGGCCGGCGCGCGGCGCGAGTTCGCGCGCATCCTCAAGCCGCGCGGCAAGATCATGCTGTTCTGGAACATCCGGCTCGTGAAAGGCTCGACATTTCTCGAAGACTACGAAGCGCTGCTGCGCGAATTCAGCCCCGACTATGCGAGCGTGGCCGAGACCTGGCCCGACGACGACGCCATGGCCGACTGGTTCGGCGACGGCTTCGAGCAGAAGACCGTGTTTCCGAATGCGCAACTGCTCGACTACGACGGGCTGCGCGGGCGTCTCGCGTCCTCGTCGTATGCGCCCAAGCCCGGCGATGCGCGTCATGAGCCGATGCTCGCGGCGCTGCGCAAGCTCTTCGATGAGACGCAGCGCGACGGGCGCGTGAACTTCGCCTGCGAGACGCGCGTGTATGCGGGCAAGCCGGTGCGCAGCTAACGCTGCGAGCGGGCCGGGATAGCGATTAGCGCCCGAACTCGTAATCGCGCTCGCGCACGCGGCGTGTGCGTCGCCGGAACACGAACGTGAAGCCCGGCCACAGCGACGTGACCTTGCCGCTCATCGTCTGGTAGTAGCTGTGGCAGCCCGAGGTCCACACCGTGCGCGCGAACTGCGTCTGCAACTGCGCGTTGAAGGCGCGCTGGACTTCGGGCCGCACGTTCATCGTGCGCGCGCGCCGGCGTTGCAGAGCGCGAATGCAGTCGGCGATATAGCGGATGTGCGACTCGATCATGTAGATCATCGAGTTGTGGCCGAGGCCCGTGTTCGGCCCGATGATGAAGAAGAAATTCGGAAAGCCCGCCACGCTTGCGCCCAGATAGGCCTCGGGGCCGTCGCGCCGCCACGCAGCGCTCAGATCGACACCGTTCAGGCCCGTCACGCGAAACGGCGCATCGACGTCGTTCACCTGGAAGCCGGTGCCGCAAACGACCGCATCGAATGCACGATGGACGCCGTCCGCGGTGACGATGCCGTCGGCGACCACTTCGCGGATCGGCTCGGTCACGAGCGCCACGTTCGGCTGCGCAAGCGCCGGAAAGTAATCGCTCGACAGCAGCACGCGCTTGCAGCCCAGCACGTAGTCGGGCGCGAGCTTCGCGCGCAGCACGGGATCTTTGACCTTGTGCGCGAGATAGTTGCGCGCGAACTTCATCGGCGCTTTGAGCAGGCGCCGATCGACGACGAACCCCAGCGCGCGCGATTCGAGCTGCCAGTAAATCGCCGCACGAGCGGCGCGCTGCGCGAGCGGCACATGGCGATAGACCCAGCGCCGCCGCGCACCGATCGCGCGATCGCGGCGCGGCATGATCCAGGGCGCCGTGCGCTGGAACACCGTGAGCTGCGCGACGCGCGGCTGGATCTGCGGCACGAACTGGATCGCGCTTGCACCGGTTCCAATTACGGCGACGCGCTTGCCGTCGAGCGCGTAATCGTGATCCCAGCGCGCCGAATGAAAGAGCTTGCCCTCGAAACGCTCGAGCCCGTTGACGGCGGGCAGGGCGGGGCGCGAGAGCGGGCCGTTCGCGGCGATCAGCAAATCGGCCTCGACGGTTTGCATGACGCCGTCGCACTCGATCTCGATCAGCCAGATGCTGCGCGCCGCGTCGAAGCGCGCGGCGCTCACGCGCGAGCGATAGCGGATGTAGCGCTCGACGTCGTACTTATGCGCGCAGTGGCGCAGATAGTCGAGAATCTCGCGCTGCGGCGCATAGGTGCGCGTCCAGTCCGGATTCGGCTCGAACGAAAATGAATAGAGGTGCGAAGGAATATCACAAGCGGCGCCGGGATAGGCATTGTCGCGCCATGTGCCGCCGAGGCTCGCTGCCGCCTCGTAGATCGTGAACGTCTCGATGCCCATGCGCCGCAGACGGATCGCCATGCCGATGCCGGCGAAGCCGCTGCCGACAATGGCGATGCGCGGCGTCGTAGCGTGTGCGGCGCCCGGTGTCTCGTGCCGCCAAGCGTGTGAGGTCATGTCTGAATGTCCGGCATCGCCCGCCGCGTGGCGGACGATGTGCAAGAGGCGAAGGATGCAAAACGGGCTCCGCGAGGGAGCCCGTCGTTACCTTCATTATGGCGGCGGGTGCGCCGCTTCGCTGGACGCCCTCAGGTATTCCAGTCGTCCGAGCTGTCGTTGCTGCCCATATCGACGCCGCCGCCCGAGCCATCGTCCCAGTCGTTCGAGCCCTGGCCGAAGTCGACGCCGCCACCATTGCCGTCATCACGCGGAACGCGCTGGCCATTGTCGTCGACGATCACGTCGCGTTCGATCACGCGGTCGCGGCCATGGTTGAGCGCCTCGCCGAGCAGCACGCCGGTGAGCAGCCCGCCCATGCCGCCCATGCCACCGCCGCCTTGCTGCACGATGACTTGCGGAGGCTGCTGCGGCGGGTACTGCGGCGGATATTGCGGGTTATGCCCGAACGCCGCATCCGCTTCGCGCGCATAGGCCGAGCCGCTGCCGCCATACGACGGCGCGGCGGCCGCCTGCGCGTTCGGATCGGGCCGGCCTTCGGCGCGCGCCTTGAGGCTCGCGAACTGGCGCTCGAGATCCTCGATCTGATACGGGGCCACCGGGTTCGTGCTGCCCGAGAGCGTTTCGACCACGCTGCGCAATTGCGTCTCGAAGCCTTCCACTTCCTTTTCGAGCGCTTCATGGCCCGGCGCCGTCGAGAGCCTCAGATCGAGCTTGAGCGAGCGCACAGCGTTGAGCAGGTCGGTCGCGCGCTTGAGCTGATCGCGGCGGTCGTCGCCGGCTCTCGCGTCTTCCGTGGACTTCGCGCGGCGCAGCGTCCAGCGCAGCACGAGCGCCACGCCCACCAGCACAATGGCAATGCCGATCCACATGCCGATGCCAGGACCGTGCTTTTGCGGCACGCTGGCCGCGGCGAGCGCCGCCGGCGCTGCCGACTGCGCCTGCTGGGCGAAGGGGTTATTGGTGTGGCTCGTCGTGGTGGCGCCTGCGCGCGTGGCGTCCGAGCGGATCTTCGCTTCGACCTGCGCAAAACGCTGCGGCTGCGTGAAGCGGACCTGCGGATCGAGCGACTTCGCCTGCTCGACCTGCGTGAGCGCGTCGGCGTAGCGGCCTTCGCGATTGAGCACCTGCGCGTAGAGGTAATGCGCGCGGGCATTGTCGGGGTGCGCCTGCAGGACCTGGGTGAGCCCCGAGTCCGCGCGCTGCCAGTCGCCTTGCGACATCGCGGATTCGATCTGCTGCACGCTCGGCACGGCGAACGCCAGGCCGCTCACGAGCGTCAGCGTTGCGAAAAGTGCGACAAGATACTTTTTCATGTTGCAGGCCGGGCGGCTTGTCGCCCGTCTCCATGACATACGAAACGTTGGATGCGGCGCACCGCGCACCGAATGCTGGCCGCGCCGCATCCTTTACGCCCGGCGCAGTTACTGTGCCGGCGTATTGAGCTGCTTCTTGAGGGCTTCGAGGCGGTCGTCCACCGACGGGCCCTTGTTCAGCGCGGCGAGCTTGTCGTCGAGCGCCTTGCCGCTCGTCGTGTCCGCCGAGTTCAGGCGGGCGTCCGAGCGCGCGTTCGAGAGGCTCACCTTGTCTTCGAGCTTCTGGAAGTCCTCGGCAAGATTCTTGCCGCCGATACCGCCGAGCGCCGTGGCCGCCACGTCCTTCGCCTGGGCGATCTGCTGCTTCGCCTGCAGGATGTTCGAGCGCGCATTGAGGTCGTTGCGGCGGCCGCGCATGTCGTCGATCTGCTGCTTCAGTTGATCGACCGACGGTTCGAGCTTGGCGAGTTCTGCGCCAAGCGCATCGCGTTCGGCTTCGGCCGTGGCCTGGGCGCCGAGCGCTTCGCGTGCGAGCGCTTCGTCGCCCGATTGCAGCGCGCGCTTCGCGCCGTCTTCATACTTCTTCGCCTTGTCCGCGGCCACGTCGCGCTTGCTTTGCTGCATCGCGACCTGCGCCTGGATCTCGACGAGCGAGTTCTCGGCTTTCCCGATGCTGTCGTCGAGTTCGCGCACGATCTGGCGCGCGTCGCGCGACGGGTCTTGCACGGAGTCGGCGGCGTCGTTCAAGAGACCCTTGACCGTGCGAGAGATGGAGTCGAAAAGCGACATGAATTCCTCCGGTGATTGAGATCGGCCCCGCTGTGCTCCAGCGGGCCGCGATGCGCGCGTGCGGCGTTCGCGTTGCGCGCGATGTGTTGCGGCGGACCCGAACGGGCCGCGCGACAATCTCGCGTTCAGCTTACGCCGCTTTGCGCTAGCCGCGCATGCAGCGCGCAATTCGGGGCGTTTTTGCCAATTGCAACAGGCCAACGCCGCTAAATTAACCCTTGCGCCACACACTGAGCCGTATCGTTCGGCTCGGCCGGCTCAGGGGCCCTGGCGCATCGCTCGCGGATATTACACCACGGGGTCTCTTAAAAGGGACTTAAAGGGCCTGCGGTGGCGGCTCGATTGGCGCGTCCTGGCGTCAGGCAAATTTGCCCGTATCAGGTGCGGGATCGCTGCGGCGAGCGTCTTCTTCGTCGCGCGCGGCGCGTGCGAACGGCGTGCCGCTCAGTGGCCGCAGCGGTTCGGATTCTTCGCGATGCGCGTCCTCGGGGAGCGCGGCGCCAGTTTCCGCTTCGGTCATCCCGGGCGCTTGCTCGGCGGCGCCGGAGAGGCGCGCAACGGCCAGGGCCAATTCGCGCTCGGCGCGGCTGGTGTCCGTGATATCCGCCGTATCCGGTTCGGTGCTGGCCTCAGGCACCGTGACGGTGTTTTCTGCGCTTCCTGCTGGCAGCGGCGCTTCGGTGTTCAGCGTCCCGGCGGCTTCGACGTCCGCTTGCGCGTCAGCCGCCGCAGGCTCCGCAACAGCCGGCCGCAGACCCGCCGCGCGCCCGGTTCGCAGCGGCCTTGCCGCTTTGCGCAGCACCTGCGCGAGCGCGTCGGGCTCGCGCGTCGCGCTCAGCCGGTCGACGATGCTCGCCGCCTTCACCTGGTCGCTCGTCGCGCTAAAAGCCATCACGGCGCGGCGCATCAGTTCGCTGATGCTGATGCCGAGTTCATCGGCCGTGGCGGAGATCGCACGCTTTTGCGCGGGCGTGACGAAGACGACGATGCGTTCGCTGGGCTTGTTCATGGTCGGCTGGCCGTTGGATCGGCTTCGAGTGAACTCGGGTCCCGCATGCGCGCGACGGCTAATGGAGAGGTGCGTATTGGCCGGCAGGCAAGGCGAGGAGGGCGTGCAGCAACCTTTCCATCATAAGACGCGACGCGCGATGCGCAACGCAAACACGCGCGCCTGGCGCCGCTTCGTAGCGCAATAATGTTCCACATTAGCGGGCAAACTCCGCGCGTTCCCGGTCTGCTTCTCCGTTGATTCCGCAACTTTCTCCGCAGAACGCGCCGATTGGCGCAAGTGGTGTCACGAAGGACGAAAAAAGAGGGTCGCAGACCCGTTCCAAAGAAACTCTTACAAAAAAAGCCCGACCGCCCGCGCACGAATTATTTAGAATGCGCTGTTACATTTCCACGGGCGCTGCCGTAAAGGCGCCCATGCGAAAGGGTATTGAAAGAGTAACCTTGCGACGGTGCGCCGAACATGCGCGCCGCGTGGCCGGACGGGGGCGTTGCCGGTCACGCCACAGGGCGCCGCGTTCAGCAGTGCGGCGCTGCCACACGCCGCATTGGCGCCATGACGCCAGGATCGAGATCTATGCGCGCGAGCCGCGCGCAGCCGGGGGCGCAGAACGAACGCGCCAATCATTCCAGTCATGCCTATCATTAAACGACCGCCTTCCCCGCACTACCCGAACGACGATCGGGAACCCTCCTTCAACAATGGACGTCAGCCGCCGCGCGGCCCGCGTGACTCGCGCGGTGGCGACTCGCGCGACGAGCGTCCGCGCCGCCGCTCGATCGGCGCGTCGATCGCGATCTGGTTCGCGGGCCTGATCGCCACGCTCTGCGTGGTGGGCGCGCTGATCGTTGGCTATGCGCTCGTCGTGATGGGGCCGCAATTGCCCTCGCTCGACGCGCTCACCAACTATCAGCCCAAGGTGCCGCTGCGCATCTACACCGCCGACCACGTGCTGATCGGCGAGTTCGGCGAGGAGCGGCGCCAGCTCGTGCGCTTCCAGGACATCCCCGACGTGCAGAAGAAAGCGGTGCTCGCCATCGAGGACTACCGCTTCTACGAGCACGGCGGCGTGGACTTCGTCGGCATCCTGCGCGCGGGCGTGGCCGACCTGATGCACGGCGGCGCCTCGCAGGGCGCGAGCACGATCACGATGCAGGTCGCGCGCAACTTCTTCCTTTCGAGCGAGAAGACCTATACGCGCAAAATCTACGAAATGCTGCTCGCCTACAAGATCGAGCGCGCGCTCACGAAGGACCAGATCCTCGAGCTGTACATGAACCAGATCTATCTGGGGCAGCGCGCCTATGGCTTCTCGGCGGCTGCGCGCGTGTACTTCGGCAAGGACCTCAAGGACATCACGCTCGCCGAGGCCGCGATGCTCGCGGGTCTGCCGAAGGCGCCGTCCGCGTATAACCCGATCGTCAATCCGAAGCGCGCGAAGATCCGCCAGGAGTACATCCTCAAGCGCATGCTCGAACTCAAGTACATCACGCAGGAACAGTACGACGAGGCGATCAAGGAGCCGCTGCACACGCGCACCGCGGGCACCGAATACAGCGTGCATGCGGAGTACGTGGCGGAAATGGTCCGCCAGATGATGTATTCGCAGTACAAGGACGAAACCTACACGCGCGGCCTCACGGTCACGACGACGATCGATTCGGCCGACCAGAACGCGGCCTACGCGGCCGTGCGCAAGGGCGTGATGGATTACGAGCGCCGCCACGGCTATCGCGGTCCCGAAGGCTTCGTGCAGTTGCCGGCACCCGGCGACGACCGCGATCAGGCCATCGACGACGCGCTCACCGACCACCCCGACAATGGCGACATCGTCTCGGCGGTGGTGATCGCCGCAAGCCCGAAGTCGGTCACGGCGCAACTGCTCGACGGCACGCAGATCAAC
Source organism: Paraburkholderia sp. J63 (assembly GCF_905220245.1). Taxonomy (NCBI): domain Bacteria; kingdom Pseudomonadati; phylum Pseudomonadota; class Betaproteobacteria; order Burkholderiales; family Burkholderiaceae; genus Paraburkholderia; species Paraburkholderia sp. J63. The sequence goes on along the minus strand of NZ_CAJMZF010000017.1, from coordinate 119,930 downwards.
GTGACGGGCGACGGCCTGCGCTTCGCCGCAGCCGGCCTTTCGGCGCGCGCGTCGGCGACGATGCGCATCAAGCCGGGCTCGATCGTGCGCCTGATGACGGACGCGAAGGGCAACTACCAGATCACGCAATTGCCGCAGGTCGAAGGCGCGCTCGTGTCGCTCACGCCGCAGGACGGTGCGATTCGCGCGCTGATCGGCGGCTTCGACTTCAACAAGAACAAGTTCAACCACGTCACGCAGGCGTGGCGTCAGCCTGGTTCGAGCTTCAAGCCGTTCATCTATTCGGCCTCGCTCGAGAAGGGCCTCGGACCGGCCACCATGATCAACGACGCGCCGCTGTACTTCCCGCCCAGCACGCCGGGCGGCGACGCGTGGGAGCCGAAGGACGACGACTACCCTGAAGGCCCGATGACGATGCGTCTCGCGCTGCAGAAGTCGAAGAACCTCGTGTCGATCCGCATCCTCTCGTACATCGGCACGAAGTACGCGCAGGATTACGTGACGCAGCGCTTCGGCTTCGACGCGGACAAGACGCCGCCGTACCTGCCGATGGCGCTGGGCGCGGGCCTCGTCACGCCGCTGCAGTCGGCGGGCGCGTACTCGGTGTTCGCGAACGGCGGCTATCGCATCAACCCGTATCTGATCGCCGAAGTCGACGACGCGCACGGCCAGCCGATCCTGCGCGCCCAGCCGCTGGTGGCGGGCCAGAATGCGCCGCAGACGCTCACGCCGCGCAATGCGTTCGTGATGAACAGCCTGTTGCATTCGGTCGCGACGGCGGGCACGGGCGCGGGTACGAACGTCCTGCATCGCGACGACCTGCAGGGCAAGACCGGTACGACCAACGACGCGCACGACGGCTGGTTCGCCGGCTATCAGCGCAACCTCGTGGCCGTGGCGTGGATGGGCTACGACCAGCCGAAGAGCCTCGGCAGCCGCGAGTTCGGCGCGCAGCTCGCGTTGCCGATCTGGGTGGACTACATGGGCCGTGCGCTGCGCGGCATGCCGCAGGAAGAGCCGCCGATGCCGTCCGGGCTCACGACGATCGGCGACGAGCTTTACTACTCCGATGCGACGCCGGGCGCGGGCTTCGTCTCGGCGATCGGCATGGAGTCGGGCAACCCGGCGGGCGCGGCCAGCGACGCGAGCGGTGCGACCGGCACGATGGGGCCGGGCGGTCTCGCGCCGCCGAGCGTCACGCAGACCGAGCGCAAGCAGATCATGGATTTGTTTGAGACGAACAAGCCTTGATGGGGACTCTTTAGCGGACGTTTCGGGCTGCCTGGTAGATAGGCTTGTATCCACTCAGGCCCGCTCGTAGCGATGTCTTGAACGCGGCACACCGGCAACGGTGTGCCGCGTTTTGTTTTGGGGCGTTGTTTTCCTTGTGCATCAAGGACTTGGTCGGGTTGCCCAGGGCTTTTCCACAGGGACTTCAACAAAAACTGTTGATAAACCCACCCCCGACCCAACCCTCCGTTGTCCACAGTTTTTGTTGAAGGCCCTGTTGATAACGTTGGGAGAGCGAAGCTAACTCCATGATCCAAAAGGCTCTACGAGCAAACGCGCGACGTGAGGCAACGTACACATCGCGCGAGCTCAAAACACGTTGTCGTATTGCAGCCCAAACGTTTTGGCGTGCGAGTCGCGCGAGTACATGAGGGCCCAATGCGCGAGCCACGCGCCCGTGAGCGCGCCCAGCGCGTCGGCGAAAAGATCCTTGGGCGAGAACCCGTCCGTGCGGCAGGTGCCGTCGAGCGTCTCCTTCGCGAGGCCCGGTATGGTGCCGATCAGCGTGCCGTAGATCACGGGATGATCGGTGTCGCGCATGAGCCATCCGCCGAGCGCGCCAAACGGCGCGGAGACACCGAAGTGCTCCAGTTTGTCGGTGCCTGTCCAGCTATCCGAGGTCATGAAGCGGAATCCGCCGTGCGAGCCGGAACAGTCGATGCCCGCATGCGCGGTGACGCTGGCCATGAGAAGCACTGCGGCGCCAAGGCCGCGATTCGACAGGATTCGCATGATCGAGCTCGTCAAGGTTGTCGTGCGCCGTTGCATGCCTCGGCAACGGCTGTCTCCGCTGGAGACGGTCGCAATTTACAGAGGAATCCGAATGGACCGGCTTTTGTTATCTCGATTTGCGACGCAGTGTAGCAGCATTGTCTCGAAAATAAGGCTCAGATCTTTCCGACGGAAAGGCGGCGTCGACAGCCGATTAACAGAGGGCAGCGAGTCGTGAAGCGGCGCAGGGAAAGGACACTCGGGGAATGCGCGTGGCGGATGTGTCGTTCTATTTTTCGCTCACGCGCAGGGAACTCGGGGGCGCGTTCTACTCACGCGACGGCACTGCCGCGCCGGCGGCCTTCTCGCCGTTTTCATTGCTCACAGCGCGCGTCTGGGCGTTCGCAGCCGGTGCATCGGCGCTCGTCGGCGGCTGCCCCATGGCCTGGAACAGCGCCGCCGTATCCGAAAGCCGCGCCCCGCGATAGCGGACTTCGTCGAGCCGCGCGTTGCGCCATTGCTGCTCGCTCTGGCGCACGGCGTAGTAGGGCACCGCGCCCAGCCGGTAGCGCGCGTTCGTCTCCTCATAGACACCCTGGGCGGTTTGCGCCGATGTCCCGGCCGCGTCGAGGGCCTGTGCGTCATGCTCGAGCGCGGCGAGCCGGTCGGCGACGTCCTGGAATGCCGCAAGCACGGTCTGCTTGTACGAGGCGTTGGCCGCGTCGTAGGACTGCAGCGCCGCGCGGCGCTGCGCGAGCAGCGCGCCGCCGTGAAAGATCGGCTGCGTGAGCGAGGCGCCGATCGCCCAGAGCGCGCCCGCGCCCGAGGTCACGACGGGCCAGCTGAAGCCGCCCTGACCAAGGCCCGCGGAAAGCGTGATGCTCGGGAACATCTGCGCCGTGGCCGCGCCCACGTCGGCGGACGCGGCGATCAGCGCCGCACCGGCGGCCTCGATGTCGGGCCGCGACTTGAGCAGATCCGACGGCACGACGACGGGCACCTGCGCGGGCAAGGTCAAGCTGGCGAGGTCGAGATCGGGCGGGGCGGCGTCGGGCGTGCGGCCGAGCAGCACCGCGAGCGCGTGGCGCAGCGCCGCGAGTTGCTGGCGCAGCCCCGGCAGGTTCGCAGCGAGCGAAGCCGCGCTTTGCTGCGCGCTGAGCAGATCGGTATGCGAGACCGCGCCGAGCGCGTAGCGCTTTTGCACGTCGTCGGCTTGCGCGTTGGCGAGCGCGACGAGCCGCTCGGTCGTGTCGATCTGCGCGTGCAGCGTGGCCGCGCCCAGCGCGCTCGCGACGATGTTGGCCGCGAGCGCGCGGCGCGCCGCCTCGTACTGGAACGCCTGCATGTTCACGCGCGCGGCGAGCGCGGCGTTGTTCAGCCGCGTCGCGCCAAAAATGTCGAACGAGTAGCGCACTTCGACGAGGCCCGCGAACAGGTCGTACTGAAGCTTGTCGATGCCGAGCTGCGGGACGCCGGGGGCGCGCTGGCGCTGCGCGGTGCCGAGCGCGTCGATGGTCGGCAGCATCGAGCTGCCGACCTGGCCGCGCAACTGCTCGCGCGCGGCCTGCAGGCTGTGATCGGCGGATGCGAGATTCGGGCTGTTGGCGAGGCCCTCGTCGACGAGCGCATCGAGCTCGGGCGAGCCGTAGAGCGTCCACCATTGCGGCACCGGCTGCGCGCCCGTCACGAACTGCTGCGCGACGCCTTGCGCGGCCACGGTTTGCGCCGGCTGCGCCTGCGCGCCGTAATGCGCGGGCTCGGGCATCGCGGGCGGCGCGCCGCCCGGACCCCATGCGCAGGCGCTCACGAAGAGCGCACAAAGCGCCGCCGCGCACGCGCGCGGTCTCGTTCGATGCGATGGACGCGGATGGCGGGTCTTCATCGGCGCGCTGTCGTGGGTGATGCGGTTCATGACGCGGTTCATGGTGTGTTCTCCGCGTTGGGGCGGGGCGCGTCGGTTTCGCTGCTGCGCACGCGGAACGCGGCGGCGTAGAGCGCGGGCAGGAAGAACAGCGTGAGCACGGTCGCGCTCGTGATGCCGCCCATCAGCGCGGTCGCCATCGGCCCGAAGAAGTTCGAGCGCACGAGCGGGATCAGCGCGAGCACGGCAGCCGCGGCGGTCAGCATGATCGGGCGGAAACGCCGCACCGTCGCGCCGACCACGGCGTCGAAGCGCTTGTGTCCCGCGCGGATGTCGGTCTCGATCTGGTCCACGAGGATCACCGAGTTGCGCATGATGATGCCGAACATGGCGATCACGCCGAGCATCGCGACGAAGCCGAACGGCTCGCCGAAGAGCAGCAGCGCGAGCGCGACGCCGATCAGACCGAGCGGCGCGGTGAGCACGACCATCATGACGCGCGAGAGGCTCTGCAACTGGATCATGAGCAGCGTGAGCACGGCGATCACGAGAACCGGCAGCTGCGCAAAAATGGACGCCTGGCCCTTCATGCTTTCCTCGACCGAGCCGCCCACCTCGATGCGATAGCCCGTGGGCAGCGTCGCGCGAATCGGCTCTAGCTGCTTTTGCAGCTCATGCGTGACGTCGATGCCTTGCGCGCCGCGGCGCACGTCGGCCTGCACGGTGATGGTCGGCTGCCGGTCGCGCGACCAGATCACCCCGTATTCGAGCGAGTTCACGAGGTGGCCGATCGCGCCCAGCGGCACCGGGCCGTTCGGCGTGGGCATGGCGAGCGAGAGCATGCGGGCCGGGTCCACGCGTTCGTTGGCGGGCGAGCGCAGATCCACGCTGATGAGCTTGTCGCGCTCGCGGTACTGCGTGACGGTGTAGCCCGAGTAGGTCATCTGCAGGAAGTTCGCGACGTCCTGCGAGGAGATATTGAGCGCGCGCGCCTTCTGCTGGTCGATCTCGAAGTGCAGCGAGCGCTCGGCGGGCTCGTCCCAGTCGAAGTTGACGTTCTCGGTGCGCGTATCGGCGCGCATGGCCGCGGCCACGCGCTCGGCGATCCCGCGCACGGTCGCGATGTCGTCGCCGCTCACGCGGAACTGCACGGGATAGCCCACGGGCGGCCCGTTTTCGAGGCGCGAAAGACGCGTGCGCACGGCCGGAAAGTCGTTGCGCAGCCTGGTTTCGAGCCAGCTCGCGAGCTTCTCGCGATCCTTCACGGACTTCGCGGTGATGACGAACTGCGCGAAATTCGGCTGCTGCAATTGCTGATCGAGCGGCAGATAGAAGCGCGGCGCGCCGGTGCCGACGAAGTCGATCGAATGGTCGATCTCGGGCCGGCCCTTCAGCGCTTCTTCGAGACGCTTCGTCTGGCGCAGCGTGGCGTCGAACGAGGCGCCCTCGGGCAGCCGCACGTCCACGAGCAGCTCGGGCCGGTCCGAGCTCGGGAAGAATTGCTGCGGAATCAGCGTGAAGCCCGCGAGCGCGATCACGAACAGCACGAGGGTGAGTGCGAGCACAACGATATGGCGCTCGATGCACCAGCCGACCCAGCGGCGCAGGCGGTGATAGAAGCGCGTGTCGTAGATGTCCTCTTCGTGATGCTCGCCGTGCGCGGCGGCTTCGGGTGGGTTCGCGTCGGGCTTGCGCTCGGGCAGCAGCCGGTAGCCGAGCAGCGGAATCAATACGACCGCCGCGAACCACGAGGCGATCAACGCGATCGCCGAGACCTGGAAGATCGAGCGCGTATATTCGCCGGTGCTCGATTTCGCGAGCACGATGGGCAGGAAGCCCGAGACCGTGACGAGCGTGCCGGTGAGCATCGGGAACGCCGTGCTCGTGTAGGCGAACGCGGCGGCGCGCGTGCGGTTCCAGCCCTGCGCGAGCTTCACGGCCATCATTTCCACGGAGATGATGGCGTCGTCCACGAGCAGGCCCAACGCGAGCACGAGCGTGCCGAGCGAGACCTTGTGCAGGCCGATGTCGAACAGATACATCACGAGCGCGGTGACGGCGAGCACGATCGGAATCGTGATCACGACCACCATGCCGGTGCGCACGCCGAGCGAAACGAGGCTCACGACGAGCACGATGCCCACGGCCTCGGCCACCGCTTCGACGAAGTCGTCGACCGAACGGGACACCGCGTCGGGCATGCTCGACACCTCCACGAGCTTCAGGCCCGCGGGCAGTTCGCGGCGCAGTGCGTCGACGCGCTGGTCGAGCGCCTTGCCGAGCCGGATCACGTCGCCGCCGGGCTGCATCGTGATGCCGATGCCGAGCACGGCCTTGCCCTGGAAGCGCATCTGCGTGGCGGGCGGATCGTCGTAGCCGCGCCGGATCGTGGCGATATCGCCGAGCCGGAAGCTGCGCCCGTTCACGTTGATGAGCGTGTCCGCGAGCGCCTTGAGGTCGGTGTACTGGCCGCTCGGGCGCACGAAGACGCGGTCGTCGGCGGTGGTGAGCGTGCCGGCCGCGGCGACGCTGTTCTGCGCGCCGATCAGCTGGCCGATCTGCGTGGGCGAAATGCCGAGGCGCGTGAGTTGCGCGTTGGGAATCTCCACGTAGATGCGCTGGTTCGGATCGCCGAAATAATCGACCTTGCCCACGTCCTTCACGCGCAACAGCTCTTCGCGCAGGTTGTCGGCGTAGTCGTGGAGCTGCGCGGGCGAAAAGCCGTCGCCTTCGAGCGTGTAGATATTGGTGTAGACGTCGCCGAATTCGTCGTTGAAGAACGGGCCTTGCACGCCGGGTGGCAGTGTCGGCGCGATGTCGCCCACTTTCTTGCGCACCTGGTACCAGGTCTCGCGCACCTCGCTCACGGGCGCGGAATCCTTCATCGTGAAGAACACGAGCGATTCGCCGGGGCGCGAGTAGCTGCGCAGGAAGTCGATATACGGCGTCTCCTGGAGCTTGCGGCCGATGCGCGTGGTGACCTCGTCCTCGACCTGGCGCGCGGTGGCGCCGGGCCAGAAGGTCTGGATCACCATCACGCGGAACGTGAAGGGCGGATCTTCGGACTGCGAAAGACGCGTATACGAAAGCGCGCCGAAGATCGTGGCGAGCGCGATCACGAACGTCACCAGCGCCCGATGGCGCAGCGCCCATGCCGAAAGATTGAAGCGCCCCTCGTCGTGGTCGGAGCCCGGCTCATGGCCGCCGAGCTGGCTCATGACGCGAAATCCTCGGGGTGCAGCGGCGCGACCGGGCGCACCTTCTCGCCCGAGGTGACCGTGTGCACGCCTTGCAGCACGACGCGCTCGCCGTCCTTCAGGCCCTCGGTGACGGTGATCGTGCGCGCGTCGTAGCGCGAGACGCTCACGCGGCGCAGTTGTAGCACGTTGTCCGCGCCCTGGACGATCCAGAGCGCCGGTGCGTTGCCGTCGTGAAAGAGCGCGGTCGCGGGGATCGTGAAGGCGCCGCTTTCCGCCTGCGCGGCATTGGCGGTGTTGGCGGCACTGTTCGCGAGGGCGACGTTCGCGGTCATGCCGAGGCGCACGTCGGCGCCCGGCTGTTCGAGCGTGAGCTTCACGCGCCAGGTGCGGCTTTGCGGGTCGGCGGCCGCGGCCAGCTCGCGCACCGTGGCGGTGTAGCGGCGGCCCGGCAGCGCGGGCAGGGTGACCTGCGCGGCGTCGCCGGTGTGCAGGCCGCCGATGGCGTTCTCGGGCAGATCGCTCACCACGTCCACGTCGCCCGTCCACGCGAGCTGATAGACGGGCTGGCCGGCCTGCACGTTCTGGCCGGTGTCGGCGTTCTCGGCGGTGATGATGCCCGCGTGATCGGCCACGAGCTGGGTGTAGCGGCGCTGATCCTGGGCGAGCGCGAGCTGCTGTTTCGCCTGGTCGCGCTGCGCCACGGCCGACGCGTAGGCATCCTGCGTTTGTTCGAGCTGGGCGCGGGCGATGAGGTTGGCCTGGGCCTGCGCGGTATCGCGGTCGAGCTGCTGCTTCGCGAATGCAAAGCGGTGCTGGGCGGCATCGTATTGCGCCTGCGCGCTCGCGGCGTTCTTGTCGTAGTCGGCCGGATCGAGGCGCGCGAGCACCTGGCCGGGCTTGACGGTGTCGCCAAGACGCGCGCTGCGCTCGACGATCTTGCCGTTCACGCGAAACGAAAGCGGGGTGGCATAGCGCGCCTGCACGGTGCCGGGGTAAGTGGCCGACGGACCGTGTCCATCGGGATGGACGATCATCGAGACGACGGGCCGGGGCGAGAGCGACGCTTCCGGCTTCTTCCCGCAGGCGGCGAGGCCGGTGAGCGCACAGAGCGCGATCACCGGTGCAATCGGCGCAACCGACCTCGCGAGACGCGCCAGCGCGCGACGCGGCGCTGGCCGAATCGACTCGATGGATTCAACGGGCTGGACGGATTCGACGAACCCACTGGACTGACTGCGCATCCTGCGCGATGCGCCACGACCGCAACGATTCACATGGACCTCGACATGCCTGGAACGCATGCGCGCAGGCCCCGTGCACCGTGCCGTCCGATGCTGGCCGGGTTGACCGGGTGACCTCGGGGTTGACCTTGAGGTTGACCTCGGGGCTGACCTGTTACCTGTTACGCGCCGTTTGCTGAGCCCGTCCGCGCGGAGTGTGCGCCTTGTGCGCCTCGATGTTGCGGGCCTCGCACGAGGGCCGGTCTCAGATGATTCTTCGAATTCTAATACAACCTTGTATCTGAATACATTGTCGAATCCGAAGAAACATTCAGTGCTAGACTCGCGCTATCCCAACGCCTGCCCGGTTTCTTACGCCATGACGCGCCAACCCGCGAAGCGCACCCGACTCACCCGCGAGCAAAGCCGCGACCAGACGCGCGAGCGCCTGCTCGACGCCGCACAGGCCATGTTCATGGGCAAGGGGTTTGTCGGCGCGAGCGTGGAAGATATTGCCCAGGCGGCCGGCTACACGCGCGGCGCGTTCTATTCGAATTTCGGCAGCAAGTCGGAGCTGCTGGTGGAATTGCTGCGGCGCGATCACGAGGCCGTGCAGGCCGACCTGCGCGCGATCTTTGCCACGAACACCTCGCGCGAAGACATGGAAGCGCGCGTGCTCGCGTACTACAGCCGGATGCCGCAGGACAACAAGGCGTTCTTGCTGTGGGTCGAGGCCAAGCTGCTTGCGGCGCGCGATGCGCGCTTTCGCACGCGCTTTAACGCATTCATGAAGGAAAAGCGCGATCAACTGGCCGCCTATATCGAGGAATTTTCGGCGCGCGTAGGCACGCCGCTCACGCTCGCGCCCGAGCTTCTGGTAATCGGGCTGATGGGCTTGTGCGACGGCGTGCAGTTTCTCGCCGCAGCCGATCCGCAGCACGTCACGCCGCCCGTGATCGAAGAAGTGCTTGGCCGCTTCTTTGCGCGCGTGGTGTTCGGGCGCGACGCCTGACGCCTCATGCGCGCGGCGGGCCTCAGATGCCGAGGCCAGGGCCGTAGTTGCTGCCGATCAGACGCGTGACCGAGGCCACGTCGCGATAGTCCTGCTCGGGCAGGCCGTCGAGGACCGCCAGTACCTCGTTGCTCGCGCCCGCGTCGCGGGCGGCCTCCACGAGCTCGTCCTTGTTGGCAGGCCAGCGCACTTCGCGCAGCACGTCGGCGAACTGGAGATCGATCGGCTCTTCGGGGATGGGCGTGGCGGACATGCGTCGGATCCTTTGCGCGGCGGGCGCCGCAAAGCGGCAACGTCGGAATGGTGGGGGGGCAGCCTGGGCGGCCAGTTGGTGCTTCATGCTGCCCGATGGCGCCTGACGGCAGCCACTGATAGATGGCGTCGCGGATCAAGCATACACAATCCTTGCTGCGTGCCGCCGCTGGATGTGCGGGGAGCCCGGCCGCATCGGTCCGCAATGACTTGTTGCGGGACGCGCGGGCGGCGTAGCCAGCAACGTCGCGACGGGCGTGCACGACGACGCGCCATACAGATCACGTGGACCACGCCACGACGCACGCACGGGCCGCCTGTCGGGTAACGCGGCGGGACAGCGCGGCTCGCGCGGCGGCGTCTAGGTTTGCTGATGCAGTACGGGAACCAGCGTCTGGTCCAGGCGGTGCGACTTCGGCAGGCTTAGATATTCCCAATGCTGGCTGCCCGTTGCGGCGACGGGGACGTCGGGCGCCGGCGGCGCCACGGGTGCGTCATCCATCGGCGAGCGCACCGACGGTGCGGGGACGGTGGCGCTCGCGCGGTCGACCTGGGCGTCCTGGGTGCGCACAGGTGCGGCGAAGCACGAGGCAGACAACAGCACGGTGGTCATCAGTGTCGAGGTTTTCATCGCTCGACCTCCTTTCCTCATGCGGCCCAAAGGTCGCAGCAAGTGCCGTGCCGCGACGATCAGGCTGACCGGCGGGGCGCGGCGGCCACGGTTCGGAGCGGGCCTCATGGCGGACCCCGGAGCAACGTGGCAAACCACGGCGCGTGCGACGGACGAGAGGCGGCGGACGCCGCCCACCGGCGCGAACGCGCGTAGCAGTGGTTCCATAATGGCAGCAAATGTGCAAGCGCGTCTCGAACGGACGTGCTTTTTACTGCAAGCGGCGCGGGAAGGGACTTCCGGCCCGCTAGCGCGGCGCCTCGACGCGCGTGCAAGGCCATGGCGGCCGGTCGCGCGTATAACCACCTTCAACCAGTTTCAGCGCCTATGGCGCGCGCCTTTCGCGCCAGGCCTGGCGCGTCAACGCTCCGGCGTCATGCGCTGATACGCGTCGAGCAGCGACGTCTTGTAGACCACGCCCGCGAGCGTCGGATGCTTCGCGCTCTCGATCACGGGCAAGCGCTCGCCCTGGAACGACATGAAGTGCTGCAAGGCCACCGCCAGCGGCATGTCGGGCGTGAGCACGTCGAACGAAGGCTTGATGTAGTCGCACGCGTGCTTGGTCGAGGTATCGCGTTTTTGCAGCAAGTCGTTCGTGATGTCGGCGAGCGCGACCGCGCCCAGGAAGCTTTCCTTGTCGTCGGTCACGTAGAGATACTTGACCGGATATTCGAGGAACACGCGCGTCATCTCCTGCACGGTGGCGTCGGAGTGCACCACGGTGTCGGCGGGGCGGATCAGCTCGCGCATCTGCGTGGCGCGCAGGCGCAGCCGCTCGGCTTCCTCGCGGTTGCGGTGCAGCGTGATCTCGTACATCGACTTCTTGCCCGTCGCGCGCGCGACGAAATAGGCGACCACGCACGAGAGCATCAGCGGCAGCACCACCTGGTAGCTGAGCGTCATCTCGAAGATCATCAGGATCGCCATGAGCGGCGCCTGGGTCGCGCCTGCAAGGAACGCGCCCATGCCGACCATCGCATACGCGAACGGCGCGGAGGTGCCGTGCGGCCAGAGCGCGTGCATGCCCTGGCCGAACAGGCAGCCGACCACGGCGCCCATGAAGAGCGTCGGCGTGAAGACACCGCCCACGGCGCCCGAGCCCACCGTCGCGGCGGTCGCCACGACCTTGAGCACGAGCACGATGGCGAGCGCGGTCCAGGTCCACGGCGAATGCAGCAGCGAGTTCACGACGCTATAGCCGTTGCCCCAGACCTCGGGCACCCAGATCGAGATCACGCCGCAGACGAAGCCGCCCAGCGCGAGCTTCACGGGCAGCGGCAGCTTCAGGCGCCCGAAGCCGGCCTTCGTCACGTCGAGCAGCGAGAGAAAGCGCGGCGCGAGCGCGCCGCACAGGAGGCCGAGCGCCACGAAGAGCAGCACCTCGACACCGGTGACGGGCGGAAACACCGGCATTTCGTACGGCGGCTTGTAGCCCGCGAATTCGCGCATCGTGATGTTGGCCACCACCGAAGCCACGACGATGGGCCCGAAGCTCTCCATCACGATGGCGCCGAGCACGATCTCGGTCACGAAAAAGGCGCCCGCGATGGGCGCGTTATAGGCCGAGGTGATACCGGCCGCCGCGCCGCACGCCACGAGCAGGCGCAGGCGCTGCGGATCGAAGTGGACCCAGCGGCCGATCAGCGAGGCGGCGAGTGCGGCGAGCTGCACCATCGAGCCTTCGCGGCCGATCGAGCCGCCGCTCGCAATCGTGAAGAGCGAAGAGACGCTGCGCCAGATGCTCTTGCCGACGGGCATCACGCCGTCGCCGATCGCCACGGCTTCCACGTAGTCGGTGTGCATCGGCTTGCCGCCGTTGCCGGGCGTGCCGCTGCGCCTGGCGATCAGCAGGCAGCAGCCCGCCACGAAGCCGCCCGCGGCCGGCAGCCAGATGCGCGTGTGCCAGGGAAGGCTGCGCGCCATCGCGACGAAGCTGCCCTCGCGCCCCACGAACAGGATCTGCAGATGCGCGATACCCTCGCGAAAGAGCACGGTCGCGAACGCGCCGGCTATCCCCACGATGACCGACCAGATCAGCATCGTGTGGGCGTCGGAGAGGCGGAAAAGGTCGCGGGCGCGGGTGCGCAGTTTCAGCAGGAATGACAGCACGGCGAGTGGGCAGTTTTTATGGTTGGGGAATGCCGCGCGTTCAGCGCACGGCGCGGTCGAGTTCCGGATAGTGGCGGAAAATGCCGGTCTCGTTGAAGGGCAGCCGCCGCTCCGAGGCGACATACGCGGCAATGTGCGGGCGTGCGGCCACGGCGTCGTGCAGCGCGATCACGTGCGGATAGTGGTCGGCCAGATGCTTCGTCGCCTTCGGGAACGCATAGCGCAGCCCCTCGACGATCTGGAACATCGACAGGTCCACATAGCTGAGCGCCTTGCCGACCATGTGCTGCGGCCCGTCCGGGTTCTGCGCGAGCACGCGTTCGAAGTAGCCCATGAATTTCGGGATGCGATGCGCGATGAAATCCTTCGTGCGCGCCTTCGCCTCGTTCTTCTGGTCCTCGTAGTAGAGGCCGCTCGCGATCGGGTGATGGGTGTCGTGCACCTCGGTCACGAGATCGGCGATCGTGAGCTGCAGGCCGTTCGCGACGATGCGCAGCCCCTCGTCGTGCGGCGCGAGCTTCAGCTTCGGACCCAGATAGAACAGGATGTTCGCGACGTGCGGCACGATCAGGTCGCCGTCCTTGAGAAACGGCGGCGCAAAGGGCGGATACGGGCCGTCGCTTTCGAGCTCGGCCATCATCGCGCTCATGCCCTGGCCGTCTTCTTTCGAGCCGCGCGCCACGTCCACATAGGGCGCGCGCGCTTCCTCCAGCGCGAGCCGCACGAATTCGCCGCGGCCTTGCAGGCCGTCCCAGTAATGCAGTTCGTATGCCATCGGTCGTCCCTCCATCGAGATTGCAACCATCGGGATTGCAACGACTGCCGCGCGCGAAGCGAGCGGTATGGGACGACAGTATCACGCGCAAATGGACGCTGCGGCGCGGTGGCTGCGCGTGCGCCGCTTCATGCACTTGCGCTCCGCCGTTACCGGCGCGAAAAACGCAAAAAGCCCCGCCAGGGGCGGGGCAAGCGACCGGCGGGGCCGGTACGCGGTCTCTCAACGGAGGCGAAGCCGTACTGCGCCAGGTCATCCGAACAGCCGCTCCACGGTCCAGGTGATCGCAAGGCCGCCGCCGATCAGCCACACGTAGACGATCAAGCCCGTGGTGAGGGCGCGCGGGCCGGCCTGGCGGATCTGCGAAACGCGCGTCTCGATGCCGAGCGCCGTCATCGCCATGGTGAGCGCGAAGGTGTCGAGCATGTTGAGCGTCTGGGTGGCCGAATCGGGCAGCACATGCAGCGAGTTCACGACGACGAGCGCGAGAAAGCCGAGCGCGAACCAGGGCACGGCGAGCTTGCGTGCGCCTTGCTGGCCCTGGGCGGCGCCGCGCGCCGAACGATTGAGCCAGACGCCGAGCGCGAGCAGCACCGGCACGAGCAGCATCACGCGGGTCATCTTCACGATGGTGGCGATATGCGTGGCCTCGGGGCTCACGTTGCTCGCCGCGCCCACGACCTGCGCGACTTCGTGGATCGTGCCGCCGAAGAAGAGCCCGGCGCCCATCGTATCGAGATGCAGCCAGCCGGCGCGATAGAGCAGCGGGTAGAGGAACATCGAAAGCGTGCCGAACAGCACCACGCTGCCCACGGCCATGGCGCTCTTGTGCGGCTTCGATTGCAGCGTCGACTCGAAGGCGAGCACGGCGGCGGCGCCGCAGATCGCGCTGCCGGCCGCGGTGAGGATGGCCGTGTCGCGGTCGAGCTTCATGAGCTTCATGCCGGCCCAGGTGCCGATCGCGATCGTGCTCACGACGATCACCACGGACTCGACGAGACCCGGCAGGCCCACCTGGGCGATTTCCTGGAGGCTCACGCGCAGCCCGAAGAACGCCACGGCGATGCGCAGCAGCTTGCGCGCCGAGAAGTTGACGCCGGCGGCCCAGCTTTCGGGCATGCCGTCGCGCAGCGCATTGCCATAGAACGCCCCGGCGACGATGCCGACGATCAGCGGGCTCAGGCCGAGCCCGGCGATGGCGGGCAGGGCGGCGATGCGCGTGACGGCGGCGGCGAACAGCGCGACAAACAGCACGCCGTTGAGCTGCCCCCGGGCAGCGGACGACGAGGAAGTAAGAGAAGTCGACGGTGTGGACATGGTTTTTGGCAGCGAATGGGTCTGACTGACGAATGTTCCAATCCTAAATTAGATATAAGGATATGAAAAATCGTCATTTGCGACGTAAAATATAGGTCAACACGATAGTTGGACGCCATGACCCCGGAGCAACTGATAACTTTCGCCGCCGTTGCAGAGCACCTGAACATCAGCCGGGCCGCGCTCGCGCTGCATTTGTCGCAGCCCGCGGTGTCGGGGCAGTTGCGGCTCTTGCAGGAGGAGTTCGGCGAGCCGCTTTATCAGCGCGACGGGCGCGGCGTGCGCCTCACACCCACCGGCGAGCAGCTCGCGGCCTACGCGGCGCGCCTGCGCGACACCTGGCGCGACGCGCTGACGTTTCGCGACGCGCTGCGCGGGCTCGAGCGCGGCACGCTGCGTATCGGCGCGAGCACGACGCCCGCGAGCTACCGGCTGCCGTATCTGGTGGCGGCGTTTCATCGGCGCTATCCGGAGGTGAAGCTCGAAACGGCGAGCGGCAACACGACCGACGTGGTCGCCATGCTCGGCGAGCTCGATATCGCGCTGATCGAAGGGCCCGTGGGCGAGCAACTGCCCGCCGATTGCGCGGTGCACCCGTGGCACGAGGACGAGATCGTGGCGATCGCGCCGCGCGGCCACGCGCTGACCACGGAGGCCACGGGCGACGATGAGGACGCACATCAACGAGGCGCTGCCGCGCCGCTGCGCCGCGAACTGGGCGCCTTTGCGGGGCTGCCGCTCGTGCTGCGCGAGGACGGCTCGGGCGTGCGCCAGGTGGTGGAGCGCGCATTCGCGCGCGCCGGCGTGCCGATGCGCGTCGCGCTGGAAATCGCCGGCGTCGAGGGCGTAAAGGAAGCGGTGCGGGCCGGCATGGGCATCGGCTTCGTTTCGGCGCTGTCTATGCGCCACGAGGACAGCGCGCTTCAGCAGATCCGCATTCGCCCGGAGCCGCTGGCGCGACGTTTGTCGATCATCGTGCCGCATGCGGGCGCGGCTTCGCGGGTCGCGCAGCGCTTTCTCGAGCTGTGCCTGCTCGACGCGCCCGACCCAGGCGGCAACGGTGGCCTCAATGGCGACGCGGGCGGCACGCGACCTTCAGCCTGACATCCCGCCCCGAGGTTCCCGCGACTGCTTAGGGGATTTCCATAATGGCGTCGTGCGCCGCCTCGGCGCACTATCCGCCCATCAACCGGAGCGCGCAGGCGCTTTTTTTCGGCACCGGTTTGGAACCGGTTCCAAATGCGCCGAACCCGAGTTTCGGCGGCGCAGGAACACGACCAGGCAACAGGAAGAAAACGATGGCGGAAGTAGCGATAGTGGCGAGCGCGTTCGGCGCCGGAGCGATCCGGCGTGACGGACATGCGGCATGGTCCGGCGCGGCGAAGCGGGCGGGCGCCTGCGCCTTCGAGGTGCGACGCGAGCTGATGGACGACGCCGATGCGCGGCCCGAAGCCCTGGGCGCGCTCGGCACGGCGCTTGCACGCGAGGGTCTGTGGTCCGTGTGGTCGACGCCCGACACGCTCTACGGTGCAGACGGCGTGCTCGACGAAGCCGCGCTGCGCGACGCCATCGGCTGCGGCCGCGCGCTCGGCGCGCGCTTCGTCAAGCTGCAACTGGGCGGCTTCGGCGACGACGTGCAGGTCGCAAGGCTCGCGGCGGTGCTCGAAGCGTTGAACGTGGCGGGCGCAGAGGGCGCGACAGCCGATGAGGCGCCGCACACGCCGCGCGTGGTCGTCGAAAACGGCCAGCTCGCGCAGGGCGGCACGCTCGCCCAGTTCATCGGCCTCTTTCGCGCGCTGCGTGCCGCCGGGCAGGACAAGCTGATCGGCATGACCTTCGATATCGGCAACTGGCACTGGACCGGCGAAGCGCCGCTGATGGCCGCCGTCGCGCTCGCGCCGTACGTCGAATACATCCACTGCAAGGCCGTGGAGGGCGTGGGCGCGCGGCGCTTCGCCTGCGCACCCGCCGCCGACGATGCGCTGTGCCGCGCCGCGCTCGCGCGCTTGCCGGCGCACGCGCCGCGCGGCATCGAGTTTCCGTTCGACGAGGCGCGCGTGACCGAAGACGCCGCGCGCTACGTGGCCTGGCTCGGCGCCGCGTGACCTGGTTGCCGCATGCGTGACGGCCGCGCCCGCCGTGACAGGGCGCTAACCGCACCAGCGCCGGGCCAGCCTGGCGAGCGCGAGCGCGACACCCGACGAATACGATTTTCAGGAATGCACTCCATGACGCACTCACTCGATGTCATCACCTACGGCGAAGCCATGGCGATGTTCGTGGCCGGCGACACCGGCCCGCTCTCCGACGTCGCGCACTTCTCGAAGCGCGCCGCGGGCGCCGAGCTCAACGTGGCGACGGGTCTCGCGCGGCTCGGCTTCAAGGTAGGCTGGATGAGCCGCGTGGGCGCGGATTCGTTCGGCCAGTTCGTGCGCGGGGTGCTCGCGCAGGAAGGCATCGACGCGCAGTGCGTGCAAACCGATCCGCGCCATCCCACGGGCTTCCAGCTCAAGTCGAAGAACGACGACGGCAGCGATCCCACCGTCGAATACTTCCGTCGCGGCTCGGCGGCGAGCCATCTGTCGGTCGACGACTTCAGGCGCGACTACGTGCTCGGCGCGCGCCACCTGCATCTGAGCGGCGTGGCGCCCGCGATTTCGGCCACCTCGCGCGAACTCGCGTTCATGCTCGCCAGCCAGATGCGCGCGGCGGGACGCACGATCACCTTCGATCCGAACCTGCGCCCGACGCTGTGGGGCTCCGAAGCCGAGATGGTGCAGACGCTCAACGCGCTCGCGGGCTTCGCCGACTGGGTGCTGCCCGGCGTGAACGAAGGCCGCATTCTCACGGGCTCCGACGATCCCGCGGCGATCGCGCGCTTCTATCTCGAACGCGGCGCGCGTGGCGTGATCGTCAAGCTCGGTGCGCAAGGCGCGTACTTCGCGACGCAGGAAGGCGAGTGCGGCCAGGTGAAGGCGCAGCCGGTGGCGAACGTCGTCGATACGGTCGGCGCCGGCGACGGCTTCGCGGTGGGCGTCGTGAGCGCGCTGCTCGAAGGGCGCACGCTGCACGACGCCGTGGCGCGCGGCAACCGCATCGGCGCGCTCGCGGTGCAGGTGATCGGCGATTCGGAAGGGCTGCCCACGCGCGCGCAGCTCGAAGCGCTCGAAGCGCAGGACGCCGCACAAGACGCAACAACGAAAGCAAAAACGGACGCAACCGAAGCGCCCGCCGCCGCATAAGCGCAGGGCGGGGCGCTGCCCGCAGCGGCCCGCATTCCAACAGGCTTTGCCTCGACCGGGGCAAAGCGCCATGAGACCAGCTTTGCATGGGACCGGAGACACCGATGACCTCAACCTCGCTCGCACCGCGCCGCTGGTGGGCAATCATGCCGATCGTGTTCATCACGTACAGCCTCGCCTACCTCGATCGCGCCAACTACGGCTTCGCGTCGGCGGCCGGCATCAATCGCGATCTGGGCATCAGCCCCGGGCTTTCGTCGCTGATCGGCGCGCTGTTCTTCCTCGGCTATTTCTTCTTCCAGCTCCCGGGCGCGGTCTATGCCGAACGCCGCAGCGTGCGCAAGCTCGTGTTCGTGAGCCTCGTGCTCTGGGGCGGATGCGCGGCGCTCACGGGCATCGTCACGAACATCCCCTCGCTGATGGCGATCCGCTTCGTGCTCGGCGTCGTCGAAGCCGCCGTGATGCCCGCGATGCTCATCTACATCAGCAACTGGTTCACGAAGCACGAGCGCTCGCGCGCCAACACCTTCCTGATCCTCGGCAATCCGGTCACGGTGCTGTGGATGTCGGTGGTCTCGGGCTACCTCGTGCACGTGTTCGGCTGGCGTCATATGTTCATCGCCGAGGGCGTGCCCGCCGTGGTCTGGGCCGTGTGCTGGTGGCTGCTCGTGCGCGACAAGCCGGCCCAGGTGAGCTGGCTCCCCGACGACGAAAAGCGCGCGCTCGACGCCGCGATGCGCGCCGAGCAGGCCGCCATCAAGCCGGTGAAGAACTACGCCGAAGCGTTCCGCACGCCGGCCGTGATGCTGCTCTCGGCGCAGTACTTCTGCTGGAGCATCGGCGTGTACGGCTTCGTGCTGTGGCTGCCGTCGATCGTGAAGAACGGCTCGGCGCTCGGCATGGTCGAAACGGGCTGGCTCTCGGCACTGCCGTATCTCGCTGCTACCATTGCGATGCTCGCCGCCTCGTGGGCCTCGGACAAGCTCGACAACCGCCGCGCGTTCGTGTGGCCTTTCCTGCTGATCGGCGCGCTCGCGTTCGCCGGTTCCTATGCGCTCGGCTCGACGCACTTCTGGAGCTCGTACGTGCTGCTGGTCGTGGCGGGCGCCGCGATGTACGCGCCGTACGGCCCGTTCTTCGCGATCGTGCCGGAACTGCTGCCGAAGAACGTCGCGGGCGGCGCGATGGCGCTCATCAACAGCATGGGCGCGCTCGGCTCGTTCGTGGGCTCGTACGTGGTCGGCTACCTGAACGGCGCGACCGGCTCGCCCTCGGCATCGTACGCGTTCATGAGCGCGGCGCTGGTGATCTCGGTGATCCTCACGCTCGCGGTCAAGCCGCGCCGCGACGACGCCCACGCCTACGTCGCGCCGGCTCACGGCAAGTGACGCGGCGCGGAAAATCACGAACGCAACAGACTGAGCAACTGACTGAAACAGACGGATATGGCGCACTCATGAAGCAGAAAATCGTTGCCTACAAGACCTTGCCCGACGACGTGACCGCGTATCTGCGCGAGCATCTCGACGTGACGTTCGTCGACGCGAGCGATACCGCAGCGTTCGCCGCCGCGCTCAAGGACGCCGACGGCGCGATCGGCGCCAGCGTCAAGATCGCGCCGACGCTGCTCGACGGCTCGCGCATCAAGGCGCTCTCGACCATCTCGGTGGGTTACGACCAGTTCGACGTGCCCGATCTCACGAAGCGCGGCATCGTACTCGCGCACACGCCCGACGTGCTGACCGAATCCACGGCCGACACGGTCTTTTCGCTGATCCTCGCGAGCGCGCGCCGCGTGGTCGAGCTGGCCGACTGGGTCAAGGCCGGCCACTGGAAGGCGAGCATCGGCCCCGCGCAGTTCGGCGTGGACGTGCAGGGCAAGACGCTCGGCATCGTCGGGCTCGGGCGCATCGGCGGCGCGGTCGCGCGGCGCGCGGCGCTCGGCTTCAACATGAAGGTGCTCTATACGAACCGCAGCGCGAACGAGGCGGCCGAGCGCGAGTACGGCGCGCGCCGCGTCGAGCTCGACGCACTGCTCTCCCGCGCCGATTTCGTCTGCCTGCAGGTGCCGCTCACCGACGCCACGCGTCACATGATCGGCGCGGAGCAACTGAAGAAGATGAAGAAGAGCGCGATTCTCATCAACGCCTCGCGCGGCGCGACCGTCGACGAGCCGGCGCTGATCGCCGCGCTCGAAGCGGGCACGATCCACGGCGCGGGCCTCGACGTGTTCGAAAAGGAGCCGCTCGATCCGGCTTCGCCGCTGCTGCGCATGCCGAACGTCGTGGCGCTGCCGCACATCGGCTCGGCCACGCACGAGACGCGTCATGCGATGGCGCGCTGTGCGGCCGAGAACCTCGTCGCGGCGCTCGCGGGCACGCTCGAGAACAACATCGTCAATCGCGAGGTGCTCGCGCGATGAGCACGGGCGGCGCCCCAAAGGCCGCGAACGCGGCGGCTAACGGTGATGACGCGGGCGGCGAAGGCGAGGGCGTCGCCATGCGCGCGCCGCAACGCCGCGCGACCATCAGCGACGTCGCGCGCGAAGCCGGCACCGGCAAGACCAGCATTTCGCGCTATCTGAACGGCGAGCTTTCGGTGCTCTCGCCGGACTTGCGCGCGCGCATCGAAGCGGCCATCGAACGGCTCGACTACCGGCCCAACCAGATGGCGCGCGGGCTCAAGCGCGGACGCAACCGGCTGCTCGGCCTGCTGCTCGCGGACCTCGCGAATCCGTACTCGGTCGAAGTGCTGCAAGGCGTGGAGGCCGCGTGCCACGCGCTCGGCTACATGCCGCTCATTTGCCACGCGGCCAACGAAATCGACATGGAGCGGCGCTATCTGCAACTGCTCACGACGTATCGCGTGGAAGGCGTGATCGTCAACGCGCTCGGCGTGCCCGAGTCGATGCTCAAGCCGATGGGCAGCGGCGGCATTCCCGCCGTGCTGGTCGACCGGACCGTGGACGGCCTCGACGCCGACATGGTCGGGCTCGACAACGCGGCCGCCGTGCGCCTCGGCGTTCAGCATCTGCAGGAACGCGGCTACGACGACCTCGTGTTCGTCGTGCAGCCGTTCGAGCACGTGAGCTCGCGGCGCGAGCGCGAAGCGGCGTTTCGGGCGTCGATTGAGGGGGGGGCGGCCCCGATAGCCGGGGCGGGCACGCAAAGCGCGCGGAAAGTACACGCGACCACGCACGTGCTCGACCTGCGCGAAGACGCGAGCGTCGACGCATCGCTTGCCGCGCTCGATGCGCATATCGCCGCTGCCGCGCGACGCGGCGCACGCTGCGCGCTGTTCGCGGCGAACGCGCCGGTCGCCTTGCGGCTCGCCCTGCATCTGAAGGCGCAGTTCGGCGCGCAATGGCAGCAGCAGGTCGCGCTGATCGCCATCGACGATCCCGAATGGGCCGAGCTCGCCGGCATCACCACGATCCGCCAGCCCACGCGCGAGATTGGCTACCGGGCGGTGGAGTTCCTGCACGAGCGCATCGAGGGCGCGGCGCTGGCCGCGCGCGCCGCGGCGTTTCCGGGCGAGCTGGTCGTGCGGGCCTCGACGCTCGGCTAACACCACCTCGTGCGCTCTTCGCGCGTTATTCCCTCGCTGTTTCCCCAATCGGCAGACTTGCCCGCAGCGCGCGTCCCCGGCCGGAGCGGCCCGCGCTCGCGCCGCCGGGGCTGCGCGGGCGCCCCGATATCTGCGATGATTCGGGCTGCGGCGCGCGTCTCGCGCGTCGGCCGTCACAAGGAACCCCATGCACGTCGACCCGGTCACGCTAGTTTGCCTCTCGCTCGCGACGCTCTTCGTTGCCGTCTTGCCCATCTCGCTTTACCGCCGGCTGCGCGGCCCGTTCGCGTTCGACTGGCGCGACACCGTCGCGGGCGTGGCCATCTTCGCGCTGTTCGCGACGGTGATCGAGCGCGCGCTCAACGGCTACGTGCTCCACGAGAATCCCGTCACGGCGCAACTGCTCGCGAATCCGCTCGCATTCGTGCTGTACGGCGCGCTCGCGGCGGGCGTCTGCGAGGAAGTGGGGCGCTACATCGCGATGCGCATGATCGCGCGGCGCGCGGCGCGCTCGGCCGGTGTCGCCAACGCACCGGCCGACAGCACGGGGCTCGCCTACGGCATTGGCCACGGCGGCGCGCAAGCGTGGTTCGTCGGCGTGCTCGTGCAGTTGCAGTGGATCGTCTTCGCGGTGCTCGCGAACCGTGGCGAGCTCGACGAGCATCTGAGCAATCTCACGATGGACGCCGTGCTGCGCGTGCATCTGATCCTGGCCGCGCTCTCGCCGACGGTGGCGGGCGTGTTCGCGCTCGAGCGCACGGCCGCGTTCGTGTTCCAGATCGGACTTTCGGTGCTGATGTGGCGCGGCGTGCGGGCAGGGCGCAAGTCGATCCTGCCGATCGCGATCGTGCTGCACGCGATGATCGACGTGCCCGCCGCGATGTTCCAGGCGCGTCTCGTGCCGCTCGTCGCCGTGGATGCGCTCTACGCAGTCGTGGCGATCGCGGTGGCCGTCGTGCTTTTCAGAACCTGCGTGCCGGGCAGGCGCGAGGCGCGCACGGTCTGAGCCACCGCGCGGCGCTCATCCCTTTATGCCGCTACGTTGCGGACGCAACGTTTTCTCAATTCCACTTTGCCAGCGATGGAAGATTATCTGTTTGAATGCGCGAGCCCCGATTTCAACGAGCTCGCGCGCGTGATCGCCGATCTGTTCCCCGAGCAGACGCGCTTTAGCGAGCAGCCCGCCGAAAACGGCGCGCCGCGCCTCGTCGTGCATTGGGTGGCGATGCGCATGGGCGCCGCCGCGCGCCGCATGACGCTCGCGGTCGCCATCGCGCCGGCGGCGCTGGCGCGCTATCGGGCGCTGCCGCCGCGCCTGCGCGGGCGCAGCTTTGCGGTGCTGCGCGCGTATGTGGAAGCTACGATCGGCTCGCTCGAAGAACAGCACGCGAAAGGCGAGGAAACGCCGCGCGACGTCACGCTCGATCTCGACGAGGAATTCGCCTGAAGCGCACGACTTGATCGGCTCAATCGAGACTCAATCGGCGAGCCGGTACACCTTCGCAAAGCGCTCGGCCTTCACCACGCCGTAGTCGCCGGGCGCATATTGCATGACCCAGTCGCCGGCCACGCCGGTGAGGCGATCGCCGCCCGCCGAGCGCACGATCGTGAACGGCTCGTCCACGCGCCTGGCCAGTACCACCGTCGGCAGGTTGCGATAGGCGCCGGGCGCGCCGTGTGCGAGCGCGGCGTCGGCGGGCCGGTACTTCGGATCGAAGCGCTCGCGCGAGACGACCCAGCGCTCGCCCGTCGCACCGGTGATGATCG
The DNA here is from genome assembly GCF_905220245.1 of Paraburkholderia sp. J63. Taxonomy (NCBI): domain Bacteria; kingdom Pseudomonadati; phylum Pseudomonadota; class Betaproteobacteria; order Burkholderiales; family Burkholderiaceae; genus Paraburkholderia; species Paraburkholderia sp. J63. The sequence continues at coordinate 96,937 of NZ_CAJMZF010000017.1, read as the reverse complement.
CATCGCCCGGCGCGTAACGGTTCGGGCCTTCGAGGCTCATCAGCTCGCCGGGCGCCGCGGCGAATTCGACGGTGACGGTTTCGTCCTTGACCACGCGTTGCGCGGCGGGATCGGCGGCGAGGTCGAGTTGGGTCAGTTCGATCATGATGGCGGCAGCGGACCTGTTACGAAGGAATGTCGCCGATGAAGCGCGGGCTGCGCCCGAGTCATGCGGCAGCGATACGGGTGATGGCCGGAATGCGTGGCCGGATAAAGCGCGACGGCCGGGCAAGCCTGCCCGGCCGTCGTGAGGTCCGCGAGCGTAACACGAATCGGGCCCGGCAACGGGCGCCAGGGCAAGCCACAACGGGTCCCCAAACAGCACAGCGCGCGAACTGGCCGATAGTCCGGCCCGCTCGCGCGCTGCTTGAGTGCTGCTTGATGCTGTTTGCGCGGTATTCGCTATGCGCGTGCTGCCTGATGCGCGGGCTTACTGCGCAGCCGGCGTGCTGGCCGCATCCGCACCGCTTGCCGCTTCGGCGGCCGGCGCCTTCGCGTGGGGCTTGCCCTTGCGCTTCGCATGGCCCGCCGCGCCCTTGTGGACTTCGTGCTGGCCGTGGCGGAAGGTCGTGTCAGCCAGCTTCTTCTGCTCCGGCGAGAAGCTGTTGTAGAGCGGCTCGAACGCCGTGACGAGCTTCTGCATATCCTCGGCGTGCGTCTGCGCGATCTGCGCGTACTGCTTCATGTCGTCGAGCGCGTTGCGTTGCGCTTCGCCTTCCATGCGCTGCTTGTAGAGGTCGGCCATGGTCGCGCCGTTGCTGCGCATGACGTCGGCGAACGTCTTCCATTGCGATTCCTGGTCGGCCGTGATCTTCAGCGCCGAGTGCAGGTAGGTGATCCGTTCTTCCACGCGCTGCTGATGCTGCGCGGCGCGCGCTTCGACGTTCGATGCCGCAGCCGCAGGCGCGGCCGACGACGCGGCGGTCTGTGCGAAAGCGCCGCTCATCGAGAGCGTTGCGGCAAGGATGACGAAAGCTTTCTTCATTATTGCTCCTTGAATCTTCAATTCGTAGCGGTTACGTAGCGAGTAGACGCAGCATCCACATCGGTTGCAGGCGTTATTAGTACCACGTTATCGCGCAAGTGCGGCTGCCGTGCGACAACTGCTTACAAACGAAACGCACGGAAATAAGCGGCAACACGCAACACGCATGGCGCGGGCACGAACGTTCGCGGGTTCGTCGGCGGGCCGCCGCGCGCGATAATGGCGCGATATTGAGCCATTGGCCTTCACCGCTTCGATACTTCGACATCCCGGGAGCCCGCCCCACGATGAGACCGCCGCGCCTCGACCAACTCGACGACCTCGACCGCAGCCTCGTTGCGCTGCTGCAGGAAAACGCCCGCGAGAGCGTGGCCAATCTCGCGCGCCAGCTAGGCGTGGCGCGCACCACCGTGCTCGCACGCATCGCGCGGCTCGAACGCTCCCAGGTCATCGCGGGCTACGGCGTGCGCCTCGGCCAGGACGTGCTCGACGCGAGCCTGCAGGCGTGGGTCGGGCTCATCATCGCGCCGCGCAACGGCCCCGACGTGCAGCGGCGCTTGAGCAAGATGCCTGAAGTGCAACTGCTCTGCGCGGTGAGCGGCGAGTACGACTACGTGGCCTGGCTGCGCGCGGATTCCCCCGATCGCCTCAACGATCTGCTCGACCAGATCGGCGGCATGCAGGGCGTCGAGCGCACGACCACGTCGATCGTGCTCGCGCGCAAGATTGACCGCGGCACGGTGATGGGCTGAAGGGCTGAGGGACGATGCGCGCGGGGCTTCGACGGCCAACTTCAACAGCCATCTTCAACCTCATCGTTAACACCGTTTTTACAGTTTTTCGTCGTTATGACGAAAACCATCGTCAAAATGACGAAATTCCCCGACGAAGCGCATCATTTTGCGTCTAGGATCTGATTTGGCACCTCCTTAGACTGTGTGCACCGGGCACAGCATGGCCCAGACCACAAACAACTCCAAGGAGAGACAAATGAAAGTCGCGATTGCAGGCGCCGGCCTGATTGGCCACACCATTGCACACATGCTGCGCGAGACCGGAGACTACGAAGTCACTGCGCTCGACCGCGATACCCACGCGCTCGAAAAGCTCGCGGCGCAGGGCATTCCCACCCTGCGCGTCGATTCCGGCGACGCCGCCGCGCTGCGCGGCGCGCTCGAAGGCTTCGATGTGCTCATCAATGCGCTGCCTTACTACCTCGCGGTGAACGTCGCATCGGCGGCGAAGGGCGCGGGCGTTCATTACTTCGACCTGACCGAGGACGTGCGCGCGACGCACGCGATCCGCGCGCTCGCCGAAGACGCCGATCACGCGTTCATGCCGCAATGCGGGCTCGCGCCGGGCTTCATCGGCCTTGCCGCGCATGCGCTCGCGAGCCGCTTCACCGAGATCCGCGAAGTGAAGATGCGCGTGGGCGCGCTGCCGCAGTTCCCCACCAACGCGCTCAAGTACAACCTCACGTGGAGCGTGGACGGCCTCATCAACGAATACTGCCAGCCTTGCGAGGCGATCCACGAAGGCCGCACGCAGATGGTGCAGCCGCTCGAAGGCCACGAGCACTTTTCGCTCGACGGCGTGGAGTACGAAGCGTTCAACACCTCGGGCGGTCTGGGCACGCTGTGCGAGACGCTCTCCGGGCGCGTCGAATCGCTCGACTACAAGTCGGTGCGCTATCCGGGCCACCGCGCGCTCATGCAGTTCCTGCTCGAAGACCTGCGTCTTTCGGGCGACCGCGACACGCTCAAGTCGATCATGCGCCGCGCGATTCCGTCGACGGAGCAGGACGTCGTGCTGATCTTCATCACCGTGACCGGCATGCGTAACGGCCAGCTCGTGCAGGAAGTCTTCACGCGCAAGATCTTTGCGAAGACGGTCTGCGGCGTGCCGATGAGCGCGATCGAGATCACCACGGCAGGCGCCATGTGCGCGGTGCTCGATCTGTTCCGCGAGAAGAAGCTGCCGCAAAAGGGCTTCGTGCGCCAGGAGCAGGTGTCGCTGGAGCAGTTCCTCGCGAACCGCTTCGGCCAGGTGTATGAAGGCGCGACGCTCGAAGCGCTGGCATCGGTACCCGTTGCCTGAAGCGTTCGGGCGGCGTCGGGCGCGAAAGCGCCGATAAAGCAGAACAGGCGCCGCGGCTGCGACCGGAATGCGATCAGGCCGCGGACGCCTTCACGATGTGCTGCAGCAGCGCATCGTAGTCGGCAGGCTCGGGCACGCTCGCGTCGAACACGATGAGGTCGTCGAGTTGCGCGCCCTCGGGCTCGAAGCGTCGCTGGCGATACGTCTGCCAGTGCGCGAGCTTGTAGGCGTCGTCGGGATGCGCGCGCGCCACGATGCGCTCGCGCGCCGTTTCTTCGTCGGTGCGCACCCAGACGGCGGCGAGCCCCACGTCCGCCGTCACACCGAGCCACGCGCGATCGAGCAGGCGCCGCTCGCGCACTTCCCCTGAAAGCGGTCCGACCGCAATCACGCTCACGCCGAGCGCGAGATTCTCGCGCGCGGTATCGAGCAAGCCCTGATATTCGGGGTCCCGCAGATGATGGAGAAACAGTGGACTGTCGCGGTCGTGCGGATCCTGACCGAGCGCGGCGAGCGTCGCCGCGCTCGTGCGCCCGTAGAGCGTGTCCTTGTCGAGCAGGCAGAACGGCTCGCCTGTGGCGTGCGCGAGCGGGCCGATCAGGCGTTTGGCGAGCGAGGTCTTGCCGGTGCCGGCGTGGCCGCAGAAGAAAATCAATCGTGTCACGAACGGCGGTCCCCAGTCGGGTCCGGCTGCGCGCCGCCAGCTTGAGCGGTGGAGTTCGCCCGATCGTTCAGGGGCGGCGGTTCAACGCCCTGAGCATCGAAGAACTTGCCGTTGGCGTCGAGCCACAGCACGTTGATGATGCCAAAGCCGAGCGCCACGCCAATGCCGAGTATCCACGTGAAGTACCACATCGCCTGCATTCTCCTCGCTTGACGCGATGACTGAGCGGGATCGAGCCCGATTCCAAAGCATATACCAGCGATCCACCGTCGATGCGCCATGCAGCCTTGCGGCGCGCAATGTGCGGCGCCCCGCGCGGGCCGCGCGCCGCGTGCGTATATCATGGGCGCACACGGAACGGGCAGGCCGCCGCCGGCGAGGGTCGCTGCGCGGCGCGCGCCACGAAAGCATCGAAAAACCGACGAGGGGATCGCGCCCATGCCATCGCGCGTGTTCAAAGTGAGCATCGGTTCGGCCGCGCGCGCGGCCGCACTCGTGGCCGCCGCCGCCGTGACCCTGACGCTGGGCGGCTGCGCCGAGGAGCGGGCGCCGCCGATGCCTTTCAAGCCGGTGCCGGCCGAGCGCATCGTCAAGCCGGGCTATACACAGCCGGGCGAGGGCCTCGTCGCCGTGGACGTAAGGCGCGAGCGCACCCGCAATGTCATCGCCAAGTTCCGCGACGCCCCGGTCTACATCGACGGCGAGCAGGTCACCGACCTCATGGACGGCGAGCACGTCACGTTCTACCTGAAGCCCGGCGTTCACCGCATCGCCGTGACGACGCAGTTCGATCCCGTCATCGAGCTGCGTTTTCTCGTCGATCCGCGCTACACCAATCGCGCGAGTGTAACTTTCGACAAGGATCATCGCATCGGTATCCGCCGGGTCGCGCAGTAAGCCCGCAGTAAGCAGACTGCCGCCCGGGCCGCCTGCATGCGCCCGCAAGCGCCTCCAGGCGCACGCGGGCCGGCGCAGCACAGGTCCCGGATCCGGTTGCGGAACCCGCGCGCCGCCTCGCAGGTCGATGCAACGCTAAACTTGGCGGATCGATCAACCTGAGGACAGGCGGCGCGCGCGTTTTCCGCACCCGCGCCGCCGGGACGAACACGACACATGCTCATCAATTGCGCCGCGTACCAGAGCGGCAAGAAACTGGCCGACATCGGCATCGAGGCCATCAGCGACTATCTCCAGAAACCCGAATGCTTCGTCTGGGTCGCGCTCAAGGACCCCGACGCGGGCGAGATGGCCGCGATGAAGGAGGAATTCGGCCTGCACGCGCTCGCCATCGAAGACGTCATGAACGGCAACCAGCGGCCCAAGATCGAGGAATACGGCGACACGCTCTTCGCGGTGTTCCACACGATCGAGATCGATGAGGAGGGCGAAATCGTCACCGGCCAGGTGAACGTGTTCGCGGGCCCGAACTTCGTGCTTTCGGTGCGCCATCGCTCGCAGCAGGGCTTCACCGACGTGCGCGCGCGCTGCGAGCGTGAGCCGGAACTGCTCAAGGAGGGCGCCGGCTTCGTGCTCTACGCGCTCATGGACAGCGTGGTCGACCGTTACTCGCCGGTGCTCGAAAAGCTCGCCGGCGAGATCGAGGATCTCGAGGACCGCATCTTCGAGAAGCACACGCTCGCGCAGTCGCGCGCCATCATCGAGGATCTCTATTCGCTCAAGCGGCGCCTCGTGATCCTGGAGCACCACGTGACGCCGCTCGTCGACGCCGTGGGCAAGCTCGTGGGCGGGCGCATTCCGCAGATCTGCCTCGGCATGCAGGCGTACTATCGCGATGTCTACGATCACCTCGTGCGCATCTCCAACATGGTCGACGCGCGCCGCGAAATGATCGTCACGGCGATCCAGGTGAATCTCGGCATGATCTCGCTCGCCGAAAACGAGGTGACCAAGCGGCTCGGCTCGTTCGCGGCGCTGTTCGCCGTGCCGACCATGATTGCCGGGATCTACGGGATGAACTTCGCGGACATCCCCGAACTGCATTTCAAGTATGGTTACCAGGTCTGCCTGGCCGTGATGGCGATCATCGACATCGTGCTGTTCGTCCTGTTCCGCCGCGGCGGCTGGCTCTGAGGCCGACGCCCATGCCGGCTGCTGCGCTGCAGCGTGAAGCGGGGGCGCCGGCGTCATCGACAGGGCCGATTTGACATGGCCGATCGAGCGCCCCGAGAATGGGGCGCCTGAAAACGTTTGCGCATAACCAGAAATACGGCCCGACCGGGCCCGACAACCGGAGACACAAACGATGAACTCCCGCATTCGCCGGCGCGTTCTTGGCGCCGCAGCCGCACTCGCCACCGTCACTTTCGCGGCCGCCATGCCGCTTGCCGCCCACGCGCAGACGGCGGCCGGCCACAAGCCCAAGGTCGCGCTCGTCATGAAGTCGCTCGCCAACGAGTTCTTCCTCACCATGGAGAACGGCGCGAAGGACTACCAGAAGCACAACGCGTCCGAGTTCGACCTCGTGACCAACGGCATCAAGAACGAAACCGACACCGCCGCGCAAATCCAGATCGTCGAGCAGATGATCGTCTCGAAGGTGGACGCCATCGTGCTCGCGCCCGCCGACTCCAAGGCGCTCGTGCCCGTGGTGAAGAAGGCCGTGGACGCGGGCATCATCGTTGTGAACATCGACAACCGGCTCGATCCCGACGTGCTCAAGTCCAAGGACCTGAACGTGCCGTTCGTCGGCCCAGACAACCAGAAGGGCGCGCGCCTCGTCGGCGACTACCTCGCGAAGAAGCTCAAGGCGGGTGACCAGGTGGGCATCGTGGAAGGCGTCTCGACCACCACCAACGCGCAGCAGCGCACGGCGGGCTTCAAGGACGCGATGCAGGCCGTGGGCGCGAAGATCGTCTCGGTGCAGTCGGGCGAGTGGGAAATCGACAAGGGCAATGCGGTCGCCTCGGCCATGCTCAATGAATATCCGGACCTGAAGGCGCTCCTGTGCGGCAACGACAACATGGCGATCGGCGCCGTGTCGGCGGTGCGCGCGGCTGGCAAGCAGGGCAAGGTCTACGTGGTGGGCTACGACAACATCGACGCCATCAAGCCGATGCTCAAGGACGGCCGCGTGCTCGCGACCGCCGACCAGTACGCCGCGAAGCAGGCCGTGTTCGGCATCGACACGGCGCTCAAAGCGCTCAAGGGGCACAAGAAGCAGTCGGAGCTCTCGGGCGTGGTGGAAACGCCGGTCGTGCTCGTGACCAAGGACTCCGCGAAGTAAGGCTGCAAAAATATGCACGCCGAATCGATGGCGTGTGATTTCGTGCGATGGCGTGCGTTTATCGCGCGAGGGTTTGCGCGATGTGCTCCGGCGGCCGGTTGAGGTTGGATCGGCGGCAGGACCGCTTGGCGGCGTTTCGGGGCACTAATTGGCGTCGCGCAGTCGAGCTGGTTTTTCATGCCGCGTTTTCATGTCGCGTTTTCGTGTCGCGTTTTCGTGTCGCCTTTTCGTGTCGCCTTTTCGTGTAATAAGCGCTCAAGAAAACCTTCGCGCCGCCGTTATTCGTACGTGATGGCCGCACAAGCGAGCGAGCCGCCGTGGTGTGCCGCTTGTCGCCACCTGAGCGGCGGCCGGTCGCTCCGGAACCTGCGTACCCCTGCGGGATCCGGGCGGCGCGGCTCGCGATAACAGGATCGTGATGGAAGCAACTGCCCCCGACGCCCCGCCACCCGCATCCGCCCAAGGCGCGGTGCTGACGGTGACGGGCGCCGGCAAGACCTACGAGCAGCCGGTGCTCGCCGACGTCAGCCTCGCGCTGCACGCGGGCGAGGTGCTTGCGCTCACGGGCGAGAACGGTGCGGGCAAGAGCACGCTCTCGAAGATCGTGGGCGGGCTCACCGCACCCAGCGCCGGCAGCATGACGCTCATGGGCCAGCCCTACGCGCCCGCGAGCCGCAGCGAGGCGGAAGCGCTCGGCGTGCGCATGGTGATGCAGGAGCTCAACCTGCTGCCCACGCTGTCGGTCGCCGAAAACCTGTTTCTGAACCGCCTGCCGCGCCACGCCGGGCCGCTCGGCTGGGCGGGCTGGATCGATCGCGCGCGTCTGCGCGAGGACGCCCGCGCGGCGATGGCGCAAGTCGGGCTCGAGGCGATCGACCCCGATACGCCGGTGGGCGAGCTCGGCATCGGCCACCAGCAACTCGTGGAAATCGCGCGCAACCTGATCGGCGACGAGGCGCAAGGCGCCGCGCCGCTGCGCGTGATGATCCTCGACGAGCCCACCGCGATGCTCACGGGCCGCGAGGTCGAGCTGCTGTTCGAGCAGATCGCGCGGCTGAGGGCGCACGGCGTGGCGCTCGTCTACATCTCGCACCGGCTCGAGGAGCTCGCGCGCATCGCGCAGCGCGTGGCGGTGCTGCGCGACGGCCGGCTCGTGCGCGTGGATGCCATGGCCAACCTCACGCCCGAGCGCATCGTCGCGCTGATGGTGGGGCGCGAGCTTGGCGAGCGCATCGAACTGGGCGAGCGGCGCATCGGCGCGCCGCTGCTCAAGGTGGACGGCATCGGCCGCGCCAACGTCGTGCGCGATGTCTCGTTCGAGGTGCGCGCGGGAGAGATCTTCGGCGTGTCGGGGCTGATCGGCGCGGGGCGCACCGAGCTCATGCGGCTCATCTACGGCGCCGATGCGAAGGACCGCGGCACCGTGGCGCTCGCGGCCGCGCCCGGCGAGCCGCCCGCGCCGGTGCGCATCGACTCGCCGGTCGACGCGGTGCGCCACGGCATCGCGCTCATCACCGAGGACCGTAAGGGCGAGGGTTTGTTGCTGCCGCAACCGGTGGCCGCGAACGTGTCGCTCGGCAACGTGGGCGCAGTGGCCCGCTACGGCGTGGTGGACGCCGCGCGCGAGAACGCGCTCGCGGGCGAGCAAATCGACGCGTTGCGCATTCGCACCGCGGGCCCCGGCCAGAGCGTGGGCGAGCTGTCGGGCGGCAATCAGCAGAAGGTGGTGATCGGCCGCTGGCTCGCGCGGCGCATGACCGGCGAGCGGGCCGCGAAGGGCGTGCGCGTGCTGCTCTTCGACGAACCCACGCGCGGCATCGACGTGGGCGCGAAGTTCGACATCTACGCGCTGATGGGCGCACTCGCGCGCGATGGCTGCGCGCTCGTGGTGGTGTCGAGCGACCTGCGCGAGCTGATGCTGATCTGCGACCGCATCGGCGTGATGTCGGCGGGGAAGATGACGGCGATCTTCGCGCGCGGGGAGTGGACCCAGGACGCGCTGCTCGGCGCCGCGTTCGCGGGCTATCGCGCCGAAGATGCGCTGCTCGCCGATACCGCGGACTTGCCCGAGCTGAAAACGCCCGTGCCTGAGAATCGAGCCGAGGATCGCGCTCAATCGCCGCCGCCCGATGGGCGAGGAGGAAGCGCTTCATGACGAATCGACCGTTGCGCGAACAACCAGAGCAAGCAGAGCCGCCACAATCCACGCCGCCGGCCAGCGCCCCGCATGCCGCGGCGCCGGCGGCCGCGAGCGCCAAGCCCGTCGGCACGCGCTTTGGCCTGTCGAACTACCTGGGCCTCGCGCTCGCGCTGGTCGCGATGATCGTGCTGTTCTCGCTGCTGAGTTCGCACTTCCTGACATACGATACGTTCAGTACGATCGCCAACCAGATTCCCGATCTCGTCGTCATGTCGGTGGGCATGACGTTCGTGCTGATCATCGCGGGCATCGACCTTTCGGTGGGCTCCGTGCTGGCGCTCGGGGCTTCGGTGGTGAGTGTGGCCGCGCTCAAGTGGGGGCTCGGTGCGTTTTCCTCGGCGCTGCTCGGGCTGCTGGCCGCGGCGGCCACGGGCACGCTCACGGGCGCGGTCACGGTGGGCTGGCGCATTCCGTCGTTCATCGTCTCGCTCGGCGTGCTGGAGGCCGCGCGCGGCCTCGCGTACCAGATGACGAATTCGCGCACGGCCTATATCGGCGATGCGTTCGACTTCCTCTCGAATCCGATCGCGTTCGGCATCTCGCCCGCGTTCCTGATCGCCGTGGCGGTCATGGTGATCGCGCAGGCGGTGCTCACGCGCACGGTGTTCGGCCGCTACCTGATCGGTATCGGGACCAACGAGGAGGCGGTGCGGCTCGCGGGCGTCGATCCGCGCCCGTACAAGATCGTCGTGTTCGCGCTGATGGGCGCGCTCTCGGGCCTGGCCGCGCTGTTCCAGATCTCGCGTCTCGAAGCCGCCGATCCGAACGCGGGCGTGGGTCTCGAGCTACAGGTGATCGCCGCCGTGGTGATCGGCGGCACGAGCCTGATGGGCGGCCGCGGCTCGGTCATCAGCACGTTCTTCGGTGTGTTGATCATTTCCGTGCTCGCGGCGGGGCTCGCGCAGATCGGCGCGAACGAGCCCACCAAGCGCATCATCACGGGCGCGGTGATCGTGGTCGCGGTGGTGCTCGACACGTATCGAAGCCGCCGCGGCGGCAAGCGCGGTGGCAAGTGACGGGGCGGTTCATGCAGCAGATGAAGCAGTAGTCGCAGCAGTAGTCGCGATAGCAGGCGAAGTACAAAAGGATCACAAGAAAATAATGCGGGCGCGGCCGGGCAACCGGCCGCCGTGCTCGCCGAGGGCAATCGCCGCGCAGCACGGTCTCCAATAGCAGAACTAGTCAACGAGAGGCCGGCCGCGCGGCGGCAGCAGTAGCAAACGGGCAGGACAAAGCAGGAGCAACAGCAAAGATGGCGACGATCAAGGATGTGGCCGCCGTGGCAGGGGTGTCTTTCACGACGGTGTCGCATGTGGTGAACAATTCGCGGCCGGTGTCGGCGGACGTGCGGGCCAAGGTCGAGCAGGCGATTCGCGACCTCAACTACGTGCCGTCGGCGGTCGCGCGCTCGCTCAAGGCGCGCTCGACGGCGACGATCGGGCTCGTGGTGCCCAACGGCACGAACCCGTATTTCGCGGAGCTCGCGCGCGGCGTCGAGGACGGCTGCGCGCAGAAGGGCTACTGCGTGTTCTTCTGCAATTCCGACGACGATCCGGTCAAGCAGCGCAACTACCTGCGCGTGCTGCAGGAAAAGCGCATCGACGGGCTGATCGTGGCGTCGGCCGGCGACGACGCCGTGCTCGCGCAGACGCTCGGCGAGACGCGCGAGCCGATCGTCGTGGTCGACCGCAACATCGAAGGCCTGAACGCCGATCTCGTGCAGATCGACCACGAGCGCGGCGCCTGGCTCGCGACGCGCCATCTGCTCGAACTCGGGCACTCGCGGATCGGCTGCATCACGGGGCCGGTCAGCGCCGCGGTGGCCGCGATGCGCATGCACGGCTTTTTGCGCGCGATGGCCGAGCGCGGCATCGAGATCGCGCCGGGCGCGATCGTCGAGGCCGACTTCTCGGGCATGGGCGGCTATCGCGCCGCGGCGCAGCTGTTCGACACCGTGCGCCCGAGCGCGATCTTCGCCGGCAACGACATGATGGGCATCGGCGCGCTGCGGGCGGCCGCCGAGCGCGGCCTGCGCGTGCCCGCCGACTGCTCGATCATCGGCTTCGACGACATCGAGCTCGGCCATTTCACCTGGCCCGCGCTTTCGACGGTCGGCCAGCCGGCGCGCGCGCTCGGCGAGATGGCGGCGCTCACGCTGATCGAGCGGATCGGCGCGGCCGGGCGCGAGCGCACGGGCGCGTCGGTACTGCGGCGCGTGATGACGGCCGAACTCATCCCGCGCGAATCGACGGCGCCGTGGTGCGGCGCCTCCGAGGCGGCGGCGCTCGCGGCCTGAGCGCGCGGGCCGTGCCTAGACGTGCCTGAACATGCCTCAGCGTGCATCGGCGCGTGCATAATCGGCCGACTGGACATGGCACGGGAGGCAACGAATGACGATTGACGAAGCGCGGCGCGCCGCGACTCAAGCGGGTACGCAGGACAAAGCCGTGCACGACGCCAAACCGCCGCGCGGCGGCGTGGCCGTGGTCGGCAGCCTGAACATGGATCTCGTCGCGCGCGCGCCGCGCCAGCCGCGCCCCGGCGAGACGCTTGCGGGCAGCGCGTTCGCGCAGGTCGCGGGCGGCAAGGGCGGCAATCAGGCCGTGGCGGCCGCGCGCCTGGGCGCCCGGGTGGCGATGATCGGCTGCGTGGGCGCCGACGCCAACGGCGAGCTGCTGCGCGCCGGGCTGCTGGCCGAAGGCATCGATTGCGGCGCGCTCGACACCGCGCCGCAGGCGCCGACCGGCGTGGCGCTGATCATCGTCGACGATGCGAGCCAGAATTCCATCGTGATCGTGGCGGGCAGCAACGGCGAAGTGACGCCCGCGATGCTCGCGCGCCACGAGGCGGTGCTCGCGGCCGCCGACGTCGTCGTCTGTCAGCTGGAGACGCCGCCCGACGCGGTGCATGCGGCGCTCGCCGCGGCGCGCCTGCTCGGCAAGACCACCATCCTCAATCCCGCGCCGGCGACCGGCCCGCTGCCGGCCGAGTGGCTGCCGCTCATCGACTACCTCGTTCCCAACGAACTCGAAGCCGCGACGCTCACGGGCTTGCCGCTCGCCACGCCCGAGGACGCCGCGCGCGCCGCCGAGGCGCTGCATCGCGCGGGGGCGCGCAACGTGCTGGTGACGCTGGGAGCGCAGGGCGTCTGCGCGCTGCTCGACGGCGGTGAAGCAAACGCGGCGGACGATGCGGGCACGCCATCGCCCGTGCACTGGCCCGCGCCCCAGGTGGCCGCGGTCGACACCACGGCGGCCGGCGATACCTTCATCGGCGCCCTGGCCGCGCGGCTGGCCGCCGGCGAAGATCCGGCTCAGGCGATTCAGTTCGCGCTGCGCGCGGCGTCGATCTCCGTGACGCGCGCGGGCGCCCAGCCGTCCATTCCCACGCTGGAAGACATGGGCCGCTAGCCGTCGGCTTTTTGTAATTTATTCGTCAGGTGCCTCGCCTTATTCTTCATAACATATAACTATTTCAAGCCTCTCAAACGTTTGCCGTAAACCCGCTCAGGGCAGCAGCCCAACATCGTGGGTGGGGAATCCGCCTCATGGCAAGCATGGGAGAGACATGAACAAGGGCATCAGCATCAAGGCGCGCATCGGCCTCACGATGGGTTTTCTCGCGGCGCTCATCGTCGCCATCAGCGCGGTGGGGCTGCTCGGCCTGACGCGCTCGAACGACGCATACCGCGAGACCTACACCGATCAGATGCCGAGCAGCCATGCCGTGAATCTGGCCGAAATCTACGCGGCGCGCCAACGGCTCGCGCTCGACCGCGCGGCATTCGAGATCGGCACGCCCGATGCCACCGCCACGCTCGCGCGCGCACGCATGCTGGGCGGCGTCTCCGATGACTACTGGAAGAAGTATCTGAACTTGCCGCGCGAGCCGCAGGAAGCGCGTCTTGCGCAGGACGTTGCCGCGCGCCGCACCGCGTTCCAGCAGGCCGCCGACCGCTTTTCCGCCACCATCGCCGCGGGCGACCAGAGCCAGGTCGTGGCGGGCGCGAACGCGCTGCAGACCGCCTACAGTGACCTCTCGCAGTCCGATCTCGAACTCGACAGGCTGCAAGGCACGCTAGCGCAAGCCGGCTTTAACGACGCCGAATCGGCATTCGACGAACTGCGCATCGCGGCCATCGCGGCGCTGCTGATCGGCATTGGCGCGGCGGTCTATTCGTTCCTCACGCTGCGCCGCGCGATCGCGCAGCCGCTTCGCGAGGCGCTGGGCGCGTTCTCCGCGATCGCCGCGGGCGATCTGCGCCGCCCCATCGTGGTGCGCACGCGCGACGAGATGGGCGAGTTGCTCGGCGGCGTCGCGCGCATGCAGCGCAGTCTCGGCGACACCGTGCGTTCGGTGCGCGCAGGCACCGAAGCGATCGCCACGGCCACGCGCCAGATCGCGGCCGGCAACATCGATCTCTCGTCGCGCACGGAAGAGCAGGCTTCGGCGCTCCAGGAAACGGCGGCCAGCATGGAGGAGCTCACCGGCACCGTGAAGCAGAACGCCGAAAACGCCCGCCAGGCCAGTGCGCTGGCCGCCAGCGCCTCGGACATCGCCAACAAGGGCAGCCGGGTCGTGAGCGAGGTGGTGGGCACGATGGGCGAGATCAACCAGAGCTCGGCGAAGATTGCCGACATCATCGCGATCATCGAGGGCATCGCTTTTCAAACGAATATCCTCGCGCTCAACGCGGCCGTGGAAGCGGCGCGCGCGGGCGAGGAGGGGCGCGGCTTCGCGGTCGTGGCGGGCGAGGTGCGCAGTCTCGCGCAGCGCTCGTCGGCGGCGGCCAAGGAGATCAAGGCGCTGATCGGCACCTCGGTCGAGCGCGTGCAGGCAGGCTCGGCGCTCGTCGACGAGGCGGGCCGCACGATGGCCGAGATCATCGGCGCGGTCCAGCGCGTGACCGACATCATGGGCGAGATCGCGGCGGCCTCGCAGGAGCAGTCGGGCGGCATCGACCAGGTGGCGCGCGCCGTCACGCAGATGGACGAGGTGACGCAGCAAAACGCGGCGCTCGTGGAAGAGGCCGCCGCCGCGGCGCAGTCGCTCGAAGACCAGGCGGGCCGTCTGCGCACCGCCGTCGCCGTGTTCAATCTCGACGATGCCCACGCGGCGGGTGCCGTGCAAACCGCAAGAGCCACCGGTTCACAAGCCATTACCGCGGCCGATGTGGCGCCTGCGAGTGCCAAGCCCGTGGCGCGTCCGGCGGCGAAGCCCGCCATGCACGCCAAGCACGCCAAGCACGCCAAGCACGCCAGCGTGCCTGCACCGCGCCGCACGGCGTCCGCCGCAGCCCGCCCGGCTTCGAGCGCGCCCGCACGCGCATCCGCCAGCGCCGCACGCGCGGCAACAGCGCCAGCCGCCGCGCTGACGACCCCGGCCGCCGGATCGGACGACGACTGGGAGACCTTCTGATGCGAGCTTGCGGGGCCTTCGCGCCTCTCGCGTAATCGTCGCCGCCCGCGCGCCGCTGCCTTGCAGCGGCGCTTTTTTTCGGCCATAAGGCCAGTGCATGCGCGGTGCGATGCCGGTTACGGTACATTGTGAATCTTGTCACGCGCGCAGACGGGGTCGCACGGTACACTGCGCTGCGCTTCGGGGCCGACGGGGTACTGACGCCGGCACGTCCCGCCACGCACCGCAAGCGTGCAGCAGGTCCGGGCACAGCGGGGCGTCCTCGCGAGGCAGCAGGGGCTGGGTGAGGCGCTGCTGCGTCACACACGCAGCGCAGCAGCGCGACATGACGAGAAACAGGCCGGCTCGACGCGAGAGACCAGCGCTGCCGGCGCACGAACGCAAAGAAAGGACCCAGACATGACACGTGACGATCTCGCGCAGCGCCTCGTGGCGGCGCGCCGCCGCCATCAGATGATCGAGACGCTGGCGCCCGAATGCCTGCCGCCCGACGCGGCCACGGCCTATGCGATCCAGCAGGCCGTGCTCGCCGGGCTGGGCACCGCCACGGGCGGCTGGAAGATCGGCGCGCGCACGCCCGGCGGCGCGGTCTCCGGCGCCCCGATCCCGGCGCCGCTAGTGCATGCCTCGCCGACGCGCCTCGAGCGCCAGTCGTTCTTCCGGGTGCTCGTCGAGCTCGAGATCGCCTTCCGCTTTGCCGAGCCGATCGCGCCGCGCGCCGACGTCTACGCGCGCGACGAGGTGCTCGCGCTCGTGGGCCAGATCCTGCCCACCATCGAGATCGTCGACAGCCGCTTTGCCGAATGGCCGAACGTCGCGCCGCTCGCTCAGCTTGCCGACGCGCAGAACAACGGCGCGCTCGTGACCGGTCACGCGCAGCCGTACGGCTCGCTCGCGCGCGCGCTCGACTTTGTCGCACCCGAGCTCGAACTTGCCTTCGACGGCGTCTCGCTCGTGCCCGAGATGGCGGGCAACCCGGCAGGCGACCCGCGCGAGCTGCTGGTCTGGTTCGTCAACCATTGCGCCGCGATGGGGATTACCATCGAGCCCGAATGGACCATCACCACGGGTTCCTACGTAGGGGCGCACCGCATCGAGGGCGCGGGCCTGTTGCACGGCCATATCGACGGGCTGGGCGAGGTGGAGGTCGAGTTCGTCTGAACTGCGGGAGCACGTACCCCTTAATGGTCAGGAATATCGGCGGCCGTCACGCATCACGCGTGACGGCCGTTTTCTTTTTGACTGCGACGGCGCATAGGAACGGCCCATCGACACAATCTGTCACGCGTGCCATGTTCGCAACCGCGCATCGAAACAATGCGAGGGCGTGGCGATGCTTTTTGCACTATTCATGCAACGCTCGTCCGAAGTGCGGGAAAGGAAAGCGAAAAGCCACTACTGTCGGCAGGGGCAGTATGAAGAAATAATGAGCGGGCATCGGCCCGTGTGCAAATGCGCGCCAACTCACCGACGTACGCAGATATGACGTGTAAAACGAGAAAAAGATCGTCGATGCAAAGACACGATGGCGGCGCGTGTGCTGTTACAAACATCGCGTCACAAGAATGCGTTGCGAGCTGTGCACGGCTTGCGTGGCCGTGCGTTCTAATGAAGAAGCGACAACAGGCATCGATGAGCAGTGAACAAGCGGCGGCGAAGTTGGGGAGGCGGCCGGATTAACTGCGGGCTTGCTGCTCGAGCGTCGATGCGCGGCGTAATATTGTGCGCGATGTATTGCGTGCGGCTTGAAAATTGCGCGGGGGAATCACGATTGTACGGTGTACCCTGCCTGGCTCCAAGAGTTCGATTTTGAACCTTCAATCAGGCGCGATTTTTGTGTGAAAAAAAATTCGAAAAGGTTTAGGATGAATTCGAGCGATGTCGTTTCCGAATAGCGCGCCGCGCACGACATCGGTCGCAGATCTTGGCGAGGAGGTAGCATGGATATCTACAGCAGCTTCGCGACCCGCTTCGAAAAAACGCGAGAAGAAGAGTTCTCGCTCGAGGAGTATCTCGCGCTCTGCAAAGAAGATCCCAGCGCGTACGCCACGGCTGGCGAACGCATGCTGACGGCAATCGGGGAACCAGAACAGATCGACACACGCAACGATCCGCGCCTGTCGCGCATCTTTGCGAACAAGGTGATCAAGGTTTATCCCGCTTTCCGCGAGTTCTATGGCATGGAGGACGTGATCGAGCAGGTCGTCGCGTACTTCCGCCATGCGGCGCAAGGACTCGAAGAAAAGAAGCAGATTCTCTACTTGCTTGGTCCTGTGGGCGGCGGTAAATCGTCCATCGCCGAGCGTCTGAAACAGCTCATGGAACGCGTACCGTTCTACTCGATCAAGGGCTCGCCCGTGAACGAGTCGCCGCTGGGTCTGTTCGACTACGACGAAGACGGCCCCATCCTCGAAGAGCAATACGGCATCCCTCGCCGTTATCTGAAGAACATCCTGAGCCCCTGGGCGGTCAAGCGCCTGCACGAATATAACGGCGACATCCGTAAGTTCCGCGTGGTGCGCCGCTATCCGTCGATCCTGCGGCAGATCGGCATTGCGAAGACGGAGCCCGGCGACGAGAACAATCAGGACATCTCCTCGCTCGTCGGCAAGGTCGACATCCGCAAGCTCGAGCAATACGCGCAGGACGATGCGGACGCCTACAGCTATTCGGGCGGCCTGTGCCTCGCGAATCAGGGCTTGCTCGAATTCGTGGAAATGTTCAAGGCGCCGATCAAGGTGCTGCACCCGCTGCTCACGGCCACCCAGGAAGGCAACTTCAAGGGCACCGAAGGATTCGGCGCGATTCCGTTCAACGGCATCATCCTCGCGCACTCGAACGAATCGGAGTGGAAGGCGTTCCGCAATAATCGCAACAATGAGGCCTTGCTCGACCGTATTTTTGTCGTGAAGGTCCCTTATTGCCTGCGCTATTCGGAAGAGATGAAGATCTACGAGAAGCTGCTGCGCAACTCGTCGCTGGCCGACGCCGTATGCGCGCCGGGCACGCTCAAGATGATGGCGCAGATGTCCGTGCTCACGCGCCTGCAGGAGCCGGAGAATTCGAGCCTCTTCTCGAAGATGCAGGTGTACGACGGCGAAAACCTCAAGGACACCGATCCGAAGGCCAAGTCGTATCAGGAGTATCGCGACTTCGCGGGCGTCGACGAAGGCATGAACGGGGTCTCCACGCGCTTCGCGTTCAAGATTCTCTCGCGCGTGTTCAACTTCGATTCGACCGAAGTGGCCGCGAATCCCGTGCACCTCATGTATGTGCTCGAGCAGCAGATCGAACGCGAGCAGTTCCCGCCCGAGACCGAACAAAAGTATTTGTCGTTCGTGAAGGACGTGCTGGCCTCGCGTTATGCCGAGTTCATCGGCAAGGAGATCCAGACCGCTTACCTCGAATCGTATTCCGAATACGGGCAGAACATCTTCGATCGCTATGTCACGTACGCCGACTTCTGGATCCAGGACCAGGAGTTCCGCGATCACGACACGGGCGAGAGCTTCGACCGCGCGGCGCTGAACGCGGAGCTCGAGAAGATCGAGAAGCCCGCGGGCATCAGCAACCCGAAGGACTTCCGCAACGAGATCGTGAACTTCGTGCTGCGCGCGCGTGCGGCCAATGCCGGCAAGAACCCGGCGTGGATCAGCTACGAGAAGTTGCGCGTGGTGATCGAAAAGAAAATGTTCTCTAACACGGAAGAACTTTTGCCGGTCATCTCGTTCAATGCAAAGGGATCGGCGGAAGAGCAGCGCAAGCATGAAGACTTCGTCAACCGCATGGTGGCGAAAGGCTATACGCCCAAGCAGGTCCGGTTGCTCTGCGACTGGTATCTGCGTGTGCGCAAGTCGTCATGAGCGTGGACGCATTACCTTCCTGCTGCGCCGCCGCACGTTTCATGTGGCGGCGCAAAAAGGAAATCCGGCGGGGCGCAGGCCACGTAGCCGTGAGTACGTGAACGTGGCATTCCAGACTGCGCACCTCGCCCATTCGAAACGTGAGCGGGAGACTGGATGTGCTTCATCAAATCATCGACCGCAGGCTGGCCGGCAAGAACAAGAGCATTGCAAACCGCGAGCGCTTTTTGCGCCGCGTGAAAAACTATATTCGTCACGCCGTCTCGGAAGCGGTGCGTGACCGCAGCATCAAAGACATTCAGAGCAACCAGAGCATCACCATTCCGCGCAAGGACATTGCCGAACCGTCGTTCCGGCACGGCCCCGGCGGCCGGCGCGAAATGGTGCACCCCGGCAACGAGGACTACATTCGCGGCGACCGGATTCCGCGTCCGCAAGGCGGCGGGGGCGGGGGCGGCAGCCAGGCGAGCAACGAAGGCGAAGGTCAGGACGACTTCGTATTCGAGCTCTCCCGCGAAGAGTTCATGCAGTACTTCTTCGACGACCTCGAACTGCCGCGCCTCATCAAGACCCATCTGATGGCCGTGCCCACGTGGAAGAGCATCCGCGCGGGCTGGGCCGCCGAGGGCACGCCGAACAACATCGACGTGGTGCGCTCGCTCAGAAGCGCGCTGGGCCGGCGCATCGCGCTGGGCGCGCCGCTCGTGAACGAGCTGCACGACCTCGAAGAGCAGCTCGAGGCGCTGATGGCCGATCCGTCCGACCGGCGCGAAGACATCAAGCAGCTCGAGGAGCAGATCCATCATCTGCGCGGGCGCATCTGGCGCATTCCGTTCATCGACCCGTTCGACCTGCGTTACGTGAATCGCGTGAAGCAGCCGCAGCCGTCGAGCCAGGCCGTGATGTTTTGTCTGATGGATGTGTCCGGGTCCATGGACGAGCAGCGCAAGGATCTCTCCAAGCGCTTCTTCATCCTGCTGTACCTGTTCCTCAAGCGCAATTACGAAAAGATCGAGGTGGTCTTCATCCGCCATCACACGCGCGCCGAGGAAGTGGACGAGGACACCTTCTTCCATTCGACGGAAAGCGGCGGCACGGTCGTGTCGAGCGCGCTGGAGCTCATGAAGAAGGTGATCGAGGACCGTTATTCGCCGAGCGACTGGAACATTTACGGCGCGCAGGCATCGGACGGCGACAATTGGACTGACGATTCGCCGAAGTGCCGCAAGCTTCTCGCGGATGACATCCTGCCTCAGGTGCGCTATTTTGCCTATATTCAGGTGACGCCGGAGGAGCAGAATCTCTGGCTCGAATATGCGCAACTGGCGCTCACCGAGCCGCATCTGGCGATGAAGAAAGTCGACAACGCGGCGGATATCTACCCGGTATTCCGGGAGCTTTTCGAGAAGCAGGTGGAGCATTCATGACGACACGCCACTTGCACAACGAGGCGCGCGGCTACCAGCCGGAGCGCCGCAAGACCGGCGGCCACGGGAAAGGACAGCACGGCGATCACGAGGCTGCCGCAAAACGGGGGGGACACCCGGCCGAGCCGGCGCGCCCAGAGGACGCGCACGGGCTCCCCGAACATGGCCTCCCTGAACCCCGGCTTCCGGAAACCAGGGAATTGCATATGAACGTAGCCGACAGACGGCCGTTGCCGTGCCCATCCGACTGGACCTTCGAGCTGATCGAAGAATACGACACGCATATCTCGCATGTTGCGGAGCAATACGAACTGGACGTGTATCCGATCCAGCTCGAGTTGATCAGCGCCGAGCAGATGATGGACGCCTATGCGTCGGTCGGCATGCCGGTCAACTATCGCCACTGGTCGTTCGGCAAGCATTTTCTCTCCACCGAGAAGAGCTATCGCCGGGGCCAGATGGGTCTCGCCTATGAGATCGTCATCAATTCGAATCCATGCATCGCGTATCTGATGGAAGAGAACACGATGACGATGCAGGCGCTCGTCATCGCGCACGCGGCCTACGGGCACAATTCGTTCTTCAAGGGCAACTACCTGTTCAAGCTCTGGACGGACGCGCACGCGATCATTGACTACCTCGTCTACGCGAAGAATTACATCGCCGAATGCGAGGAGCGTTACGGTCTCGACCGCGTGGAGGAACTGCTCGACTCGTGCCATGCGCTTATGAACTACGGCGTGGACCGCTACAAGCGGCCGCAGAAGCTCTCGCTCGAACGAGAGGCCGCGATGCGCCGCGAGCGCGAAGCGTATCTGCAATCGCAGGTCAACGAACTGTGGCGCACGCTGCCGAAGACGCAGCAGCCCATTGCCGAGGAGTACGACGAACGCTTCCCGCCCGAGCCGCAGGAGAACCTGCTGTACTTCGCCGAAAAAAACGCGCCGCTGCTCGAACCGTGGGAGCGCGAAGTCATCCGCATCGTGCGCAAGGTTGGCCAGTATTTCTATCCGCAGCGGCAGACCCAGGTGATGAACGAAGGCTGGGCCACGTTCTGGCATTACACGCTGCTCAATACGCTCTACGCGCAGGGCAAGCTCGAAGACGGTTTCATGATGGAGTTCCTGCATTCGCACAGCAATGTGGTCTATCAGCCGCCCGTCACGAAGCACTATTACAGCGGGATCAATCCGTACGCGCTGGGCTTTTCGATGATGAGCGACATTCGCCGCGTCTGCGAAAACCCCACCGAAGAAGACCGCAAGTGGTTCCCCGAGCTCGCCGGCAGCCCGTGGCTCAAGGCATTGCACTACGCGATGCGCAATTTCAAGGATGAGAGCTTCGTGGCGCAGTATCTTTCACCGCATCTGATCCGCGAAATGCGGCTGTTTTCGGTGCTCGACGACGACATGCGCGACGCGCTCGAAGTCTCGGCCATCCACGACGACAGCGGCTACCAGTATGTGCGCCAGGCGCTCTCGCGGCAGTACGACATGCACCACCGCGAACCGAACATTCAGGTGTGGTCGGTGAACACGCGCGGCGACCGCAGTCTCACGCTGCGCCACTTCATGAGCGACAACCGGCACCTCTCGGGCGACACCGACGAAGTGCTGCGGCACATGGCGCGGCTGTGGCAGTTCGACGTGTATCTGGAGAGCGTCGACGAAAACGGCACAGTCAGAAAGCGCTATGAGTGCCGCTACGTGCCGCCGCCGGTGAAGGTGTAGCCTTCCCGCACCGCAGCAAGCCCGCATTGCAACCGAAGGCCAGCCCGTGCGCTGGCCTTTTTTCTTGTCATCGCGCAGGATGCGTTTCGCTTTGACCGGCGCATCGCAATCCGTTCTGAGCGAATGCGCGATGCCGCGCTAAGATACGGCGCTATCCGTCTTGTCTAACGTATCGATCATTGAGGAGCCCATGCGGATGCAGGAATCGAAAGGAAGCCGTCATGGCGTTTGACCTGTTCAGCGGCGTGCGGCCGCTCAACCGCGCAGGGGCGTTGCGCGACGCGAAGGCCGGGGTGCTGCTCGCGTCGATGAACATCCCGCAACTGCTCGGCTATGCGCGCATTGCCGGCATGCCGGCCGTCACCGGCATCTACACCGGTTTTCTGCCCTTGATTGCGTTCGCAATCTTCGGCGCCTCGCGCCACCTCGTGGTGGCCGCGGACTCGGCCACGGCCACCATCTTCGCGAGCAAGCTCTCGACCATGGCGCCGGCTGCGAGCCCGCAATACGTCGCGCTGGCCGGCATGACCGCGCTGCTCACGGCAGCCATTCTGCTGATCGCCCGCATATTCAGGCTCGGCTTTCTCGCCGACTTTCTCTCGCGCACGGTGCTGGTGGGCTTTCTCACCGGCGTCGGCGTGCAGGTGGGCGTGGCGATGCTCGGCGACATGCTCGGCATTCCGTTCACCTCGCGGCGCACCGTGTTGCAGATCAAGCAGGTCGTGCTGCAGTTCTCCTCGATACACTGGCAGACGCTCGCGATTGCCGCGTTCGTGGTCGCGGCGATTCTCGTCTTCAAGCGCCTGAGGCCGGGCTGGCCGGTGCCGTTGCTCGCCGTGGTCGGCGGCATTGCCGCGAGCGCCATGTTCGACTTCGCGGGTCATGGCATTGCGGTGACGGGGCCCGTGGAAGGGGGCCTGCCGCATATCGCGTTTCCGGCCGTCGGCTGGTTTCAGATGATCGACCTGCTGCAGGTGGCGGCCTCGTGCTTCGTCATCATCGTCGCGCAAAGCGCCGCGACGAGCCGCGCCTTTGCCGAGCGCTACGGCGAGCGCGTGGACGAAGACCAGAACCTGCTGGGCCTCGCCGCGGCCAACGCGGCGGCGTCGCTGAGCGGCGCGTTCGTCGTGAACGGCAGCCCCACGCAGACGGCCATGGGCGCGCAGGCCGGCGCACGCAGCCAGTTCGCCCAGCTCGTGTTCGCCGGTGTCGTCGTGGTCGTGCTGCTGTTTTTTAGCCGCTGGCTCCAGTATCTGCCGCGCTGCGTGCTCGCAGCGATCGTGTTCACGATCGCCGTGGGGCTCGTGCACATCGGCCAGTTGATCGACATCCGCCGCGAGAGCCGGGGCGAGTTCCGCCTCGCCGTGGTCACGGCGCTCTCCGTGGTCGTGATCGGCGTGGAGAACGGTATCGTCATTGCCATCGCGCTTTCGTTGCTGCGCCACGTGCGCCACAGCTACCGGCCGCATACGATGGTGCTGGTGCCCAACGAAGCCGGGCGCTGGATGCCCGTGCCGGCGCAGGCGGGTCTCGTGACCGAGCCGGGGCTCATCGTTTACCGCTTCGGCGCAGACCTTTTCTACGCCAACGATCACCTTTTCGTCGACGAGGTGCGCGGCCTGATCGACGGCGCGCCGGCACCCGTGCACTGGCTCGTGATCGATGCCGCCGCCATTACCGACATCGATTATTCGGCAGGTCGTTCGCTCAACGAACTATGCGAGTCGCTGCGCAATAGCGGCATCAAGGTGATATTCGGGCGCGTCAACCGTTATCTGCGCGCGGACATGGACCGGCACGGCATCACGCCCGTGGTGGGCGCGGAGAACCTCTATACGACGTTGCACGAGGCGCTTGCGGCCGTGCATCCCGATCTCGACGTGCACGCCGACGCGTGACGCGGCGTTGCCTCCCAGGCACGCAGCGGGGCACGCCGTCCCGCTGCGCACTTAAAACTTCGCGAATCGTCGTACAGTAACTGACAGGCGATGCTTCGGCTACGCGAGGATTTCGCCGATTTCACGGTAACGCCTTAAGAACCTCCAGAAAAACCCGGATTGCTCACAAGATTTCGCGGCTGATATCGTGCGCCTCAAGCGCTGTGGAAGCGCTTCCACTCCCCACCGTCGGCGGGTTGCTGCACCATCCGCCCGCGGTCTTCGCGCAGGAGCTGTCGTGACACACGATATCGCCGCTTCGCCGCACGCCGCCTCGGCCGACACACTCGAGGACGACGCCTTCACGCCATCCCCCGATTCCGCGCTCTGGCGGCGCGAATTCCTGCTGGGCGCGGCCACCGCGTCGTACCAGATCGAAGGCGCCGTGGCCGAAGACGGCCGGCTGCCGTCGATCTGGGACACCTTCAGCGCGACGCCGGGCAAGGTGCTCGCCGGCGATACGGGCGCCGTGGCCTGCGATCATTACCACCGCTGGCAAAGCGACCTCGATCTGCTCGAAGCGCTGAATTTCGAGGCCTATCGCTTCTCGATCGCCTGGCCGCGCGTGATGGACGCGTCGGGTCGTCCGAACGCGAAGGGCATCGGCTTCTACCGGCGCCTGCTGGAGCGCCTGAAAGAGCAGGGCATCCGCACCTTCGCGACGCTCTATCACTGGGACCTGCCGCAGCATCTGGAAGACCGCGGCGGCTGGCTCAATCGCGACACCGCGTATCGTTTCGCCGATTACGCCAATCTGATGAGCCGCGAACTCTCGGGCCTCGTCGACGCATGGATGACGCTCAACGAGCCGTGGTGCTCGGCGTATCTCGGCTACGGCAACGGCCACCATGCGCCGGGACTCGCGAACCCGCGCTATGCGACCCAGGCCATGCATCATCTGCTGCTGGGCCACGGGCTTGCCGTCGCGGCGCTGCGCGCCAACGATCCGCACTCGGCCAGGGGCATCGTCGCGAACGTCGGGCGCGGCACGCCGGATTCGAAGTCGCGCGCCGATCTCACCGCCGCGCGCCGCTTCGAAGTGCAGCACAACGCCTGGATTCTCGATCCGCTCCTCAAGGGCGAGTATCCTGCCGAATTGTTCGAGCTGTGGCCCGGCACCGAGCCGCTCGTGCTCGACGGCGACATGCAGACGATTGCCGCGCCGCTCGACTTCCTCGGCATCAACTACTATTTCCGTACCCAGGTGAAAAGCGACGGCGCGCATGGCTTCGTCGAAGTGCCGCTCGCCGGCGTCGAGCGCACGCAGATGGGCTGGGAGGTCTATCCGGACGGGCTGCGCGATCTGCTCGTGGGCTTCGATCGAACCTATGAGAACCTGCCGCCCGTGTACATCACCGAGAACGGCATGGCCTCCGACGACCGCGTGATCGACGGACAGGTCGACGATGCGCAGCGCATCTCGTTCCTCAAGCGCCATCTGGCCGCCGTCGATGCCGCGATCCAGGCCGGCGTGGACGTGCGCGGCTATTTCGTGTGGTCGCTGCTCGACAACTTCGAGTGGGCGTTCGGCTACGAACGGCGCTTCGGCGTCGTGCACGTGGACTATGGCACGCAGACGCGCACGCCCAAGCGCAGCGCGGAACTGATTGCGCGCTTCATCGCCGAACGCAGGGCACGCGGCAGCGCCTGAGGCGCAGGAAGCCACCGAGGCACCTGAAGTACAAGAGGCACAAGAAGCACTAGAAGCGCCTGAAGCACCGGAAGCGCCCACCCTGATCGACAAGGAGACGCAATGAAGCGAATGGAGCACCACGCACTCGTCTTGCGCGGCATCGTCGCGGCGCTGGCCTTGGCCGGCGCGCTCGCGGCCCACGCCGCGGACGCGCCGCTGAAGGCCACCGTGATTCACTGGTGGACCTCGGGCGGCGAATCGGCTGCCATCAAGCAATTCGCGCAGGCCTACGATCAGGCGGGCGGCCAGTGGGTGGACAACGCGATTGCCGGTGCGGACCAGGCGCGCGCCACGGCGATCAATCGCATCGTGGGCGGCGATCCGCCCACGGCGGCGCAATTCAATACCTCGAAGCAATTCCACGATCTCATCGACCAGGGACTCCTGAATAATGTCGATGCCGTGGCGGCCAAGGAGAACTGGAACGCCATCCTGCCCGAGTCGGTGCTCAACCAGATCAAGGTGAACGGGCACTTCTACGCGGCGCCCGTGGACATCCACATGCAGGACTGGTTCTTCTATTCGAAGCCGGCGTTTGCGAAAGCGGGCATCGCAGGCGAGCCGAAGAGCTTCGACGAGCTGTTCGCCGACCTCGACAAGCTCAAGGCCGCGGGCCTGATCCCGCTCGCGCTCGGCGGCCAGGCGTGGCAGGAGAAGATCACCTTCGACGCGATTTTCGCCGACATGGACCGCAATCTCTACATGAAGGTCTACCGCGACCGCGACGCGAATGCCGTCAATTCGCCGGCGTTCAGGAACGTGCTGACGACGTTCAAGCGTCTGCACAACTATGTCGATCCGGGGTCGCCCGGCCGCAACTGGAACGACGCGACGGCGCTCGTGATTTCGGGCAAGGCGGGCATGCAGATCATGGGCGACTGGGCCAAGGGCGAGTTCTCCAACGCCCACCAGGTGGCGGGAAAGGACTTCGGCTGCTTCCCCGGCTTCGCGAATTCGCCGTACATGGTGGCCGGCGACGCGTTCGTGTTCCCGAAGACGGACAACCCGCAAGCGGTGAAAGCGCAGCAACTGCTCGCGACGGTGATGACCTCGCCCAAGGCGCAGACCGCGTTCAGCGAGAAGAAGGGCTCGATACCGATTCGCCAGGACGTGGACATCTCGGGCTTCGATATCTGCGCGAAGGAGGGCATGGCGATCATGAAGGACAAATCGCGTCAGTTGCCGAACCCGGAGATGCTGATTCCGCCTGACGTGCAGGGCGCGCTGCAGGACGTCATCACGAACTTCTGGAACAAGAACCAGTCGGTCGACGACGCGCAGAAAGGGTTTGCCACGGCGATCAAGAGCTGAGCGGGCCATGTACGCGCTCAAGCTCGATCACGCGAGACGGCAGGCCCGTCGCCAGGCGCGCGCGGGGCGCCCTTTGCGGCGGCGTCTCTCGCTTGCCGCGTGGATCGCGCTGCTGCCGATGGCGGCCACGGTCGTGTTCGCGTATCTGGGCACCATGCTGTGGACCGCGCGCGTTTCGATGAGCTACTCGCGCTCGCTGCCAACGAATACGTTCGCGGGTGTGACGCAATACGTGCGGCTCTTCGAGAACGACCGCTGGATCGTCTCGCTGCAGAACCTCGCGATCTACGGCGTCTGCTTCATCGCGGCCTGTCTCGCGATCGGGCTGCTGCTCGCGATTTTCATCGACCAGCGCGTCGCGGCCGAAGGCGCGCTGCGCACGATTTTTCTCTATCCGTATGCGATGTCGTTCGTCGCGACCGGGCTCGTGTGGCAGTGGATCCTCAACCCCGAACTGGGCGTGCAGGCCGTGCTCCGGCACATCGGTTTCGCGCACGCGCACTTCGACTGGATCGTCACGCAGCGCTTCGCGATCTACACGCTCGTGATCGCGACGGTGTGGCAGGCCTCGGGTCTCGTGATGTCGTTGATGCTCGCGGGCCTGCGCGGCATCGACGAAGAGATCTGGATGGCCGCGCGCCTCGACGGCATTCCGCGCTGGCGCGTCTATGCGAGCATCGTCGTGCCGATGCTGAAGACGTCGATGTCCACGGCCTTCGTGCTGCTCTTCGTGATGGTCGTGAAGCTCTACGACGCCGTGGTCGCGATGACGCAAGGCGGCCCCGGCACCGCGAGCGAAGTGCCGGCGAAGTTCATCATGGACTATCTGTTCAATCGCGCGAACATCGGGCTGGCGTCCGCGGCCTCGATCGTGCTGCTCGCCACCGTGCTCGCCATACTCGCGCCGGTGCTCTACGCGAGAAACCGCGTGGCGGCCATGGCGGCGCACAGGGGAGTGCGAACATGAGCACGCCGCTTGCCGAATCGACGGGCACCGCGCGCCGCAGACCGGCCCCGAGGCGGCGGCGCCACTTCACACCCGCGCGCCTCGGGATATATGGATTCCTGATTATTTCCGCGTTGTTTTTCCTCCTGCCGCTCTATGTGATGCTCGTCACGTCGGTCAAGCCGATGGACGAGATCCGCCTGGGCCATCTGCTCGCGCTGCCGCGCCATCTCACGCTCGCGCCGTGGCAGGACGCGTGGTCGTCGGCCTGCACCGGCCTCGAATGCGCCGGCATTCGCGTGGGCTTCTGGAATTCGGTGCGCATCGTCGTGCCCAGCACGATTCTCTCGATCGCGGTGGGCGCCGTGAAC
Source organism: Paraburkholderia sp. J63 (assembly GCF_905220245.1). Taxonomy (NCBI): domain Bacteria; kingdom Pseudomonadati; phylum Pseudomonadota; class Betaproteobacteria; order Burkholderiales; family Burkholderiaceae; genus Paraburkholderia; species Paraburkholderia sp. J63. The sequence continues at coordinate 69,012 of NZ_CAJMZF010000017.1, read as the reverse complement.
GGCTACGCGCTCTCGTTCTGGAGGCCGCGCGGCGCGGGCGTGCTGTTCGCGGTGCTGCTCGCGGGCGCGTTCATTCCCGTGCAGGTGATGGTCTATCCGCTCGTGCGCGTGCTGGCCACCGTGCATCTGTTCGCCTCGCTGCCGGGCATCGTCGTGATCCATACGATCTTCGGCATGCCGGTGATGACGCTGCTGTTCCGCAACTACTATGCTTCGCTGCCCCAGGAGCTCTTCAAGGCAGCGCGCATCGACGGCGGCGGCTTCTGGCGCATCTTCGTGCAGCTCATGCTGCCGATGTCGGCGCCCATTGTCGTGGTCGCCCTGATCATGCAGGTCACGGGTATCTGGAACGACTATATTCTTGGCCTGGTGTTCGCGGGCACGAAGAATCTGCCGATGACCGTGCAGCTCAACAACATCATCAACACCACCACGGGCGAGCGGCTCTACAACGTCAACATGGCCGCGACGATCCTCACCTCGCTCGTGCCGCTCGCGATTTATTTCGTGTCGGGGCGCTGGTTCGTGCGCGGCATCGCGTCGGGCGCCGTGAAAGGGTGAGCGGCTGAAGACCGCGACAGGAGCAAACAAACGATGGCGAATCCGGCGAACGTAGCGCTGCGCAATCTGCGCATCGAGCTGGGCGCGAACACCGTGATCGAGGATCTCGATCTCGACGTGCGCGCCGGCGAATTCGTGGTGCTGCTCGGTCCTTCGGGCTGCGGCAAGTCCACCTTGCTGCACAGCATCGCGGGCCTCATCGACGTGGCCGACGGCAGCATCGAGATCGCCGGCGAGGACATGACGTGGGCCGACCCGAAGGATCGCGGCGTGGCGCTCGTGTTCCAGTCGTACGCGCTCTATCCGACGATGAATGTCGAGCGCAATCTCTCGTTCGCACTGCGTATCAATGGCACACCCCGGGCCGAGATCGCGCGCCGCGTGCAGCGCGCCGCCGAGATGCTCCAGCTCGGTCCGCTGCTCTCGCGCAAACCCTCGCAGTTGTCGGGCGGCCAGCGCCAGCGCGTGGCGATCGGCCGTGCGCTGGTGCGCGAGGCCGATGTGTTCCTGTTCGACGAGCCGCTCTCGAACCTTGACGCCAAGCTGCGCACGGAATTGCGCCGCGAGCTCAAGCAACTGCATCAGCAACTGGGCGCGACGATGATCTATGTGACCCACGATCAGGTCGAGGCCATGACGCTCGCCACGCGTATGGCGGTGATGAAGGGCGGCGTGATCCAGCAGTTCGGCACGCCCGCGCAAGTCTATGCGCGGCCCGAGAACCTGTTCGTGGCGACGTTTCTCGGCGCGCCGCCGATGAACCTGCTGCGCGGCGTGCTCGAAGCCAACGAGGGCAAGCTGTGGTTCCGCGGCCCGCGGCTTGCGGTGGACGTCTCGCGCCATGCGTTCAAGGGCGCGCCGGATCTCGCGAAGCCGTGCGTGCTCGGCGTGCGTCCCGAGGATGTGCGCACGGCTGGCACGGCGCATGCGTGCTCACGAGACGAGGCGCTGCAAGGCCAGATCACGCTGATCGAGCCGATGGGCAACCACCGGGTGCTCTGGCTCGATTATCATGGTTCGCAGATCGCTTCGATCGACCAGGACAAGACCCCGCTCGCGAGCGGGGCGATCATGCCGTTCGAGATCGACGTCGAGCACGTATCGCTGTTCGACGAAGCGAGCGGCCTGCGGCTCTGAACGTGGAGCCGGGCGCGGATTCATCAGACGAAAACGAGCGGCCAGATTAGAGCACGCGAAAAGGCGGCACGCCGAAAAGCGGCACGCGGAAAAACGCAACGAGAAAAACAGAGGGGGCGAACAAAAAATGGCAACCCTGAAAGACGTGGCAACGCTGGCTGGCGTGGGTCTGTCCACGGCCTCGCGGGCGATCTCCGGCAAGGGGCCGGTATCGGCCGAGGCGGCCGCGCGCGTGCAGGCCGCCATCGCGCAACTGAACTTCCGGCCTTCGTCGATCGGCCGGGCCATGGCGACGCAGTCGCTCGGCATCATCGGCATTTTCGTGCCGACTTTTTTCGGCTCGTATTACGGCACCATCCTCAAGGAGACCGATACCGAGTTGCGCGCGGTGGGGCGTCACGTGGTGGTGGCGACGGGTTGCGGCGACGCCTCGCCGCGCGAGCAGGCGGTCGAGGCGGTGCGCTTTCTGATTGGCCGCGATTGCGACGGCGTGGTGGTCATCAGCCACGACCTCCACGACGACGACCTCGACATGCTCCATGCGCTGCATCCGCGCATGGCCTTCCTGAACCGCGTGTTCGACCAGTTGCCCGAGGCGTCGTTCTGTGCCGACCACTTTCATGGCGGCGAGCTGGCCGCGCGCACGCTCGTCGAGCACGGCCACCGCGAGATTGCGGCGATCGGCGGCCCGGCCAGCTCCTCGGACAATCTGGCGCGTCTCGAAGGCTTTTTCACCGAGCTCGCGCGCCATGGCATCGCGCGCGAAGCGGTGTCGCTCATCATGTCGGACTTCTCGCCCGAGGGCGGCTATGCGGCGGCGGGCGAATTGCTCGATACGAAGCGGCGCTTCACGGGACTCTTTTGCGCGAACGACACGATGGCGATGTCGGCGCTCGCGCGTCTACAGCAGGGTGGAATCTCAGTGCCGCACGACGTCTCCGTGATCGGCTACGACGACGATTATTCGGCGGCCTATATGGCGCCGGCGCTCACCTCGGTCCATATTCCGACCGCCGAGCTCACGCGCAACGCCGTGCGCTGGCTCATCAACCAGTGCTATGGCACGCACTGGGACATCGAGCGCAACTTCGACGTGAGCGTGACGATGCGTGCATCGGTGACGCGGGCCAAACCGGTGCGCGTTGCCTGAAGCGATACGGCGTGAAAGACGGCGGCACGCTCGCCGCGTGCACCGTTTGCCTCCGGTTACGGCTGTGCAGCAAACGCAGGCGAGGGCGCCGGCGCGGATGCGGACATGGGCGCGGACGGTGGCACGTAGGTGCCCGTGAGCGACTTGAGGAAGGCGGTGAGCGCATCGACGTCCGCTTCCGAAAGCGTGGTGCCGAGCTGATACTGCGCCATCTTGCGCACCGCCTCGCGCAGGTCCGTCACGCTGCCGTCGTGGAAATACGGCGCCGTGAGCGCCACGTTGCGCAGCCCCGGCACCTTGAACCACTGGCGATCGCGCGGATCATGCGTGACGTTGGCGCGACCGTTGTCGGCTTCGGTCAGCGCCTCGCCGCGCGCGGCAAAGTAGTCTCCGGCGCGGCCCATGCGCTCGAACGACTGCCCGCCCAGATTGGCGCCCACGTGACAGCTCGCGCAGCCCGTGGACTTGAACAACTGATAGCCATGGACCTCTTCGCGGCTCAATGCCTCGGTGTTGCCGCGCAGCCAGGCATCGAAGCGGCTCGGCGTGAGCAGCGTCTTTTCGAATTCGGCAATGGCGTCGGTGATGTTCGGACCGCTCAGGCCATCGGGATAGACCTTCACGAACGCATTGGCGAACGACGGGTCGGCGTTGAGCTCGCCGACGATCTGTTGCCACGATGCCGACGCCATTTCGACCGGATTGAGCGGCGGCCCGCCCGCCTGCCCCTGGAGCGTGGCCGCGCGTCCGTCCCAGAACTGCATATGGTTGAGCGCCGCATTGAACACCGTGGGCGCGTTCACGCCGCCCAGCTGGCCGCGCACGCCGAGCGAGCGCTTGCGGTTATCGACGCCACCCGTCGAAAGCGAATGGCAGCTCGCGCACGAAAGGGAGTTGTCGACGGACAGGCGCGGGTCGTGGAATAGCTGCATGCCGAGCGCGACCTTGCGCGGATCGGTGGGCAACGCCTGCGGCAACGGCTGCACCGGTTCGTTCTCGAAGGCCGCCGCCACGCCGGGCGTGACGTACCAGCGCTTGCGTTGGTGCGCGATCCACGTGAGCAGCGTCTGCTGGTCGTGCTGACTCAGGCCGGTGCTCCAGTGCACGAGGCGAAAGCGCATGGGCGGCATCGCGTCGTTTGTCACCACGCGCTCGAGCTTGGCGAGATCGGCCTGACCCGGCGGCGAGCCGTCACGCAACGCGTTGAACAGCGCGTCGAGACGGAAATATCGCTGGCCCTTGTCGATGTCGTACTGCGAGAGCTGCCGGATGCCGGGTAGAGAGGCGTAAGGCGGCAAGGCGGCCGTGGCCGAGTGACAGTAATAGCACGCGTTGCGATTGAGGATGTCGCGAATCTGTGCTGTTTCGGCCGATGCAACGGGCTGCGCGGCTGAGCTTTCGGCGTGGAGGGTGTCGTGATACCAGGCGATGCCGCTAAGGCCGAGATAGCCGGCCGCGAGAAGCGCGACGGCGCCGACGAAGATCTTTTTCATTATGGGCGTAGATTGTAGGGAACCTGGGAATCCTGAACGGATATCCGGCCCGCGTACGCCAGGAGCATGGATGCAGGAATACGGCAGATGCGAGGCGAGGGCGGCGGCCGGATCAGCGTGCTGATGCTACCGATACCGGGCCGGCCAGCCATTGCGGCATATCAAGCTGCGCGACCTTATCGCCCGGGCGGGCTCATTGCGCCGGACATGTGTCCGGTATCGCGTAAAATCGGCTGCGTTCCCCTCTGCGCACTCATCGTCATGCCCGCGGATCATCCCGTCAAAAAGGAAGAGGGCGTCGCCGTCATCGATCGCGCGTGCGCCATCCTGTTCGCGTTCCGTCCCGAGGACGGCGCGCTCACGCTCGCCGAACTCGCGGCCCGCACGGGCCTCTACAAGAGCACGCTGCTGCGCCTCGCGGGCACGCTCATTCAGCATCGGCTGCTGCTGCGTCTGGCCGATGGCCGCTATCAGCTCGGGCCCGCGACCTTCGCGCTCGGCGCGCTCTATCAACGCAGCCTCAATCTGGGCGACATCGTGTTGCCGCTCATGCGCGAGCTGATGGAGGCGAGCGGGGAGAGCGTGTCGTTCTACGTGCGCGAGAACGCGATGCGCGTGTGCCTGCATCGCGTCGATTCGAAGCACGTCGTGCGCCATCACGTGCGCGAGGGCGACGTACTGCCGCTGGAAACGGGCTCGGGCGGACGCGCGCTGCTCGCGTTCGGCGGCGAGCCCGGCGAGGCGTTCGAGAAAACGCGGCGGGACTTCTACTGCGTGTCGATTGGCGAGCGCGACCGGGAAACCGCGGGGGTGTCGATGCCCGTGTTCGGCGTGCATGGCGCCTTGCGCGGCGTGCTCACGCTCGCGGGGCCGAGCTCGCGCATCGACCGCGCGTTCATCGAGGCGAATCTCGATGCGCTGTTCGATTGCGCGGCGCGCGCCACCGACGCGCTGGGCGGCGACTCGCGCGCGCTACGTGCCGCACAACGCGCGCGCTGCGAATGAGGACGCTTGAGTTCTCTATGCGTTGCTGTTTTCAGGTGCCGCCGGGTTCGAGATGGCGCTCGCCAGGCCCCGTATACGCATAAGGAATCTGCCGCGGCATCGGCCCTTTGTTGCGCTCGCCGCGCCCGCGTTGCTCCCACGCATGCGCGAGAATGCCCACCGCGCGCGACAGGCAGAACACGCCACGCGCGAGCTCGGGCGCGAAGCCCAGCTCCGCGTAGATCACGGCGGTCACGCCGTCGATGTTCATCGGCACGGGCTTGTCCTTGCGCTTTTTCAGCAGTGCTTCAATGGCGCGCGCGATCTGCGCATAGCGTCCGCCGATGATGCCCGCTGCGACGCGCGCATCGACGAGTGCGAGCAGCCGCCCCGCGCGCGGATCGATGGGGTGGAAGCGATGCCCGAAGCCCGGCAGATATTTTCCGTGCGCCGCGATGAACGCCTCCACGCTCGCTTCGACGGCTTGCTCAAGCCCACTGCCCGCGTCGATGCGTGCCGCAATCGCCTCATAGAGCTCGACCGCCTGCTGGCCCGCGCCACCGTGCACGTCGTCAAGCGCATTGAGCGCCGATGCCATCGCGCCGTTCAGCGGCAGCCCGCAACTCGTCGCCATGCGCGAAATCGCAATCGACGGCGCCTGCGGCCCATGATCGACGGAAGCGACGAGCGCCGCTTCGAACAGCGACGCTTCGCCGTCGCTGGGCAACTCGCCGCGCAGCATCAGCCAGATCATCTGCGGAAAGCTCACGCGGCCGATGAGCTCCTGGATCGGGTAGCCGCGCACGGCGATCGACCCTGGATGAATGTCGATGATCGAGGTGCGCCAGTAGTCGGCGCATAGCGCGGCAAAGTCAGCGGATTGCGCGGCGGGTTGAGCGGGCGCTGCGGGCTTGCCCGATGAATCGTTGGTCGTGGACATGTTCAGATGACTCCTTGCGCGTGCAGCGCATCGATCTGCGCCGCGTCGTAGCCGAGCCGCGCCAGCGTTTCGCGCGTATGGGCGCCGAGCGTGGGCGCGGGCGTCGCTGGCGCGGCATCGCCGTCCGAGAGGCGCAGGCCCGCGCGCGTCACGCGCTGCGCCGCCTCGCCCTGCGCGGGAGGGAATTCGCGCACGAAGCGCCGCTCGGCCAGATGGGGATGCGCAAGAATTTCCGGCACCGAAAGCACACGACCCACCGGTACGCCGCGCTCGAGCAGACGCGTCTCCCAGTGCGCGGCGCTGTCGCCGGCAAGCGCCGATTCGATCTCGGCCTTGAGTTCGGCGCGATGCTGCTTGCGCAGATGGCGCGCGGAAAAACGCTCGTCGCGCGGCAGGTCGGGGCGCCCGATCGCCTCGCACAGGCCCTCGAACTGGCGCGTCTCGTTCGCGGCAATATTCAGCAGGCCGTCGCCGGTTCTGAACGTGCCCGAGGGCGCGGCCGTGAAGTTCTCGTTGCCCATGGGCGTGGGCTCGACGCCTGCGTTCAGGTAGTTCGAGACGACCCAGCCCATCGTCGCGAGCGTGGCTTCGAGCATCGAGACGTCGAGGCGCCGGCCATGCCCGGTCGTGCGCGCATCGACGAGCGCGGCGCAGATGCCGAATGCCGCCGTCAAGCCGCCCACCGTGTCCGAGACCGGATAGCCCACGCGCAGCGGCGCGCTTTCCGGATCGCCGGTCACGCTCATCACGCCCGCCATGCCCTGGATGATCTGATCGTAGGCCGGGCGGGGCGCGAGCTCGCCGCTATCGCCAAAGCCGGAAATCGCGCAATAGACGAGCCGCGGATTTAGTCTGGATAACTGATCATATCCCAGGCCCAGGCGATCCATTACGCCGGGGCGGAAATTCTCGACCAGCACGTCGGCGTCTTTCACGAGGTCGAGGAAGATCGCCTTGCCGCGCGGGTCCTTCAGGTTCAGCGTGATCGAGCGCTTGCCCGCGTTCACCGCCACGAACGAGGCGCCCATGTTGCGCACGGCGGCATCCTTGTCGGCACCGAGACGGCGCGCGAGATCCCCGCCTTGCGGATGCTCGACCTTGGTGACGTCGGCGCCGAGGAGCGCCAGTTGATACGCACAGAACGGGCCCGCGAGCACGTTCGACAAGTCGAGAACGCGCACACCGGCCAAAGGCAACGTAGTCACGGTGGTTCCTGCCTCTAAACGTCAAACTCAAACTGCCACTCGGCGACGGTCGTTCTATCCATCAGAACGATGTTCTATAAAGCGCGAACGCATGATAGCCCGGGCGATCTCGTGCACCGACCCAGGGGTTTCACCGAGCGCGTCGCGCACGCCTTCTGCTCCAGAACGTTGCACAGGAGAGCATGACGCACATGGCGGCGCGCTCGTGTCGCGACGAGCGGGCCGCTGGTAAGCTGAACCACACGAAGCATGCGCGACATCAAGATTCATGCTTCGCTGACCGTTGCCGGCTTGCACATTCATTCGTAAGGCAGGCCGAGGATCGGCGGTCAGGACAGACGGACCTTTCAGTCAGGAGACGATGTGAACAAAACAGTCTTCCCTGGAGTCATTGCGCGGGCCTGGTCGTCGACACTCGCCACTTCGGCTTGCGCGGCGCTTGCGGGCGCTTTCATGCTCGGCGGCTGCGCCCATCAGGAAACGTCGGGCGAACACGTGCCCGCTCAATCGAACGTGCCATCGCCGCTCAACGACCTGGGCATGGGAGCGGGCGAGGGCGGACCAGGCGGTGAGGGCGGCACACCCGATATCGATGCGCGCGCAACGGATGCGCTCGATGCAATGGGCCAGTATCTGCGCTCGCTGCGGACCTTCGAAGTGGATGCCGACACGTCTACCGACGTCGTGCTCGACAACGGCCAGAACGCCGCGCTCCAGCGCCACGCCGTGCTCAAGGTGAAGCGGCCCGATCGCCTGCGCGCCGATATCTCCGGCAACGGCAACGTGCGCGGGATCGTCTACGACGGCCATCGCTTCACGATCTTCAACGAGAAGAAGGGCTACTATGCGCGCCACGATGCGCCGCCGACGCTCGACGGTCTCGTGCACGATCTGGCCGCCAACTGGCATATCGAAACACCGCTCGTCGACCTGTTCTATTGGGGCAACGGCAAGCAGGACGATATGGCGATCACCTCGGCGCAGGTGCTCGGCGTGGAGAAGGTCGACACGCGCACCTGCACGCACTACGCGCTCCGGCAGGCGGGCGCGGACTGGGAGCTGTGGATCGAAACCGGGCGCCGGCCGCTGCCGTGCAAGATGATCATCACCGATACGACCCAGCCGACGCGGCCGCGTCACGAAGTGACGTATCACTGGAGACTGAACCCGGTTTTCGCGGCATCGACGTTCGTGTTCCGTCCGCGGCCCGGCGCGCGGCAGATCGAACTCAAGCCCGCGGATCGCCCGCCTTACGAGGAGGCGCAATGATGAAGCCGAACCGCGCGCGGCGAGCGATTGCCGCGAGCCTCGCCGCCTCGATGGTGCTGGCTTCGCCCGCGGCGCTCGCATTCCGCGGCATGGCGCGCACCAGCATTCATCCGATGGGCGGCAATTTCGGCGGCGGGCAGCTCTCGCGGCCGGGATTCAATGGTGGCGGGGAGCAGTTTCATGGCGGTCAGCCGGGACCACACCCGGGGCCCGGGCCTGCGCCTGGACCGGGTCCGCATCCACCGGGGCCGCCGCCCGGACCCGGGCCACATCCGCCTGGACCGCCTCCGGGACCGCCGCCAGGCCCTGGGCCGCATCCGCCCGGGCCGCCTCCCGGTCCCGGTCCGCATCCGCCGGGGCCGCCACCACCGCATCCGCCGTACTGGGGCGGCGGGTGGTATGTTGATCCGGTCGCGGCAGCGGTCACCGTCGGGGTGACGGCGGCGGTGGTCGGGTCGATGGTTGCGACCCTGCCGCCATCGTGCAGCGCCGTGGTGATCGGCGGCACGGCATACGAGCAATGCGGCGCGACCTGGTATCAGCCTCAGTACATCGGCACGCAAGTGCAGTACGTCGTCGTGCCCGCGCCGTAATCACGTGCGGCCAGGGGGCGAGACGGTTACGCGCGATCGGGTCCTGGTCATTGCCGATGACCAGGACGTCGGCACATCCGCGAGCGCGGCGGGCTGGCGAGGCCATGCCTCGTTTCGCCTGAAGATTCGACGACGCGGGAAAGCGGCATCGGTTTAATCGCTTGGCGGACGAAGGGGCTTAAGCAAGTCTTAAGCTACCGGCGACGAGACTGTCGGCTAAATCTGAATCATTGTGCCGATGGAATGAAAGCGATCTACGCCGACCTGAAACGCGCCCGTATGCGCCCGACCTCGAGCCGCCTCGCCGTGCTGCAACTGTTTCACGCGCTGCCAGGCGAGCACATGACGGCCGACCAGGTCTTTCGGCGGATTCCGCCCGAGACCGAGCAATGCAGCCTGGCGAGCGTCTATCGCTCGCTCGCGCAATTGCTGGACGCCGGGCTCATCACCAGCGCGTGGATTGGCGAGCAGCGCGTCGTGTACGAACTCAATCGAGGCAAGCACCATTCGCATCTGGTCTGCAGCGATTGCGGCACGATCGTCGATATCGACGATAACGTGCTCGAATCGCAGCACGAGGCTATTGCCGCCGCGCGTGAGTTTCGTTATACGAGCGCGAGCCTCGTGATCTTCGGCCGCTGCGCGCAATGCGAGGCTTCGCTCGACTCGGCCGTGCGGCGCGCCGGGACGTTGCATGGGGTGGGCAGGCAGATGGAGTAGATAGTGGGCGACGAGCGCGGTGCGGCTGGAATTTGCCGCGGCGGACGGTTGGTTGAATGGATACCCAGCCTGGTTGCCACTCTAATTTATAATTTTACATAACATAAATTATCAAACTTTATGCCGGGGTGCGATGCTATAATCGAACGACTCTCTGGCCGGGTTCCGCTTGTCGATTCCCGGCTCGCCCAAGATAATTTTCTTCCAGGCGCGACCATCTGCGCCCAACGGCTGAACGCATGACCAAAGATCTGAGCGCTCCCGCATGGGCTGACGATTATCGCCACTGATTCGCCGAGCTCAAGCAGCGTGTCGAGCGCGCGCGTCAGCGCGCTGTGGCCAGCGCGAATCGCGAGCTGGTCACCCTGTACTGGCAGATCGGCCGCGACATTCTCGACCGGCAACAGCAACAAGGCTGGGGAGCTGGCGTTGTCGACCGTCTCGCGCGCGATCTCAAGGCAGCGTTTCCCGACATGCGCGGATTCTCGCCGCGCAACCTCAAGTACATGCGCGCGCTGGCACAAGCCTTTCCGCGGCCGGAATTTGTGCAACAGCCCGTTGCACAATTACCGTGGTCACACGTCGTGACACTGCTGGACAAGCTCGACGACGACGCGCGGCGGCTGTGGTACGCCCAAAAATCCCTCGAACACGGCTGGTCGCGCAGCGTACTAATCATGCAGATCGAAACCGCCGCGCACGCGCGCGCCGGCAATGCGGTCACCAACTTTGCGGAGCGCCTGCCGCCACCGCAATCCGATCTCGCGCGCGACGCGCTAAAAGATCCGTACATCTTCGACTTCCTCGGCTTGACCGAGCACGCCCAGGAGCGCGACATCGAGCGCGCGCTTACCCAGCACATCACGCGTTTTCTGCTCGAACTGGGCGCGGGATTCGCGTTCGTGGGCCGCCAGTACCGGCTTGAGGTGGGCGGCGACGAGTTTTTCGTCGATCTGCTTTTCTACCATCTCAAGCTGCGCTGCTATGTCGTCGTCGAGCTGAAAACGACACCGTTCAAGCCCGAATACGCGGGCCAGTTGAACTTCTATCTGTCCGCAATCGATGCGCAGATCAAGGCGCCCGAGGACCAGTCGACCATCGGCCTGCTGCTGTGCAAGGAAAAGAACCGGCTCGTCGCGGAGTATGCGCTGCGCGGCGTGGCCAAGCCCATGGGCGTGGCCGAGTACCAACTGATGCGCGAGGTGCCCCCCTCGCTGGAGACCGGCCTGCCGACCATCGATCAGATCGAGGCCGAGCTGCGCCCCGACCTGCCGGACGGCACTCCATAACCATCGCCGGGCTATCTTCACCCGCAGGCGCTAGCGCCGGAGACTGAAAATCCGCAGCAGCTCGTCGCGCAGCCCCGAGATATCGAGCACGTGCTGCGCGCGCGTGACCGCCACGTAAAGCAGACGAAGCTCGTCTTCGTCCGGCATCGGGCTGCCATCGGCGCCCCGCAGGCGGAAATCGTTGGCCACCCTGACCCGCTTCCATTCGAGCCCTTTGGCACGGTGCACGGTCGAGATCACGTAGTCGGGGGCGCCTTCCATCGTCGCGTGCTGCGCCAGCGCACGCAGATAGCCCGTCCCCAGCTCATCGACGATGCGCACGACCGGCTGCAGGTCCTGGCCAAACGCACTGCGCGCAAACGTCTGGGCGTCGCTCCAGGTCTCGAACAGCGAAAACGCCGCGGGACGGAATGCGCGCTGGCCGGCGAGCAGCCGGTCCGCGCCGTCGGCGTAGGCAAGGATTTCGGCCGGACTCATCCGGATCGCCGGCCGATGTCCCGCCTCGAGCCCCGCGGCGAACTGCCAGATCGCCGTGACGTTCTTCCGGCACAGGATCGCGTCGACCGGCGGCACCAGCGCGGCGTCCTCCACCATGATCGAGCCGATGGCGTCCTGTCCCCGGATGGGCGTGTCCTCACCAAGCAGCGCGAGCAGGCGGCTGGCGAGCGCCGCGAACGTGGCGCCGAAACGGAACGACTCCGTGAGCGCGCATTCGGGCGCGTCGATCTGCGCCATCGCATTGACCGCGCCCCGCCACTCGTAGATCTGCTGGTAAGGATCGCCCACGTAGATGATCTGCGCGTGGCGCTGCCGACCGAGAACCGACAGCATCACACCGTCGCTATCCTGCGCCTCGTCGAACAGGATGAAATCGGCTTCGATGCGCGGCTCCGTGAGCGCCCAGAGCTTCAGAAGCACGTCTGGCGAAATGGCGCCCATGGCGCGTGCTGCCACGCCCTCCTTCCACAGACGCACGACGTAAGGCAGCAGAAAAATGCGCAGTTGCGCGGCCACCGCCTCATCGATCTTTTCATCGACGACGATATGCTGCGTGGCCGGCTCGATGTCGGCGGACCGGCAGAACCGGTCCAGCCCATCGGCAATCATCCGCCCGATCTCGAACGGCGCGATCTCGACGGCCCTGCCCGTCACCGTGCGCACTTCCAGCGGACCAAGTCCGTAGCGCGCGGCCAGTTCGTGCGGCGGCTCGCCCTGAAGATTCACCCGGCTTCTGAGCGATGGGCTGACGGAAGCCCACGCCAGCGAATGCATCGTCCGCGCGCCGACGTGAGGCGGAAAGCGCCGGGCCGCGCTCGACGCGATGTCCCGGTTGAACGCGAGGTACAGGCCGCGCCGCTCGCTCAAATGCTCGGCCACGAGCTGGAGCGTGGATGTCTTGCCCGCGCCGGCAAATGCCTTGACCTTCAGGTCCCCGACGCGAAGCGCCGCCTCGATCACGGCCTGCTGCTCCCCTGTCGGGAGAAAATTCCTCTTCACGCGATACCCGACCTCATGTGTGGCCGCTCCTGGCGATATGAGTCGCTGATTTTCGCATGATCCAGAGCCGATCGAGCGGACTTGAGGCTATCCAGCAGGGCCAGGTTTTCACCGAAGATGATCGATCGAATGCTACCATTAAGATAACTATTCTTATCATAAGGAATCGATTTATCGATTAAACTACGAGACATGAAAACGCGCCCTACCACGAACCACGCTCCGCCGAGCGCCGAACCCGCCGGCTTCCCCGATGCCGACGAACTCGCCATGCTGCGCGCGTGGTACGCGGGTCTGCCCGTGCGCCAGGCGGTCGTCCGCTACCTGCCTGCACGGCTTGGCGAGGGCAAGTCCGCGCGCGGTGTGCTCGGCGCGATCCGGCGCAGGCTGCTGGGCATCGCACGCGCCGCGCATCGCGACGATCTCGCCGTCCTGCTCGACCATCCCGCCGATGAACGCGAACGCCACGCGAAAGCCGTCGCGCAGGCCATCGAGACCCTGCGCACCGTGCGTTCGCCCGAGCCCCAGATCGCCGACGACATCGCGCAATGGTTCGCGCCGCGCGCCATGCGCGCGCTCCATGCGCACGGCATCACGACGCTCGCCGATCTCACGGTGCGCATCCCGCGCCGCCGCCAGTGGTGGAAGGCCGTGCCGGGACTCGGCATAGCGAGCGCGCGGGCGATCGAAGCGTTCTTCGCCGCGTGGCCCGCGCTCACGGAGAAGGCGCGCGCGCTCGTGGTCGCGGGGCAGCGCGGCGACATCGTCCCGTGGGAAACCCTCAAGCTGCCGCACGAAGTCGACGGCTCGGCCGGCACTTTTCGCGCGCCGCCGGCCACCTGCACGCTCGACGCGTCGAACGACTACGAGGCCGTGCAGACCTGGCTCGCGCTGCAGGAGTCGCCGGCCACGCAGCGCACCTATCGTAAGGAAGCCGAACGATTGATCCTGTGGGCCATCGTCGAACGTGGCCGTGCACTTTCGTCGCTCACGACCGAAGATGCCATCGCCTACCGCGCCTTCCTGCGCCACCCTGCGCCACACGGACGCTGGGTCGGCCCGGTGCGGGTGCGCACGTCGCCGGACTGGCGTCCGTTCAACGGCAGCCTCTCTGCGCGCTCGGTCGCGCATGCGCTGTCGATTCTGGGCGCATTGTTCCGCTGGCTCATCGAGCAGCGCTACGTGCTCGCGAATCCGTTCGCTGGCGTGAAGGTGCGCGGCGGTACCCCCACATCGGCGCTCGATGCCTCGCACGCGTTCAGCGAAGGCGAATGGGCGCTCGTGCGCACGATCGCGGACGGGCTCGAGTGGTCATACGGCTGGACGGCCGCCGCCGCGCAGCGTCTGCGCTTCCTGCTGGATTTCGGCTATGCGACCGGCCTGCGCGCAAGTGAGCTCATCGGCGCCACGCTTGGAGCGGTCGAAACCGATCCGCGCGGCGATCACTGGCTGCGCGTGACCGGCAAGGGAAAGAAACTGGCGCGCGTCGCGCTGCCGCCGCTCGCGTGGGACGCCCTGGCGCATTACCTCGCCGAACGCGACCTGCCGGTCCTGCCCCTGCGCTGGAACCCGGCCACGCCCGTCATCGGCAGTTTGGAAAGCGATAGCGACGCGACGATCAGCAGCGTGCGCCTGTGGATGGTGATGCGTCGCTTCTTTGCGCTGGCCGCCGATGCGATCGAAAACGACCACGCGCCCCTCGCCGAAAAGCTGCGCCGCGCGAGCCCGCACTGGATGCGTCACACGCATGCGACCCACGCACTAGGCCGCGGCGCGGAGCTCACCACCGTGCGGGACAACCTGCGCCACGCCTCGGTCTCGACGACCTCGATCTATCTGCACAGCGACGAGGTCAAGCGCGCGCGGCAGTTGGCGGAGGCGTTCACGAGGAAGTGAGCACCCTGTGTCTAGGCGAGCAAGCGCAACGCATCCTCGATCGATAGCACCGTCGTCCGCGAATCGAATGCGGTGGCGAACAGATGTTCATGCACGACCTGATCCGGGTCGTAACAGCAGTCCTTGACCGTATAGAGGCGGAAGTCCGCATCGCTTGCGTACGCAACCGACGACAGCACGACGCCCGTCGACGCAATGCCCACCATGATCAGCGAATCGATCCCTTGTGCCCGAAGCCGTGCTTCCAGGCCGGTGCCGAAGAACACGCTGGCGCGATGCGCGGCGATGAGCGGTTCATCGGCTTGCTGACCCAGCTCCGGCGCGGTCCGGTCATCGACGAAAAGATCCAGCCGCTTGATTCCCTGCCCATTCTTGTTCGATGGGCTGACTTCCGGATAGCCGGGACTGAAGCGGAGATTGACGAAATAAATACCGACGCCTTTGGCCCGCGCCGCATCGCATAGCTTGCGCGTATGGGCGAGCAAATCCGGCGCGACCGATGGAAAGAGCCCGAGAATATCGGTCTGGTAATGCATGACCAAAAGCGCCGTTTGCGCCGGCACAATGGCCGGAATCTGCGAACTCGCGCGTTGCCCGGATGGGTCGCCGTCTGCGTCGCTCCTGCTGGAACCCACACTCGATGCCATTGCCGCTCCTGATGCGTTTTTCCGGATGGTACGCGAACGCGAGTCCGTTCGAATATTCGACGTATCGGCAAAAATTGGCGAGAATGCGTCGGGCAACGTTTGCCGGACGTCGCCGGCGTTGCCGCTCAACCTGGAATGCACTATGAAACGATTCTTGCTCGCTGCGCTCGCAGCCGCTTCGCTCGTGACTTGCGCGCATGCGCAAAGCAGCGCGTCCGACTCGCTCGCGACAGCCACGGGCACCCTGCAATTCGTGCGCGACGACCGCGATTACGTAGCACTGCTCGACAAGGAGATTTTCGATCGCTTCGGCGCGAAGACGCTCGAGCATTTCGATGAAATGGGCCACGGCGGCGGCACGATCACGCGCATGCTCGTGCAGACCGCTTACGGTCCCGTGCTGTACGACTTTCGCAGCCGCCCGCCGCTCGTGAAACGCGCGAACGTGCGCATGACCGTCAAGCGCGTGTACTGGCAACCCGACGAAGTCGTGATGCAGAGTTCGGAAGGCTGGTTCCGCTTCAGGAATGGCACGCTGACGAAGCTGCAATCGTCGACGACGACGTACCACTGATGCGCCACCGCGGCCACGCCAGCGAGTCGCGCGACCTGGCGCATCGTCCGCGCCGGGGCCTCGGCCGCCGGCCCTGGTAACGCTCCCGCCGCTTTCCAGCCACCGTCGAACGGACTAGCATAAGAATCTCGGCTCGAAGGAGGTGACTATGGCTACCTATGCTGTCGACGGAGTGCGCATCAGCGCTTCAACGGACCGTGTGACGCACGTGCGCTGGGCGCCAATTGACCCTCATACCCATGACTGGCTTTCGCCGCCGAAGATCGCCGAGGTGGCGGACGTTGCAAACGACATCCGCTCGGGCGCCGTGGTGTATTCCGTTTTCACGCTGGGCGGCCGGAAATTCCTCGGGCCCAAGATCAAGGCGGTGCCTCACCCCAACGGGGCCGACGGCATCGATATGGAAGTCCCCGACGGCAGCGTCGAAAAGTCGATGGACGATCTGCCCCGTGTCTAGGGCCTGGCCGCCCTCCTGCTACGAGCTTGACGATGCGGCGCCGCGAACCGATAAAATCGCGGTTTGCGCCCGCCGGCGCTGACGTTGCGCCGCTGAAGTTGCGGCGCTGATGTTGCGGATTCCCCGCTGCCCGGCGCCGCGCCTCCCATTCCAACTCAACGCATTGCGCCATGGCCCGCATCGAGCTCCATTTTCCCGAAGACCAGTATTACTACTCGACGCACCTCACGGTGCGCGTCACCGACATCAATTCGGCGAATCATCTCGCGAACGACTCGATGATCTCGATGATTTCCGAGGCGCGGGCGCGCTTTTTGTTCGATGCCGGCATCGAGGAGATGAAGGACGCCCACACCAGCATCATCGTCACGGACCTCGCGACCACCTATCGCGCCGAAGCCTACGCGCGCGACCAGCTGTGTTTCGAGGTGGGCATCATGGATTTCAACCGCTACGGCGGCGACATCATCTTCCGCATCACGCGGCCCTCGGACGGCGCGCTCATCGCGATGGCGAAGTCGGGGTTCGTTTTCTTCGACTACGAGGCGAAAAAAGTGGTGCCGATGCCGGAGGCATTCCGCGCGAAATTCCCTGACGTCAACTCGGTCGCCTGAAGCTTCGCGCGTCTTCGGTCTTCAACGCGGCTGAAACGCGATCAGCGCCATCCCGGCCAATGCGAGCGCCATGCCGGCCCAGTCCCAGGGGCTCGGCCGGATCGCTTCCACGCCCCACAGCCACAGCATCGCCACGCAGACATAAACGCCGCCATAGGCCGCGTAAGTGCGCCCAGCCGCGCTCGGATGCAGCGTGAGCAGCCACGCGAAAAGCGCGAGCGAGATGGCGGCGGGCACGAGCCACCAGGCGCTCGCGCCCTCGCGCAGCCAACGATACGGCAGATAGCAGCCCAGGATTTCGGCAAGCGCAGTGGCGACGAAAAGCAGAAACGTCTTCATGGATGGCAAACATGCGGCGGTGACGTCGAGGGGGCACATGGTAGCGCAGGCAGCGTATAGCCGTAAAACAGCCGAATATCGGCGAATAATTATCCAGACCGAAAGAGAGATTTTCCGGATTTCAAACTATTGAACAAATCACGCGCGCGTTTCAATTTCACATTCAGATTTTTTGAATTGAGCGATTTATTTGCCGGGATACCGTCAACAATGGTGTCGGCGCAGTATGCGGTCGAATACGATCAGGCATCCTGCGCCTATGCCGCAAGCATCTTCCACGCGATACAAATCAATATATTTACAAGGAGGGATTGAATTTATTCAAAATTGTCGAATAATCGTTTTTTGAAACTCCCGTTTTAAAAACGATTATTAACCGCCAAGGAAAACAATCATGAGAACCGCCGTCTACGCCCGCTGCCTTGCCGCCACATTCATGCTCGCCCTGCCCGCTGGCGTCGCGCTGGCCGCCGATCAAGCCGCCGCGCCCGCCACCACGTCGGCTGCGCTGCCGCGCGTGGCCGTGCTCGCCACCGGCGGCACCATCGCGGGCCAGGCCGATACGCGCGCGGCCAACGCCTACAACGCGGGCGCCGTGGGCGCGCAGCAGCTCGTGCAAGCGGTGCCCGGCATCGAGAAGCTCGCGAATCTGAGCACCGAGCAGGTGGCGTCGATCGGTTCGCAGGACATGAACGACAAGGTCTGGTTCGCGCTCGCGCGGCGCATCCAGGAGATTTTCGACCGCAATGAAGCCGACGCCGTCGTCATCACGCACGGCACGGACACGCTCGAGGAAACGGCGTTCTTCCTCGACAACGTGCTGCACACCGACAAGCCCGTCGTGCTGGTGGGCTCCATGCGGCCATCGACGGCCACGAGCGCAGACGGCCCGAGCAATCTCTACGAGGCCGTCGAAGTGGCGGCCAGCCCTGCCGCGCGCGGGCGCGGCGTGATGGTGGTGCTCAACGACACGATCCAGTCGGCGCGCGCGACCACGAAGACCAATACGACGAGCGTGCAGACGTTCACGTCGCCCAATAGCGGGCCGATCGGCTATGTCGATCCCGCGAGCGTGCGTTTTCTCGCGCCGGCGGTCCAGCCGGACAGCCACAAGTACGCGCTGCCCTCGGGCGAGCAACTGCCGCGCGTCGAGATCGTCTACTCGCACGCCAACATGGACGGCGTGCAGATCGACAATGCCATCGCCAACAAGGTCAAGGGCATCGTGCTCGCGGGTGTCGGCGACGGCAACACGTCGAAGTCGGCGCTCGAGGCGCTTCAGCGCGCCGCGAAGCAAGGCATCGTGGTGGTGCGCGCCTCGCGCGTGGGATCGGGATTCGTGAACCGCAACGTCGAGGTCAACGACGACACGAGCGGCTTCGTCGTCTCGCTCGATCTCAATCCGCAAAAGGCGCGCGTGCTCACGCAATTGCTGATCGCCAACGGCATCACCTCGCCCGCCCAGGTGCAGAAGGCGTTTGCCGCGACGTGGTGAGCGGCGCGCTCCCGGCGGGTTTCGACGCCGCTCAGTGACGCTCAGGGACGCTCGCCGCGCGCGAGTCGCGTTTCGATCTCCGTGACCACGGGCATCAGATCGGCCACGCTGTCGATCACGTAGTGCGCGCCCGCGGCGCGCAGACGTTGCGCGGCGGCTTCGCGGCGCTGCGCGAAATCTTCGGGCGAGAGCGCGCGGACTTCGTCTTCGGTGAGGCCGAACGCGTTGCCGCTCACGGCCACGCCCACGGTCCAGGTGCCGCCGTTGATGCCCTCTTCGATACCCACTTCGGTGTCGTCCACCTTGATCGCTTCACGCGCGCGCCACACGCCGAGCTGCGGCAGCGTCCGGTAGATCATGTACGGCGAAGGACGGCCTTCGGGCGTATCGCCGGTGCAGACGATGCTGTCCGCGGAGAAACCCTGCGCGGCCGCGCCCGGCACGATCTGGTCGATGATCTCGCGCGTATAGCCCGTGGTCGAGCCAATGCGCACGCCGTCGGCGCGCAGTTGCGCGGTCACGCCCGCCACGCCCGGAATCACGTTGCTGTACTGCGCGGCCACGGCCACGTTCTTCGGCACGAAGACGTCGTAGACCGCGTCGATATCGGCGTCGCCGGGCACGTGGCCGTGGCGCGCTTCCCATGCCCTGGCGACACGCGGCAGCGCCATCAGGGCCGCGATATGCGGGCGCTTGGCCATGCCCATCGGGCCGCGCGCTTCTTCGATCGTGATCGGCACGCCGAACTCCTCGAAAGTCTCGACGAACGCGCCCATGGGCGCGCGCGAGCCATAGTCGACCACCGTGCCGGCCCAATCGAAGATCACTGCCTTGACGTATTTCATTTCCGTAAGTCCTGGAAAACGTGCGGGAAAACGCACTGCAAAAAGCGTTGAATAATGCGTTGCAAAAAAATTCGTGAATCGGGATTGGCGGGGGCGGCTGCGCGTCCGCGAACGCGCAGCGCGAACATCGTCCTCAGGCCGCGAGCGCCTCGCGGGCGTCGAGCGCGGCGTGCTCCGGTGCGCCGTCGGGCACGCCGAGCGTGCGCAAGGCCGCACCGCAGGCCTGAACCACGCGGCGCATGACGGCCTCGTCGAGCGCGCCGATGCAGCCGATGCGGAAGCTCTCGACGCTGGTGAGCTTGCCCGGATAGATGATGAAGCCCTGCTCTTTCATCAGCTCGTAAAAGCGCGTGAAGCTGAACGACGGATGCGCCGGCGAAAAGAACGTGACGATGATCGGCGAGCGCCACGCTTCGGTCAGCAGCGGCTCGAAGCCGAGCGAGCGCATGCCTTCCACCATCACGTCGCGATTGCGCGTGTAGCGTGCGAGACGTCCGGGCTGGCCGCCTTCGGCTTCATACAGGCGCAGCGCTTCGAGAAACGCGGCCACCGCGTGCGTCGGTGGCGTGAAGCGCCACTGGCCGGTGCGGTTCATGACGTCCCACTGATCGTGCAGGTCCAGCGCGAGCGAATGGCTGTTGCCCTTCGCGGCCGCGAGCGCGGCCTTTTTCGCAATGACGAAGCCGAAGCCCGGCACGCCTTCGATACACTTGTTCGCCGACGAGACGAACGCCTCGCACGGCAGCGTATGCATGTTGAGCGGCACGGCGCCGAAGGCGCTCATCGAATCGACCAGCAGGCGCCGGCCGTGGCGCGCCGTGACCGCGGCAATCTCCTCGATCGGATTGAGGATGCCGGAGCTGGTTTCGCAGTGCACCACGACCACGTGCGTGATGTCGGCGTGAGCGGCGAGCAGGCGCTCGACGTCGGCGGCGCGCGGCGGCAGATAGTCGCCCGTGTCGTGCACCGTGTGGCGGCGGCCCAGATAGCGCAGCGTGGTGGCGATGCGCTTGCCGTAGGCGCCATTGGCGAGCACGAGCGCGTGGCCGTCGCGCGGCACGAAGCTGCCCAGCATCGCCTCGACGCAGTAGCTGCCGCTGCCCTGCAGTGGCACGCAGTCGTACTCGCCATTCGCGTCGTTGGCGTCGCAGCCGGCGATTTCCAGCAGCGCGTGGCGCAGGCGCACCGTCATCGCGCGGAAATCGGCGTCCCACGAGCCCCAGTCGCGCAGCATCGCGGCTTTAGTCGTTGCGGCCGTGGTCAGCGGGCCGGGGGTCAGCAGGTACGGGTCTGCGGGGGTGGTCATGCGGCTGCTCCAGTCGGTGTTCAGCAGGAAAGCTCACACATTACTGCACTGCAGCACATCGGTAAAATCGATATAATCGATGTTGGTATCGCTAAAACTTATGCCCATGGCGCGGCACGCGATCGAACCGGTCGAGCGCGCCTGGGCGGCTTCCCGGGACGGGACTCACGATCATGCAATACGCCCAGTTGCGAGCCTTTCACACCGTCGCCGAGCACGGCGGCTTCTCGCGCGCCGCGCAGGCGCTCTCGCTCACCCAGCCGGCCGTCTCCGACCACGTTCGGCGGCTCGAAGCGGACTTCGGCGTGAAGCTGTTCGAGCGCGCGCCGCGCGGCGTCGAGCTCACCGAGCTCGGGCGGCGGCTCTACGCGGTGACGCGCCAGATGGTGGGCTGCGAGCGCGACGCCAGGCGCCTGCTCGAGGCCGCCGGTGCGCTGGAATCGGGCGAACTGGCGCTGGTCGCCGACGCGCCGGACCTCGCCGTCAAGCTGATCGGCGCGTTCCGGCGCCGTTATCCGGGCGTGGTCGTGAAGCTCGCCATTGCGAACGCCACCGAGTGCATGCGGCGCGTGCTGTCGAGCGAAGTGGACGCCGCAATCACGGCCGCGCACCAGGTGCATAGCCGCCTGCAGACGCGCGTGCTGCGCGAGGACGCGCTGGTCGCGGTGGTGCCCGTCGAGAGCGCCTCGGCGAAAAAGCGCCGCATGACCTACGAGGAACTGGTGCGCGAGCCGATGATCTTCCGCGAGGCGCATTCAGTCACGCAGCAGTTACTTGAAGCGGAGCTGGTTCGCAAAGGGCTGCAGGTCGAGCCCGTGCTCTACGTGGATGGCCGCGAGGCGCTGCAGACCGCGATCGCCCAGGGCGTGGGCGCGGGCGTCATCGCGGGCGCGGAGTTCGGCGAGTCGCGGCGGATTCGCGCGATCCCGCTCGTGGATTGCCAGGTGCACATGGTGGAGACGCTCGTGCGGCTCGCCGAGCCTTCGTCGTCGAATCTGCTCGACGCGCTCTTTGCCACGCCGCTCGACTGAACGCGCCTCCTGCGCCCTCACGACACGACGATATCCGCCCCTACCTGGTGCAGCAGATCGCGCAGCGTCTCGGCCTGCTCCATGCGCGCGCCGCGCCGCAAATGAATGCGCAGCGCCCGCCCAGCGATGCCGTCCACCGGCTGCACCAGCGTCAACTCCAGCGCGAGCCCGAGTCCGTCGGGCGCATCGGCCTCGGCGGGCTCGACGACTCGCGGCGCAAAATTGGCCGGGGCTGCCGCTGCAGTGCGGGTCGGGAAACAGGGGGATTCGGACATGGTGCGGACCTCGTTGGTGAAAGGCTCGGGGTCATCGTAACCATGCGGGCATGCCGCGCCAAACGAGAAATCGGCGTATGCAAATGAGTCCGCGGCCGAAGACGATTGCGCCGGGCACGCTTTACGCTAAATCCGATTTTCGGACCCGATTTTGAGTCCGGTTCCCAACCCGCTCCGCAAACACGCCCGCGCCCACGCTCGGGTGGCACCTGCGTGACGCCTGAATGCCAGTCATTCGCAGCCCATTTTTTGTCCGCCATTTTGTCCGTTAATTCCGGGCACGCGGGTGCAGTGCGTGGCACACTGACCGAACCGTTCCACCTCGACAGGAGTCGCTCATGGAACGTCCCTTCACCGATCGCCGCGAGGCGGGCCAGATGCTCGCCGCGCAACTCGCGCCCTATGCGGGGCGTCGCGATATCGTCGTGCTCGCGCTGCCGCGCGGCGGCGTGCCCGTTGCATTCGAAGTCGCCGAGGCGCTGCGCGCGCCGCTCGACGTGCTTCCCGTGTGCAAGCTCGGCACGCCGTGGCAGCCCGAGCTCGCGATGGGCGCGCTCTCCTCGAACGGCGCGCAATATGTCGACGAAACGCTGATCCGCGAGGCCGGCGTGAGCGAAGCGCAATTGCAGAGCGCGCTCTCGCTCGCCCGCATCGAACTGGGCCGGCGCGAGGCGCGCTACCGCGGCACGCGCCCGCCGGTGCCCGTGGCCGGACGCGTGGCGCTCGTGATCGACGA
The DNA here is from genome assembly GCF_905220245.1 of Paraburkholderia sp. J63. NCBI lineage: Bacteria > Pseudomonadati > Pseudomonadota > Betaproteobacteria > Burkholderiales > Burkholderiaceae > Paraburkholderia > Paraburkholderia sp. J63. The sequence goes on along the minus strand of NZ_CAJMZF010000017.1, from coordinate 45,959 downwards.
CGGCATGGCCACGGGCGCTTCGCTCAAGGCCGCCGCGCGGGCGCTCGCCTCGCTCGGCCCCGCGCGCATCATCGCGGCGCTGCCGGTCGCGCCGGCCGGCGCGCGCGCCCGGCTCGCGGGCGCCATCGACGATTTCGTCTGCGTGCAAACGCCCCCGTCGTTCATGAGCGTGGGCCAGTTCTATTTCGATTTCGATCAGGTCGACGACGACACCGTGCGCGATTTGCTCGACCGCGCGGCAGCGAACGATTGAGGCCAGCGGCGAGACCAGCGGCTGTCGTGGGCCGTCCCCATGAAATTGCGTGCGCAGCCATCGAACGGGCTCGATGCTGACCCAACTGCGCAAGGGCGTCGGCGTTCAACGCACCGGATTGGCCGCCTGCTCCCCGACCACGGTCTGCCAGGGCCGCACGCGCCACGCCTTGACGAGCCCAGCCTTCACATAGGGATCGGCGCGCGCGAATGCTTCGGCGGCCGCGGGGCTATCGCTCTGGAACAGCAGCAGCGCCCCGTCCACGGGCTCGGCGATCGCGCCCGCGAGCAGCAGCTCGCCGCGCCCCGCCGCCGCCCAGGCGAGCGCCAGATGCGCGTCGCGGTGCTCGGCGCGCCGCTCGAGATAATCGTCAACGAGGTCGTACATCAAGAGGTAATGCATCGTCTGTCTCCTGTCTTGAACCGAACATGCAGCAAAAGCCGTCCATACCACGCATTGTGCCCCAGTGCGCGTCAACCGATCCCACCCACGGCTCGTTTTCAGGTTGGCTTTGCCATAATGGTTGCGGCGATGGGCAAAGATGAACCGCGCCTGCTCGCACGACTACCGACAACATCGATATCGCATGGGAGTGAACGATGAAGATTCAATCCGTCATTGCTGCAATCGTGCTGGGCGGCGCACTGGCCGCGCCCGCATTCGCCCAGACCGCTGCGCCCGCAGCACCGGCTTCCGGCGTGAAAAGCGCGAATAGCCAGCAGTCGAAGATGACGACGTGCAACGCGCAGGCCGGCAGCAAGAAAGGCGACGATCGCAAGGCATTCATGAAGCAGTGCCTCTCGGCCGGCGGCGCAACCACCGGCACGATGACGCAGCAGGAACGGATGAAGGCGTGCAACGCGCAGGCCGGCGACAAGAAGGGCGACGATCGCAAGGCATTCATGAAGCAGTGCCTCTCGACCAAGAACTGATCCGCAGCGACGGTAGCCCCCGCCACGACGCGCCCCGGCTTATGCTGCGGCGCGTCGTTTTTTTTCATGGCGCGGCGGCCTTCGCCCACTCGCGCGCCGCGCGTGTGCCGGCGCACCTGCCGCCTTGCGCTCAAGCGCCATTTTTCTCCTATGATGGCTGCAGCGGCGCCCCTTCCTTGACATGACATCACGCCAACGCCATCGGGCCGCCGAACGAACGTTGAAGCCTGGATGATGCTGGTCGCATCGTACGGAGGCGCGGATGGCATGGAAATACAAGAACCGCTGGTTTCGCCGCTGGCTGGTGGTGATCGTCTTCTGGCTCGTGCCGGTGATGATCGTCGCGGTGCGCGAGGCGCAGGACGAAATGGCCTATAACCGCGCGGATCTTCAGCGCGCCCTCACGAGCTGGACCTTCACCGACACCGAACGCGCGGCCGGCGCCCCGCAGCGCTGCCAGGGAACCCCCGAGCGGGCGCGCGCACTGGGTTGCCCCGACGCCGTGCTCGCGGAAAACGCGGCCCCCCATCAAGCCGCGCTCGACGAATACGCCATGCGCCGCGCGACGCTCGTGAACTATCTGTGGCATGCGTTCGTCGGCTACTGGGTCGTGCCGGCCGCCACGCTGCTCGCGATCGGCATCGTCCTGGGCGGGGTGAAACGCGCGCTGCGCCGCCCGCCCACCACGAAGCCCGTTGCGGAACGCTGACGCCCCTTTTGCCGCTGCGCCGCCTCGAACGAGCAAATCCAGTGCCTGTGCTATAACGGCGAAAGCTGATTCCGTCGTTGGCCACGACGGGTACGGCTTTCGGATACTTTTTCGAAACCCAGAACGGAGAACAACATGCAAGCACGCCGCTTCATCCTCAAGACTTCTGTTGCCGTTGCGCTCGCCGGCGTGGCGCTCGCGGGCTGTACGACCACGGGCAACAATCCGCCCACTGCGCAGTCGAACGATGCGCGCCGCCAGTCGATCGACGCGAGCGTCGACGGCACGATGTCGCGCCTCTTCCAGACCGTGCCGGGCTCGCGCGAACTCGTTGGCAAGGCGCGCGGCGTGCTGGTGTTCCCGTCGGTGGTCCAGGCGGGCGTCGTGGTCGGCGGCGAGCACGGCGACGGCGCACTGCGTGTTGGCGGCAGCACCGTCGGCTACTACAGCACGACGGGTGCATCGGTGGGCGCCACGCTCGGCATGCAGTCGAAGGCCGTCGTCTATCTGTTCATGACGCAGGACGCACTCGACAAATTCCGCAACTCGGATGGCTGGTCGGCGGGCGGCGACGCCTCGGTCGCGATCGTGAAGGTCGGCGCAAACGGCTCGGTCGACACCACCACGGCCACCAAGCCCGTCGAAGTCTTCGTGCTCACCAACAGCGGCCTGATCGGCGATCTTTCGCTCGGCGGCAACAAGATCAGCCGCCTGAAGCTGTAATCGCTTCGCTCGGGCGAGCGCCGCGCGTTCGCCCGGGTCCACCTTCATCCGGCCCGAGTCCCGTAGACCCGCGCCGCGACCAGCACCCTCATCCGCTCATCAGCTCGCGGATGTATCGATCACCTTGAAGCGCGAACGCTTGTTCGCGCGGATCACCGCCTCATACGCCTCGACATACTGCTGCGCCATGCGGTGCGACGTGAATCGCTCCTCGAAGCGGCGCCGCACACCGGCACGCGGCACGCGGGCGAGCCGGTTGACGGCCGCCACGGCGCCAATCTCGTCCTCGACGATAAATCCCGAAACGCCCTCATCGACCACTTCCGGCACCGCGCCGCGATTGAACGCGATCACGGGCGTGCCGCAAGCCATCGCCTCGATCATCACCAGCCCGAACGGCTCGGGCCAGTCAATCGGAAACAGCAGCGCGTGCGCGCCCGAGAGAAACTCGGCCTTCTGGCTGTCGTTGATCTCGCCGACGAACTCGACATTAGGGAGTGCGAACAGCGGCTTGATCTCGCGTTCGAAGTATTCGCGGTCGGCCTCGTCGACTTTGGCGGCAATGCGGATCGGCAAGCCGCAGCGCTGCGCAATGCGGATCGCCGTGTCCACGCGCTTCTCGGGCGAAATGCGGCCGAGAAACGCGAGATAGCGCTGCTCGACGGGCTGCGGCGTGTAGAGCGTCTCGGGCAGCCCGTGATAGACGGTCCTGAGCCATTTGGCCTGCGGCATCGGCTGGCGCTGCGAGTTCGAGATCGAGACGACGGGAGCCGTGTTGAACGTGTCGAACACCGGCTGCTGCTCCGGCAAGTCGAGGCGGCCGTGCAGCGTGGTCACGAACGGCGTTTCCTGGCGCTTGAACACCGAAAACGAGTAGTAGTCCATATGGAAGTGCAGCACGTCGAACTGGTCGGCCTGGCGGCGCACCATTTCCATGAGCAGCATGTGCGGCGCAACCCGGTCGCGAATGCCGGGGTCGAGTCGCAGCGCGCGCGGCCACACAGGTTCGAGCTTCGCACGCGTTTGCGAGTCGCCGCTGGCGAATAGCGTCACGTCGTGCCCGAGATCGACCAGCGCCTCGGTGATGTACGACACGGCGCGCTCGGTCCCGCCGTAGAGCTTGGGCGGCACCGATTCGGTCAGCGGGGCGATCTGCGCAATTCTCATCGGGAGTCTCCTTCGTGTTCCGCGCGCGAGGCACGCGGGATATCCGGCAGGCGGTTCGAACCATTCTAAAGGAAGCCGCCTGCCGCAGCCGCGCCGCGGCCATCGAAGGGACAGAACCCTGCAGGGCACGATCGAGCGGCTCCGCAGGCGGCTCGTGTTTTTATTATTCGCCATGCAGGGCGCCCGCGCCGCGAGTCTTTCAATTGCTATATGGACTTACACGTGGAAACATCCGCCAGCGCCCGGCGCGAGTCAGCGCGAGGGCCACTTCCACGCTGGAACGTCGAGGGCGTCTTCGTCGGCGAGCGCCGTCGCGCCGAGGCGCCGCTCCAGCACGATCGACTGGCTGCCCGCCTCGCGCTCCAGCGCCGCGACGAGCCGCGCCGCATGCGAAACCACGAGCACCTGCGAGTGCACCGAGGCGCGCGCAATGAGCCGCGCGAGCGACGGCAGCAGGTCCGGGTGCAGGCTCGTCTCCGGCTCGTCGAGCACGAGCAGCGCGGGCGGGCGCGGGCTCAGCAGCGCGGCGGCGAGCAGCAGATAGCGCAGCGTGCCGTCGGAGAGCTCGGCGCCGCGCAATGGCCGCAGCAGCCCTTCCTGGCGCAGCGCCACCTCGAAGCGCCCTTCGTGGTTGACGATTTCGACGCGCGCGCCGGGAAACGCATCGCCGATCGCCGTATCGAGCGCCGCGCCGTCGCCGATCTCGCGGACCGTCTGCAGCGCGGCAGCCAGATTCGCGCCGTCGTCGGCCAGCACCGGCGAATGGGTGCCGATCTGCACCTGGCGCGCGGGCGCGTGCTCGTCGGTGCGGAAATGGTCGTAGAAGCGCCACGAGCGAATCTGCTCGCGCACCGCGATCATCTCCGGCGCGCTGCGCGGGTCGGCGAACTCCGTCATCATGCTGTCGAAGCTCGCCACCGGTTGCGCGAGCGTGGTCCACTCGCCGCGCCCGGCTTCCTCGTCGCGAATGCGGATCATCGGCCCCTGGCGGTCCACGAGCAAAGTCGATGGGCGCAGCAGTGGTCCGCCCCAGATGCATTCGCGCTTGATGACGGGGTCGAGTGAGAACTGCGACGTCGAAGCGGGCGGCGGCAAGCCGAGGTCGATCGCATAGCCGAAGGTCTCGCCCGAGAAGCCGAGCTTGAGGCTCACGGCGTCCTTGCGCACCGTGCCCTGCACCGCGTAGTCGCCTTGGGCGACCGCGCGCGAGAAACGCTCGGGGCCGGCCCAGAGCGTCGATTGCAGTCCGCCCTCGCGCGCAAGCGACGGAATCACGCCGCCGCGCGCCGTCAACGCGAGCAGGCGCAGCGCCCGATAAAGATTGGACTTGCCGCTGCCGTTCGGCCCGGTGATGACGTTCAGCGGGCCGAGCGGCACGATGAGCTCGCGCAGCGAGCGGTAATTGGCGATGGCGAGAGTGGAGAGCATGAGGCGATGCAAGCGCGTGCGCGCGGGTTGAGCCAGCGCCCGATGATACGCAATCGGGCGCCGCGCGCGTTGTCGCCGGCCGGTGTTATCGGCGCATGGACCATAGGTGGCCGATGGCCAGTGCGCGCCCGCTCAACGCGGCTGCGGCACGGCCGCGAGATCGGAGAGGAAACGGTCGCGCCAGACGCCCAGATCGTTGCGGCGCAGCGCCTCCATGTTGGTCAGATAGCGCGCCTTGCGCTCGTCGAGCGGCATCGAGAGCGCGCGCCCGAGCGCCTCCGACATGCCGGCCGCATCGTGCGGATTCACGAGCAGCGCGCCCGTGAGCTCGGCGGCGGCGCCCGCGAAGATCGAGAGCACGAGCACGCCGGGATCGTCGGGATTCTGCGCGGCCACGTATTCCTTCGCGACCAGATTCATGCCGTCGTGCAGCGGCGTGACATAGCCCACCTGCGACTCGCGAAACAGCGACATCAGCTTCCAGCGGTCGTATTGCTGGCTCAGATAGCGGATCGGCGTGTAGTCGAGGCCCGAGTAGCGCCCGTTGATGCGGCCTGCCTCGCGCTCGAGTTCCTCGCGGATGACCTTGTAGCTCGCGACGTCGGAGCGCGTGGGCGGCGCGATCTGCACGAGCGTGACCTTGCCGCGCCATTCGGGCGAATGCTCGAGCAACTGCTCGAATGCGTGAAAGCGCTCGACGAGCCCCTTCGAATAATCGAGCCGGTCCACGCTCATCACGAGCTTGCGCCCTTCGAGACTCTGCTTGAGGTCGAGCACGTGCTGGCGGCTCTCGTAGCGCGCGGCCTGCTCGGCGATCTCGTCGGGGAACACGCCGATGCGATAGACGCCCGTGCGCAGCTTGCGCCCATAGGCCTCGAGCTCGCCCTCCTCCTTGTTCTCGCCGTGCTCGCATACCGTGCCGTGCGCGGTGCGCTCGATGTAGTCGTGAAACGCCTGCTGGTCGTTGCGCGTCTGGAAGCCGAGCAGGTCATAGCAGCACAGCGACTTCACGAGCTCTTCGTGCGGCGGAATCGTCTGCAGGACTTGCGGCGAAGGAAACGGAATATGCAGGAAGAAGCCGATGCGGTTGCGCACGCCCTCGCCGCGCAGCGCCTCGGCGAACGGGATCAGGTGGTAGTCGTGGACCCAGATGATGTCGTCGGGCTGGATCAGCTTGATGAGCTTGTGCGCGAGCCACGCGTTCACGCGCCGGTAGCCGGCGTATTCGTCGCGCTCGTAGCGCGCGAGATCGTTGCGGTAGTGGAAGACCGGCCACAGCGTGGCGTTCGAGAAGCCGCGGTAATACTGGTCGTAGTCCTTCTTCGTGAGCCCGACGGTCGCGAACGTGACGGGCCCCTCGTCGGCGAGCGTCGGGCCCGCGTTCGCGACGGTCTCGCTCACGACATCGCCGCTCCAGCCAAACCAGACGCCGCCCGCGTCCTTGAGCGCGCCGAACACCCCGACGGCGAGCCCCCCTGCGGAGCCTTTGGTCTCCGTGGGCGTCGCCACGCGGTTCGAGACGACTATCAATCTGGCCATCGAGATGCTCCTCCTGTTTGCTTCATTTCATGGCTTTGTTTGCGGCTTTTTTTGCCAGGCGCTCAACGCGTCGCGCGATCGTCCGCCGTCGCCATCGCCTCTTCGTCTTCGCGTTCGCCCTCGCGCCGCGTGGCCGCCTTCGCGTTCGCCCTCGCGCCGGCGGCCGCTGCGCGCTCCCCGCTGCCCATAAGCGGATCGGCCTCGGTATGCGCGGCCGTGCTCGACGCGGGCGCCGGCGTCGATTCCCACGAGGGCTTCGGCCTCGGCGCAAAGACGGTGGGTGGCTCCGCCTCGCCGCCTGCGCCGGACTTCCCCGCTGCCCCCGTCACGCCGCTCTCCAGTTGCGCCGAAACCTCGGCCCGCCCGCGCGGCAGATACTGCGGATAGTGCGCGTTGACGAAATCGAGCAAACCCTCGCGCACGCGGCAGCGCAAATCCCAGTTCAAGCCCGAGTCCTGCGAGCTCACGAGCACGCGCAACTGCATCGCGCGCTCGTTGGCGTCGGTGACCTGCAGCACCCGAACGCGCCGGTCCCACTCGGGCGCCGGCTCGACGATGCGCGCCAGCTCCTCGCGCAGCGGCGCGAGCGGCATGCGGTAGTCGAGCCACAGAAACACCGAGCCGATGATCTGCGAGCTGCTGCGCGTCCAGTTCGTGAACGGATTCTCGATGAACCATTGCAGCGGCACGATCAGACGCCGCTGATCCCAGATCCGCACCGACACATAGGTGCCGGTAATTTCTTCGATACGTCCCCACTCGCCCTGGATCACGACCACGTCGTCGAGCCGGATCGGCTGTGTCAGCGCGATCTGCAGCCCGGCAATCAGGTTCCCCAGCACGGGGCGTGCCGCGATACCGGCCACGAGCCCGGCGACGCCCGCCGAGGCCAGCAGGCTCGCGCCGATCTGGCGCACGTTCGGGAAAGTCATGAGCGCGGCGCCCACGCCGAAGATGATGATCACGACCATCACCGTGCGCGCGAGCACGCGGGCCTGGGTATGGATGCGGCGCGCCTGGAGGTTGTCGGCGATGTCGAGCGGATGCGCGGCGATGATCGCCTCGCCGATGGCCGCCGCGCAGCGCACCGAGAGCCACGTGATGGCGCCGATCAGCGCGAACGCGCAGAGCTCGCGCAGGATGCCGATGAAATGCAGGGTGTCGGGCGCCTGCCACCAGACGAATTCGAGTGCGAGCACCGCGAGCACGACGCGTACGGGCTGATGGATCGCGCGCACGAACCCGCTCACGCGTGGATAGGGACGCGCGAGCCGGCGCACGACGCGCGCGCCGAGCCAGTGAATGGCGAGGGTGAAAACCAGCGCGATGACACTGACGAAAAGCGTACCGAGCCAGTTCTGTAGCGGCGCGTCGGCAAAGCGCGAGGCGAAGAGAGAGAGATCGTCGATTGTCGGCATCGGCGGCGAGTTCCTCCTGAGCGTGAGGGCAGCGCATGGAAACGGCACGGGCATGGACCCATGGACCCGCGCAGCGAGCGCAGCATTCGCGGCGCGCGCGGCGACGCAAGGCACGCGGCCGAAGGCCGCCGCGCCAGACATCACGCTACGCGAATGCGCGTAAAAAAGCGCTAAAGAATGGAATGCGCCGGGCCGGCCTGAGCCGCGCGGCGGCGCGAGATGCGGTGACGGCCGTCAGCCGCCCCGCTAGTGAATCGACTGACACCTGCGCCGATGGTTCAACGCCGAATGCCCTGGGTCGGGCGATCGGGCGCGCAGCCTGTTGGGCACTCAGACGCGCGGGAAAAGATCCAGCCAGGCGGCCCGGTCGAGGCTCAATTGCTCGTTTTGCACGGAAACGCCTTGCCGAGCCCGAGCGAGATCGCCGTGCTGGCGTTGTACCCGGCGACGTTCGGATTGTCGGCGATGTACTTGCGCACGGCGTCGGTGAGCTGCGCCGAGCGCGCGTCCGCCGGCAGGCAGAAATACTGGCCGACGCGCGGGCCTGTCGTGCCGCCGATCGCGTCGATGGTGTTGAAAATGCCGTCGGCGGCCCCTTCGATGTAGGCGGCACATGCGCTGCGCGACGCCACGTCGGTCTTCGAGCACAGCCGGTTCAGATCGGAAGCGGTAAAGGCGAAAGCCGAAATCGGCACAGCGAGCGCGCCGGCGCAGATCAGAGCCCGCAGCATGATTCTCCTTGATTCGTCGTTTGGGGGCGGCGCTTGCCGCGCCGCGAGCCGCCCGCTGGCGGCCGGCGGCAACCCCGGTATTGTGCACTGTTTTTGCCGGCGCGCCGTGCGGCGCTCTGCGAAAGGGCCGGTGAGCGGCTCGGCGCAACGAGGCCTGGCTGGCGCCGCACCGGATGTACGCGGTCCCACCGCCGTGCGAAGCGCCTGGCTTGAATCCGCTGCGCTCCGGCTTGCACCCCACGGCGGCCCTGTCGCGGCTTTACTTCGCCGTCTGACCCATGCGCGCCGAGAGATCCTTGATCGCGTCCGGGGCCTTGTACTGCTTGGCGAAATCGAGCGCGTTCATGCCGATCTGGTTCTTCGCATTGAGATTGGCGCCGTGGTCGAGCAGCAGCTTCGCCGTGCTCATATGATCGCCGCGCGCGGCCATCATGAGCGGAGTCGTACCGTTGGGCGAGAGCGCATTGACGTCGGCCGAATAGCCGATCAGCAGCTTCGCCACGTCGTCGTTGCCATTCGCCGCGGCGTAGTGCAGCGGCGTCCAGCCCTGCTTGTTGACCTCGGCGCCCTTGGTGATGAGGAGTTTCACGAGATCCATGTCGCCGTTGAGCGAGGCCAGCATCAGCGCGTTCTCGCCTGCCTTGTCCTGGGCGCCGATGTTGGTCTTCGGGTTGTCGAGCAGCACCGCCGCCACCTTGTCCGACTTCTCGCGCGCGGCCAGCACCAGCAGCGGCATGCCCTGGCTGTCGGTCGCGTTCGGGTCCATGCCGTTGGCGATGTCCTTGGCGACGCCCTTGTCGTCGTCGAATTTCACGCTCTTCACGAGCGAGTCGATCGACTCGGCGTGGACCGGCGCGCTTGCGAGGAAGGCGGCGCTCATGCCGAAGGCGAGCACGGCGGCGATGCGGCGCACGCCTGCGGCGCGCGGAGCTTGCGGGGCGTGGACGGTGGACGTAAGCGGATTCGAGTTCATGTCAAGCCTTAACGTTATTCGATATCTAATTGATAATAAACCGTAATTGGCTGCAAGCGGTGCGACTCAGGCGTTGGCCGGAATCTTGAAGAGCCGGAAAAAATTCTGCGTGGTGGCAGCGCCGAGTTCGGCGTCCGGCAAACCGCGTTGCTGCGCAATGAATCTTCCGACATGGCTAACGTACGCAGGTTCATTGGGTTTGCCGCGATACGGCACTGGCGCAAGATACGGCGAATCCGTTTCGATCAGCAAACGCTCGAGCGGCACGCGGCGCGCCACGTCCTGGACGTCGGTCGCGCTCTTGAACGTCACGATGCCCGAAAGGGAGATGTAGAAGTTCTGCGCGAGCGCCCGCTCGGCGATCGTCCACGGTTCCGTGAAGCAGTGCATCACGCCGCCCGGCTCGCCCGCGCGCTCTTCTTCCATGATGCGCAGCGTGTCGTCCGAGGCCGCGCGCGTATGCACGATGAGCGGCTTGTCCGTCGCGTGCGCCGCGCGGATATGCACGCGAAAGCGCTCGCGCTGCCACTCCATGTCCTCGATCGTGCGCTCGCCGAGGCGGTAGTAATCGAGCCCCGTTTCGCCGATCGCCACGACCTTCGGGTGCTTCGCGAGCTCGACGAGCTCCGCGACGCTGGGCTCACGGGCGTCCTCGTGATCGGGGTGCACGCCCACGGACGCGTAGACGTTCTCGTAGCGGCTCGCGATATCGAGCACCGAGGGCAGCGTCTCGAAGTCGACCGAGACGCACAGCGCGTGCGTGACGGCCTGCGCGCGCATGTTCTCGAGCACCTCGGGCAGCCGGTCGGCGAGCCCCTCGAAGTTGATATGGCAATGTGAATCGACAAACATGGGCGGTCCTGCGATGGGGATAGTGCTCGCCAAAAAACTCAGGCGAACATTTCACGATAGCCGAGAAAAAGCTCCTCGAACACGAGGCGCGCATTCAGCGGATGGTTTTCGACGGCGCGCTGGCGCGTCACGGCCTTCAGGTAGCGCGCGAGCGCCGGCGCCTCCAGATTCGCCGCGCAGCGCGCGAGCGCTGCCGCCGATTGCGGGTAGTAGCGCGGACGGCCCGCCGTGCGCTCGGCCAGCAGATCGTAGACCCAGCGCTGCAGCCAGCCGAGCACGAGCGGCACCGGCAGCTTCTGCAGCGTCTCGCCGCAGGCGAAGGCGTCGCACGCCGCGCCCGCCGCGAGCTGGCCGAGCGTCCAGTCGCGCAGCGCGCGGTTGTCGTCCTGCGAGAGCGCGAGCGCCGCGAGCGGCGCGCCGCCCGCTTCGGCGAGAAGACCGGCCGGGTCGGCCACGCCCTGCTTCGTGAGCCAGGCCTGCGCCTCCTGCGGCGCGGGCGTGCTCATCGGCCATTGGCGGCAGCGGCTGATGATGGTCGGCAGCAGCCGGTCGATGCGCGCCGAAACCAGCAGAAACACGACGCCCGCGGGCGGTTCTTCGAGCGTCTTCAGGAGCGCGTTCGCGGCGGCGACATTGAGCGCCTCGGCCGGATACAGCACGACCACGCGCAGACCGCCGCGATGCGAGCCCACGCCCGTGAAATCGAGCAGCGCGCGAACCTGCTCGATGCGGATCTCCTTGCTGGGGGCGCGGGTCTTCTTGCCCTCGTCGGCGTCACCCTTGTCGGCTTTGGCGTCGTCCTTGTCGTCGGCGCCCGTGGGGCCCACGAGACCGGCCAGCGCCTCGGGCACCACGACGCGATAGTCGGGATGATTGCCCTGCGCGAACCAGGTGCAGGCCGGACACGCGCCGCACGGCTGGCCGTCGGCCTGCGGCGACTCGCACAGCAAGCCCTTCGCCAGATGCTGCGCGAACTGGAGCTTGCCGATACCGGCCTGGCCATGCAGCAGCAGCGCATGCGGCCAGTGGCTGCGCAGTTGCTGAAGGCGCTCCCAGTCGCCCGATTGCCAAGGGTAGATCATATTTTAAATCAGTCTATTAGGCGATATTGCGGAGAATTTGCTCGAGCTGCTTGCGAATCTCGTCGATGCTCTGCGACGAATCGACGATCGCGAAGCGGTACGGCGCCTCTTCCGCGCGGCGCAGATATTCGGCGCGCGTGCGCGTGAAGAACGCGTCGGTCTCGCTCTCGAAGCGGTCCGGCTCGCGCGCGGCGCCGCGGCGCTCGCTCGCGGTGTCGGGCGCAATGTCGAACAGCACGGTCAGGTCGGGCTGGAAGCCGCCCTGGACCCAGCGCTCGAGCGTCTCGAGCTTGTCGCGCGGCAGGCCCCGGCCGCCGCCCTGATAGGCGAAGGTGGCGTCGGTGAAACGGTCCGAGAGCACCCAGTCGCCGCGCGCGAGCGCCGGCTCGATCACGCGCGCCAGGTGCTCGCGGCGGCCGGCGAACATCAGCAGCGCCTCGGTTTCGAGGTCCATCTGCTCGTGCAGCAGGATCTCGCGCAGCTTCTCGCCGAGCGGCGTGCCGCCCGGCTCCCGGGTCATGACCACCGACCGGCCCGTGGCGGAGAGCTTCTGCTCGAGCTGCTCGCGAAACCACGCCAGATGCGTGGTCTTGCCCGCGCCATCGATGCCCTCGAACGTGATGAATCGGCCCCGCGCCATTTAATTACCCCGGATGTACTTGTCGACGGCCTTGTTGTGGTCGACGAGATTGTCAGAAAAAACGCTGGTGCCGTCGCCGCGCGCCACGAAGTACAGCGCGGCGGTCGAGGCGGGATTGAGCGCCGCCTGCAAGGCGGCGGCGCCGGGCAGCGCGATCGGCGTCGGCGGCAGCCCGGGATGCAGATAGGTATTGTAAAGAGTGTTGGTTTGCAGATCGCTTTTATGGAGCCGCCCCAGGTAGCTCGCGCCGAGCCCGTAGATCACCGCGGGGTCGGTCTGCAGCGGCATGCCCGCCTTGAGCCGGTTCGCGAACACGGCGGCCACGAGCGGACGGTCGCCGGCACGGCCGGTCTCCTTCTCGACCAGCGAGGCGAGCGTGAGCGCCTCGTAGGGCGACTTCAGCGGCAAGCCCTGCGCGCGCGCGGCCCAGGCCTCGTTCAGGCGCGTCTGCATCAGCTTGTAGGCGCGGCGGTAGACGTCCAGATCGCTCGAACCTTTGTCGAACAGATAGGTGTCCGGGAAGAACAGCCCTTCGCCGCTGCCCTGCGGCGCGGGCGGCGCGCCGATCGCGGTGAGCAGCTGGGCGTCGCTCATGCCCGCCGTGTCGTGGCGCAGCGCCGGATTCGCGTCGAGCTCGTCGCGCATGCGCTTGAAGGTCCAGCCTTCGATGATGGTCGCGACGTACTCGTTGACGTCGCCGAGCGCCATCTTCTGCAGCACCTCATAGGGCGTGACGCCGGTCTTGAACTCGTAGTTGCCGGACTTGAGCTGGCTTTGCAGGCCGAGCACGCGCGTCATCAGCACGAACAAATCGGTCTGGATGGGCACGCCGCCACGGCGCAACTGGGCGGTGACGCTGCGCACGGAGCTGTGCGGCTTGATGGTGACATCGAGTTGCGGGACGGCGAGCGCGACGGGCGTGCTCGCCCAGCGCCAGACGCCGCCCACTGCGACGGCGCCAAGCACGACGAGGCCGGCGCCGGCAACAAGGCATTTCTTGAGGAGGGACATGCGTAACGAGACTCAGGCGGACCTCATATAATAACTGCTTGCCCCCGCCAAAGTCAGGATTGACTGTTCCCCGAATCCATGAACTCCCCGCTCGCATCAAGCACTCCGTCCAGCAGCGCACCGGCCATCGCCACGCCTGCCGCGGCGCCCTCCGCTGAAGATTTCGACGCCGTTCTCAAGGGCGGCGCCTGGGCGATCCTGCCGCAATTCGGCGTGATCGACGCCAATGGCGACGACGCGGCCAGCTTCCTGCACAGCCAGCTCACGAACGACATCCAGCATCTGGACGTCACGGGTGCGCGTCTTGCCGGCTACTGCTCGCCCAAGGGGCGCCTGCTCGCCTCGTTCCTCACGTGGAAGACGGGCGACACGATCCGCATGCTGCTCTCGAAGGACGTGCAGGCGGGTGTGCAAAAACGCCTGTCGATGTTCGTGCTGCGCGCCAAGGCCAAACTCACCGACGACACCGACAAGCTGCTCGTGGTCGGCCTCGCGGGCGACGTGCGCGGCGCGCTCGCGCGCGTGTTCGACGCGCTGCCCGACGGCGTGCACGTGAAGGTGGACGACCCCGCGGGCACGCTGATCCGCATGCCCGATGCGGCCGGGCGCCTGCGCTATCTGTGGGTCGGCCCGAAGGACGCCGTGGAAGCGAAGCTCGCCTCGCTCGAAGGCCTGCTCAAGCCCGTCTCGCCGGCGGTGTGGGACTGGCTCGACATCCGCGCGGGCGAGCCGCGCATCACCCAGGCCGTGAGCGAGCAGTTCGTCCCGCAGATGGTCAACTACGACGTGCTCGGCGGCGTGAACTTCAAGAAGGGCTGCTATCCGGGCCAGGAGATCGTCGCGCGCAGCCAGTATCGCGGCACGATCAAGCGCCGCACCGCGCTCGCGAGCGTCGCGGCCGGGCTCGACGCCGCGCGCCCCGGCGCCGAGCTCTTTCACTCCGAGGACCCCGGCCAGCCGTGCGGCATGATCGTCAATGCGGCGGCGGCGCCCGAAGGCGGCGTCGACCTGCTCGCGGAGATCAAGCTCGCGGCGCTCGAATCGGGTAGCGTGCATCTGGGCGCCGCCGACGGCCCCGCCCTGCGCATCCTGCCGCTGCCGTACGCACTGCCCGCCGAGGTCTGACGCTTGGCGCCGGGTCCGGTGGTGACGCGGTCCGCGCCGCGCGTGGCGCTTGCCGCTTCGTGGTCCTTCGCGCGCCTCGCGGCGCCGAAGGCGTTGAGCGCTTCACATACGGCTTCGGCTTCACGCACGGCGTCTGCCGTCGACGACGGAGACCGCGCGCGATGTGCCTGATCGTCTTCGACTGGCGGCCGCACGCGAACGATGGCGCGCTCTTCACGCTCGCCGCGAACCGCGACGAATTCCTGCGCCGCACGGCCGAGCCCATGCAATGGTGGAACGACTCGCCGGACGTGCTCGCGGGCCGCGATCTAGTCGGCGGCGGAACGTGGCTCGGCATGACGCGCGACGGCCGCTTCGCGGCGCTCACCAACTACCGCGCGCCGCACGAGATGCGCCCCGACGCGCCCACGCGCGGCACGCTCGTTTCGCGCTGGCTGACCGGCTGGCGCGATGCCGAAGGCGCCGAAAAGCGGCCCGACAGGCCGCTCGCCTATCTAGAGGAAGTCGCGCGCGACGGCGAGATGTATAACGGCTTCAACCTCGTCGTCGGCGACTGGAAGCGGCGCGAACTCGCCTGGTACTGCAATCGCGGCGATCGCGTGCCCGCCCCGCTGCCCGAGGGCACGCACGGCATCTCCAATGCCGTGCTCGACACACCGTGGCCGAAGCTCGTGAAGAAGCGCGCGGGGCTCGCCCGGCTCGCGGCGGACGGCCCCGATGTCCCGCTCGAACGCCTGATCGAATTGATGCGCGACCCGAGCGTCGCGCTCGACAGCGAGTTGCCCGCGACCGGCATTCCGCTCGAGCGCGAGCGCGCCCTGTCGGCGGCGTTCATCGAGACGCCCGAATACGGCACGCGCGGCACCACGGCACTGCGCGTGCGCGTGAGTGGCGATCGATTGAGCGTGGAAGCCTGCGAACTCAGCGACGACGACGGCTCGCACCGCATCGCGCGACCGGGCGCCTTCGAGCGCCACGAGCGCTTTACGGTCGGTTCAGCGCGTGAGACCGCCTCACGCTAACGAATGACAGGCCGTGACCCGGCCGCCCCCGCTCAATCCCCCGAGCCGAACGCCGCGCGCAACGCCTGCGCGGCCTCGCCCTGCGCGCGCCGCGCGTCCTCCACGAAACCGCCCATCTTGAAGAACTCGTGGATCATGCCGTCGAAGCGCACGAGCGTGACCTCGTTGCCCGCTGCGCGCAGCTTCTGCGCATAGGCTTCGCCCTCGTCGACGAGCGGATCGAACTCCGCCACCGCGATCCACGCCGGCGCCACGCCACGAAAATCGGGCGCGCCGCGCGTGCCGTCGAGCGGCGCGAAACGCCAGTCGTCGCGATCGGACCCATCGCGCACGTAGTGATCGAAGAACCATTGCACGGTGGGCGCCGTGAGCAGATAGCCCTCAGCGAGGCGCGCGTGCGAGGCCGTTTGTTGATGCCCGCCCGTGCCCGGATAGATCAGCAACTGCAACACGGGCGCCATGCCCGCGTCGCGCGCGAGCACCGCGCACACCGTCGCGAGCGTGCCGCCCGCGCTGTCGCCGCCCACGGCGAGGCGCGTCTCGTCGATCGCGTATTCGGCCGCGTGCGCATGGAGCCACGCATAGGCGTCGAACGCGTCGTTCACGGCGGTCGGGAACTTGTGCTCGGGCGCGAGCCGGTAATCGACCGAGAGCACCGCGCAGCGCGCGTCGCGCGCGAACATGCGGCACAAGGCGTCGTGCGTGTCGACGCTGCCCACCGTGAAGCCGCCGCCGTGGAAATAGACGAGCGCAGGCAACGGCTCGGCCCACTGCGGCTCGACGGGCAGATAGAGCCGCGCGCGAATCGTCGCGCCGTCGCGCGTGGGCACGTGCAGGTCTTCCACCGAATACATCGGCGCGGCGGCGATCTCGAGCACCGACGCGCTCTTCTCGTAGGAGGCGCGCGCGTCCCGCGCCGTCATTTCGTGATACGGCTTGCGGCCCGCGCGGGCCACCATGTCGAGCACCAGAGCGATTTTCGCGTTGAGCGGCATGAGTCTGTCGAATGAGGTCCCGCTCGAACGCCGCGTGGCGCGCGCGGCTGGGCTATTGCGCCGGCGCCTTCTTGACTTCGGGCTTGAGCGAGAGCGGATCGGTGGGATTGCGCAGCGTCTCGATGTCTTCGTGGCGCAGCTTGACCGATGGGAGTATGCCCGGATGCGTGAGGATGTAGAAGCGCCCTTCGCGCACCGCGTCGAAGGTGGCCTTCGCGACGTCGTCGGCCGTGAGACGGCCCGAGCGCACCGCGCGCTGCAGTTGCAGATCGGCGGCCTGCTGCGAACGCGTGCGTGGCGCGTCGTTGCGCAACTCGTCGGGGCGGCTGCGCTCGGCGTCGGCGATACCCGTCGGTACGAACGCGGGGCACAGCAGCGAGCAGCTCACCTGCGTGCTCACGTTCCTGAGGTCGTGATAGAGCGTCTCGGTCAGCGCCACCACCGCGTGCTTGGACGCGTTGTAGACGGCCATCGCGGGCGGCGCGAGCAGTCCCGCCACCGAGGCCGTGTTGACGATATGCGCGCGCTCGCCCTGTTCGAGCATGACCGGCGTGAAGCTGCGCACGCCGTTGGCGACTCCCATCACGTTCACGCCGAAGACCCACTCCCAGTCCCGCGCGCTGCTCTCCCACACGAAGCCGCCGCTGCCCACGCCGGCGTTGTTGAAGAGCAGATGGACCTTGCCGAACGCATCGAGCGCGGCCTGCGCGAGCGCATCCACCTGCGCCGGGTCGCGCACGTCGGTACGCACGCCGATCGCCTGCACGTCCTGCGCGCGCAGTGCCTGTACGGTTTCGTCGAGCGCGAGCGCGTCGACGTCCGCGAGCACGAGCTTCATGCCGAGCGACGCGGCGTGCTGGGCGAACGCGCGGCCAAAGCCGCTCGCCGCACCGGTGATGACCGCCGCGCGGCCTTCGAACTGAAACGGATCCGACATCGTGCTCCTCACCTATTCGTTAATACTGCCCAGGCATTGAAAAATGGCCGACGAACGTAGACGCTCAGCGCCTTCGCGTCGCCGTCATCAGATCAGCTTGACGAGCTGCTTGCCGAAGTTCTGCCCCTTGAGCATACCGAGGAATGCGGTGGGCGCGTTTTCGAGGCCTTCGTCGACGGTCTCGCGATAGACGAGTTGCTGCTTCGCGACGAGCGCGCCCAGTTCGGAAAGCGCTTGCGGCCAGACGTCCAGATGCTCGCTCACGATGAAGCCCTGCACGAGCAGACGCTGCGTGAGCAGCAGTTGCGGATGCTTGAGCGGGATCGGCTCGCCGTCGTAGCCCGCGATCATGCCGCACAGCGCGATGCGCCCGGCGGCGTTCATGCGCGCGAGCGTGGCGTTGAGCACGTCGCCGCCCACGTTCTCGAAGTAGCCATCGACGCCCTGCGGCGTCGCGGCCTTGAGGTCCTGATAGAGGTTGCCCGCTTTGTAGTCGACGCACGCGTCGAAGCCGAGCGTCTCCACGACATAGCGGCATTTTTCTGCACCGCCCGCGATGCCCACGGCGCGGCAGCCCGCCCGCTTCGCCAACTGGCCCACGACGCTGCCCACGGCGCCGCTCGCCGCGCTCACCACGACCGTTTGGCCCGCCTGCGGCGCGATGATGCGGTTCAGGCCGTACCACGCGGTGACGCCCGGCATGCCCACCGGACCCAGATACGCGGAGAGCGGCACATGCGCCGTATCGACCACATGCAGGTCACTGCCGTCCGAGGTCGCGTACTCCTGCCAGCCGCCCATGCCGACCACCTTGTCGCCGGCCTTGAACTTCGGGTTCAGCGATTCGACCACCTCGCCCGACGTGCCGCCGATCATCACGGCATCGAGCGGCTGCGGCGCCGCGTACGATTTGCTGTCGTTCATGCGTCCGCGCATGTACGGATCGAGCGAAAGCCAGTGATTGCGCACGCGTACCTGACCCTGCGCGAGCGGTGCGAGCGGCGTTTGAACGAGACGGAAATTATCGGCACTCGCGACGCCTTCGGGGCGTGAGGCAAGCAGAATCTGGCGATTAATCTGGGACATGGCGTTCGATGGGACGTCGCGGCTCGCGCCGCGCTGGGTTGGGAGCGGAATCGCAAGCGCACGCGAAATGAAAACGCGTGCGGCCTGCGTGCCTTCCGTGCTTTATATGCCTTCTGCGCGTCGGGCGCGGCGCTTAACCGTCGCTCGGGCCGGGTTTGGCGTTGGGGTCGCTGCGCAGGCGCTGACGCGTCACGTCGCGGCCCACCGCGAGCCGGCGCATGTACTTGAAAGTGCCGAGCGCCTTCGCCACGAAATGCCCTTCGCTGTCGCGGATCTCGCCTTCGCAATAGGCCATCGTGGTCGAGCGATGCAGCACGCGCGCATACGCGCGCAGCTCGCCGCGGCCGGGCTGCATGAAGTTCACTTTCATTTCGACGGTGACGACGCCCACACCATCGGCGGCGACGCTGCGCGCGGCCATCGCGAGTGCGATGTCGGCGAGCGTCATGGTCACGCCGCCGTGCGCGACGTCCCACGTGTTCATATGGCGCTCGGCGAGCGGCAGGACCACTTCGCTCGCGCCGTCGCGCGCGCTCACGAGTTGCGCGCCCAGATGATCGACGAACGGGCTTTCGATGATCGGCTGCTGGCTGGACGCGCCGTCTTGCGTCGTATCTACGGTACCGGTCATGGTTGCGCTCAATGCCTCAAACCACGTAATCGACGCACTGGCGCGCCTCGACCACGCGCTTCGCGAAGTCCTTCACGACCTGGTGATCGGGGTGATCCTGATACGCGTCGAGCGCGGCCTTGTCGGTGAAATCGGAGACCAGCACGAGATCGAACGTCGAAGCGAGGCCCGGCTCGGCGATGCCGGTTTCGAGATGCAGCGTGCCGGGCGCGAGATCACGGCAGCCTTCGAGCATCGTTTTGAACGTCGCGATGTTCTCGGCGCGCGTGGCGCCCTCCGCCGATTCCTTGAATTTCCACATCACGATATGACGAATCACGGGTGCACCTTTTCAGTCTGTCTTGAACGGAAGCCGCGCCGCATGGGCGCGAATCAGCCGTCATGATACCCGCCTGGCCGTTTGCGCGAGGGACGCGGCCGGGGCAAAGCACGCCGCCCCGGCCCTGCTGCGCTCAGGCGATTTCGAACAGCCCCGCCGCGCCCTGGCCGCCGCCGATGCACATCGTCACCACGACGAACTTCGCGCCGCGGCGCTTGCCTTCGATGAGCGCGTGGCCCGTGAGGCGCGCGCCCGAGACGCCGTACGGATGGCCGACCGCGATCGCGCCGCCGTTCACGTTGAGGCGGTCGGCGGGAATGCCGAGCTTGTCGCGGCAGTAGAGCACCTGCACGGCGAACGCTTCATTGAGTTCCCACAGGCCGATGTCCTCGACCTTGAGGCCGGCTTGCTTGAGCAGCCTGGGCACCGCGAACACGGGGCCAATGCCCATTTCGTCGGGCTCGCAACCCGCCACCGCGAAGCCGCGGAAGATGCCGAGCGGCTGCAGCCCTTCGCGCTCGGCGACCTTCGCGTTCATCACCACGCAGGCGCTCGCGCCATCGGAGAACTGGCTCGCGTTGCCGGCCGTGATCACGCCGCCCGGCAGCGCCGTACGGATCTTCGAAACGCCTTCGAGGGTCGTATCGGCCCGAATACCTTCATCGGCGGCAATCGTCACTTGCTTCGTGACGAGCTGACCCGAAGCCTTGTCGGCGACGCCGGCGAGCACCGTCATCGGCACGATTTCGTCGTTGAAGAGGCCCGCGGCTTGCGCGGCCGCCGCGCGCAGTTGCGACTGCGCGCCGTACTCGTCCTGGCGCTCCTTCGAGATTTCGTAGCGCTTCGCGACGTTCTCGGCCGTCTGCAGCATGCTCCAGTAGATTTCGGGCTTGTGCTGGTTGAGCCAGCCTTCGAACGCCATATGGCGGTTCATCTCGTTCTGCACGCACGAGATGGACTCCACGCCACCGGCGACGAACACCTCGCCCTCACCCGCGATCACGCGCTGCGCGGCAAGCGCAATCGTCTGGAGTCCCGAAGAACAGAAGCGGTTCACGGTCATGCCCGGCACCGAGACCGGCAGGCCCGCGCGCAGCGCGATCTGGCGCGCGATGTTGCCGCCCGTGGCGCCTTCGGGGTTCGCGCAGCCCATGATCACGTCTTCGACGCGGGCGGGGTCGATCTTCGCGCGCTCGACGGCGGCCTGCGTGACGTGGCCGCCGAGCGTGGCGCCGTGGGTCATGTTGAACGCGCCTTTCCACGATTTGGCGAGACCCGTGCGGGCGGTCGAAACGATTACGGCATCAGTCATGTATGTCTCCAGTCGATGGGACCCGGCGCTTTATCGCCGCCTCCCATCCCTTGCAAATGTATTGATCCTGCGAATTGAATCGGCTCCGGACGCTCATCAGACGGCACCGCTCAGCACCTCGGCCGTTTGCGCGCGCTTCACGCCAGCCGCGCTCAACTGCTGCCACGCGGCGGCGAGCGAGCCGTTCAGGTCGATGGCGCGCGAGGCGTCTTCGATCAGCACGGTCTCGAAGCCGGCGGCGCGCGCATCGAGCGCGGACCACGCGACGCAGTAGTCGGTCGCGAGTCCGCAGCAATAGACGCGCTTCACGCCCGTATCGTGCAGATAGCCCGCGAGCCCGGTGGGCGTCGTGCGATCGGCTTCGAGAAACGCCGAATAGCTGTCGACGTCGGCGTGATGTCCCTTGCGGATGATCGCGCGCGCATGCGGCACGTTCAGATCGCGATGCAGCGCGGCGCCCTCGGTGCCTTGCACGCAATGCGCGGGCCACAGCACCTGCTCGCCGTAAGGCAGCGCGATCGTCTCGAAGGGCTCGCGCCCCGCATGATTGCCAGCAAACGACACGTGCTCCGCCGGATGCCAGTCCTGCGTGAGCACCACGTGCCGGAAGTCCTGCGCGAGCCGGTTCGCGACCGGCACGACCGCGTCGCCGTGCGCGACGGCCAGCGCGCCGCCCGGCATGAAGTCGTATTGCAGGTCGATCAGCAGGAGCACGTCTTCAGCGCTTCTCATGAGGTTCGTCCGGTTTGGCGATCGGTGGCGATGCGCCCGTTTAAACACGTTCAAATACTTAGTTGAACGTACCGCCCTTCTCAGCCAGTTCGGCGAGCGACGGCGCGATTTGCCATGCGTCGCCGTTCGGCTGCTGCGCATAGCGGCGGATCGCGCGCGCCACGTTGTAGAGGCCGACCGTGTCCGCGTAGAGCATCGGGCCGCCGCGCCAGAGCGGGAAGCCATAGCCCGTGAGATAGACCATGTCGACGTCCGAGGCCTTCGACGCAATACCTTCCTCGAGGATCTTCGCGGCTTCGTTCACGAGCGAATACACGAGACGCTCGACGATTTCCTCGTCGCCGATCTTGCGGCGCTCGACGCCCACTTCCTTCGAGTACGCGACGATCATCTCGTCCACGAGCTTCGAAGGCAGCGCGCTGCGCTCGCCCGCCTTGTAGTCGTACCAGCCCGCGCCCGTCTTCTGGCCGAAGCGGCCCGACTCGCAGAGACGGTCGGCGATCTTCGAATACTTGAGGTCCGGCTGCTCCTGATAGCGGCGCTTGCGGATGGCCCAGCCGATGTCGTTGCCCGCGAGGTCGCTCATGCGGAACGGGCCCATCGCAAAGCCGAACTTCTCGATCGCGCGATCGACCTGCGCGGGCAAGGCGCCTTCTTCGAGCATGTAGAGCGCCTGGCGCACGTACTGCTCGATCATGCGATTGCCGATGAAGCCGTCGCACACGCCCGAGACCACGGCCGTCTTGCGGATCTTCTTCGCGACCTGCATGACCGTGGCGAGCACGTCCCTGGCCGTTTGCTTGCCGCGCACGACTTCGAGCAGCTTCATGACGTTGGCAGGACTAAAGAAATGCAGACCCACCACATCCTGCGGACGCTTCGTGAAGGCCGCGATCTTGTCGACGTCGAGCGTCGAGGTGTTCGACGCGAGAATGGCGCCGGCCTTCGCGACTTCGTCGAGGCGCTTGAACACCTGTTCCTTCACGCCGAGCTCTTCGAATACGGCCTCGATGATGAGGTCGGCTTCCTTGAGATCGCCATAGGAAAGCGTCGGGCGGATCAGCGCCATGCGCGCTTCGAGCTTTTCGACCGTGAGCTTGCCCTTCTTGATCTGCGCTTCGTAGTTCTTGCGGATCGTCGCGATGCCGCGGTCGAGCGCTTCCTGCTTCGTTTCGAGCAGCGTAACCGGCAGGCCCGCGTTGAGGAAATTCATGGTGATGCCGCCGCCCATCGTGCCCGCGCCGATCACGGCCACCTTCTGGATCTCGCGCGTGGGCGTGCTCGACGGCACGTCAGGAATCTTGCTCGCGGCGCGCTCGCCGAAGAACGCGTGACGCAGCGCGCGGCTTTCCGGCGTCTGCACGAGTTCGAGGAAGCAATCGCGCTCGAACGCGAGGCCTTTGTCGAAGCCCTGCTTCACGCCCGCGGCGATGGCGTCCACGCACTTCACCGGCGCCGGATAGTTCTTCGACATCGCCGCCACGGTATTGCGCGAGAACTGCAGGAAGCCTTCAGCGTTCGGATGCTCGATCTTGCGGTGGCGCACGAGCGGATGCGGGCCTGGCTTGTCGGCGGCCTTGCGCGCGAAGGCGACGGCCTCGTCGAGCAGATCGCCTTGCGCCATGGCGTCGAACAAGCCTGAGTTCGCGAGCTTTTCGGAAAGAACGGGCGCACCGGTCACGATCATGTTGAGCGCGGGTTCGAGGCCGATGGCGCGCGGCAGACGCTGCGAGCCACCTGCGCCCGGCAGAATGCCGAGCTTCACTTCGGGCAGCGCGATCTGCGCGCCGGGCGCGGCCACGCGATAGTGCGCGCCGAGCGCGAGTTCGAGGCCGCCGCCCATCGCCACGCTATGGATCGCGGCCACGACGGGCTTCGCGCTCTTCTCGACTTCCTTGATGACGGTGTCGAGCGTGGGCTCCTGGGTCGCCTTGGGCGTATTGAATTCGGTGATGTCGGCGCCGCCCGAGAAGGCCTTGCCGGCGCCCGTGATCACGATGGCCGAGACGGCCGGATCGCCATTGGCGCGCGCGAGACTCTCGACGATGCCAGTGCGGGTCGAATGCCCGAGCCCGTTGACGGGCGGGTTGTTGAGCGTGATGACGGCGACGCCGTCGCGAGTCGTGTAATCCACTGCCATTTGCCTGCCTCCGTGCTTGCGGGCCGCGTGGCGCCTCACGTGAGTTGCACACACGCGCCGGCCGCTTCATTGTCCGGCATTCCCGGTCTAGACGCAGAATACCGAAAAAAGAACGTTCGTTCAATTTTTTGCTGCACACAAGTCATCGGGGTTTGTACTGATTCGTCGGTGGATAAGCGCGAGCCGTTGAACGCCGCATCATAAAAAAACGCAGCCCGAGGGCTGCGCCGGAGAAGCTGTTCGACAGCGTGCCGCGCTAGTCGCGCATCGCGGCCGATTTCGTGCCGCCTGCGCCGCCGCCCGATGGGCCCTTGTTCGCATCGAGCGGCTCCAGCGGACAGTGCTCGCTAGCCTCCAGCGCACCAGGCAGCACATGATGGCGAAACTGCTCGCGCAGCTTGAGCTTTTGCAGCTTGCCGGTGGCCGTATGAGGCAGCTCGTCGACGAACACCGCGTCGTCGGGCAGCCACCACTTCACCACCTTGCCTTCGAAGAACGCCAGCAGTTCCTCGCGCGTGATCTCCGCGCCCGGCTTCTTCACCGCGACGATCAACGGCCGCTCGGTCCAGCGCGGATGCGCGCA
The DNA here is from genome assembly GCF_905220245.1 of Paraburkholderia sp. J63. NCBI lineage: Bacteria > Pseudomonadati > Pseudomonadota > Betaproteobacteria > Burkholderiales > Burkholderiaceae > Paraburkholderia > Paraburkholderia sp. J63. The sequence goes on along the minus strand of NZ_CAJMZF010000017.1, from coordinate 21,619 downwards.
GGCAATACACGCGGCCTCCGCAATCGCCGGATGCGCCACCGCGATGTTCTCGAGCTCGATCGAGCTGATCCACTCGCCGCCCGACTTGATCACGTCCTTGCTGCGGTCCGTGATCTGCAGGAAGCCGTCGGGATCGATGGTCGCCACGTCGCCGGTCGGGAACCAGCCGTCCACTAGCGGCGTGCCGCTTTCCTGTTTGAAGTAGCGATCGATGATCCACGGTCCGCGCACATAAAGATCGCCGAACGCCACGCCGTCCCAAGGCAACTCGCGCCCGTCGTCGCCGACGATCTTCATGTCGACGCCGAAAATCACGCGCCCCTGTTTTTCGAGCAGCGCGCGCTGCGCTTCGGGCGGACGCTGCGCCTGCTCCCAGTTGAGCTTCGCGAGCGTGCCGAGCGGCGACATCTCGGTCATGCCCCACGCGTGGATCACGCGCACGCCGTAGTCGTCTTCGTAGGTGCGCAGCATGGCCGGCGGACACGCCGAGCCGCCGATCACCGTGCGATCGAGCGTGGAGAATTTCACGCCCGCGTCGCGCATGTAGTTGAGCAGGCCGAGCCACACCGTGGGCACCCCGGCCGAGCAGGTCACCCGCTCGGCCTCGATCAGCTCGTAGAGCGACTTGCCGTCGAGATCCTTGCCCGGTAGCACGAGCTTCGCGCCGGTCAGCGCCGATGTGTGCGGAATGCCCCACGCGTTGACATGGAACATCGGCACGACGGGCAATATGGCGTCGCGCGCGGAAAGGCTCATCGCGTCGGGCAGCGACGCGCCATAGGCGTGCAGCACCTGCGCGCGGTGCGTATAGAGCGCGCCCTTGGGATTGCCCGTAGTGCCCGAGGTGTAGCAGAGCGTCGAGGCGCTGCGCTCGTCGAGCAAGGGCCAGTCGAATCGGCCGTCCTGCGCCGCGAGCAGCGTTTCGTAGCAGAGCACCGGCGTTTGCATCGCGGGCCGGTGGGCCTCGTCGCATAGCGCGATCCAGCCGCGCACTTGCGGGCATTGCGGCGCGATGGCGTCGACGAGCGCGGCGAAGGTGAGGTCGAAGAGGACGTAGCGGTCGTCGGCGTGATTGACGATCCAGGCGATCTGCTCGGGGAACAGGCGCGGATTGATGGTATGGCACACCGCGCCGAAACCGGGCACGCCGAAGTACGTCTCCATGTGCCGATAGCCGTTCCACGCCAGCGTGCCGATGCGCTCGCCGCGCTCGACGCCCAGCGCGATGAGCGCCTGCGCCAGTTGCTTCGAGCGCGTTTCGCACTCGCGGTAGGTGTAGCGATGCACGTCGCCTTCGATGCGCCGCGACACGATCTGCGCGCTGCCGTGATGGCGCGCCGCGTGCGCGATCAGCGACGACACGAGGAGCGGCACGTCCATCATTTGTCCCAACAGCGGCGCGGTGGTCGCGGTCATGGTCAGCGGTCTCCTCGACTCGAATGCCAGTATTTGGTATGGGATGGCGCGGTGCTCGCCGGCCTCGGCGCGGCATGGAGGAAGGTTTCCGTACGACTCGATGCGCACCGGCTGACAGGCAACCGGGCCGCCTCCTGCACGCCGGCGGGCGCGGACTTACAATATCGGCTATTCAAAAGGCGCTCAATATGTCGTTTTCACCAGGCCAAACTGACTCCCACGGCGGCTCGACCGCCCCGCGCGCGCCGGCAAGCGGCCCGCTCGCCGACTTCGAACGCGCGCTCGGCGCGCCGCGCGACGACACGTTCGCGGCGCTTGGCGCGACCTTCCACACGCGGCTGCCCGGCGCGCCGCTGCCCGCGCCCTACGTGGTGGGCTTCTCGAAAGAGACGGCCGCGCTGCTCGGGCTCGATCCTCAAGCGGCCTCCGATCCCGCATTCGCCGAGTATTTCTGCGGCAACTTCACGCGCGAGCGAACGCCGTCGACGATGTCGTATGCGAGCGTCTACTCGGGCCACCAGTTCGGCGTCTGGGCGGGCCAGCTCGGCGACGGCCGCGCGCTCATGCTCGGCGAGATCGAGCACGCACAAAAGCGCTACGAAGTGCAGCTCAAGGGCGCGGGACGCACGCCCTATTCGCGCATGGGCGACGGCCGCGCGGTGCTGCGCTCGTCGATCCGCGAATTCCTCTGCTCCGAGGCGATGCATCACCTCGGCATTCCCACCACGCGCGCGCTCGCCGTGATCGGCTCCGACCAGGCGGTGCGCCGCGAAGAACTGGAAACCGCCGCGGTCGTCACGCGCGTCTCGCCGAGCTTCGTGCGCTTCGGCCACTTCGAGCACTTCTACTCGCACGACAACATCGACGCGCTGCGCGCGCTCGCGGATCACGTGATCGGCCGCTTCTATCCGCATCTGCGCGAAGCCGACGATCCTTATCTCGCGCTGCTCGACGAAGCGGTGCGCAGCACGGCGGCGCTGATGGTCGAATGGCAGGCCGTGGGCTTCTGCCACGGCGTGATGAATACCGACAACATGTCGATTCTCGGCCTCACGATCGACTACGGTCCGTTCGGTTTCATCGACGGCTTCGATGCGAATCACATCTGCAACCACTCCGATTCGCAGGGACGCTACGCCTATCGCATGCAGCCGCAGATCGGTTACTGGAACCTGTTCTGTCTCGCGCAAGCGCTGCTGCCGCTGTTCGGCGCGCACTACGAGATCGCCGACGAGAAGGCACGCGGCGAGCGCTGCGTGGCCGACGCGCAAGCGGTGCTCGAACGCTTCAAGGGGCACTTCGCGCCCGCGCTCGAAGCCCGCATGCGCGCGAAGCTCGGCCTCGAACAGACGCACGAAGGCGACGATGCGCTGGCGAACCGTCTGTTCGAAATCATGCACGCGAACCGCGCCGACTTCACGCTGACGTTCCGCCATCTCGCGCGCGTCTCGAAGCACGACGCTCAAGGCGACTCCTCGGTGCGCGACCTGTTTCTCGACCGCGCCGCATTCGATGCGTGGGCCGTCGACTATCGCGCGCGTCTCGCGCACGAAACGCGCGACGACGCTGCGCGCGCCGCCGCGATGAATCGCGTGAACCCGAAATACGTGCTGCGCAATCACCTCGCGCAAACGGCCATCGAGCGCGCCGCGCAAAAGGACTTCAGCGAAGTCGAGCGACTGGCGAACGTGCTCAAGCGCCCGTTCGACGAGCAGCCCGGGCACGAGGCCTACGCCGCGTTGCCGCCCGATTGGGCGAGCTCGCTCGAAGTCAGTTGCTCTTCGTGAGCGCGCCCCCATCTACGACTTCCACGCGCATCTGCCCCCGCACTTGCCCCCGTATTTGCCACGACAGGAACCCGACATGAGCCAGGACGATCACAACTCCGACGCCTACCCCGGTCACAAGTCCGACGCCGAATGGCGCGAGCAGCTCTCGGACATGGAGTACCAGGTCACGCGCCACGCGGCCACCGAACGCCCTTTCACGGGCAAGTACTGGGACCACGCCGAGCGCGGCGTCTACGACTGCGTGTGCTGCGGCACGCCGCTCTTCGAATCCGACACGAAATTCGACGCCGGCTGCGGCTGGCCGAGCTACTTCCGCCCGATCAATGGCGAAGTGATCGAGGAGCGCACGGACCGCACGCACGGCATGCTGCGCATCGAAGTACGCTGCAAAAACTGCGGCGCGCATCTGGGCCACGTGTTCGAGGACGGTCCGGCCCCGACCGGCCTTCGGTATTGCATCAATTCGGCTGCGCTACAATTCGAGCCCAAGTGAACGCGGGCGAGCGAAGCTCGCGTCCCGCACGGGGAGCGACGCAGGACGGAAAGCGTCGCGCCCTCTTTTTGCGGCTCATTTTGTAAACTTTCAGGCCGATATGAAATTTCTGTTTGATCTGTTCCCGATCATCCTGTTCTTTGTCGCCTTCAAGGTGTGGGGCATCTTCACGGCCACGGCCGTCGCGATCGTCGCGACGCTCGTGCAGATCGCGTGGGTGGCGTTTCGCCACCGCAAGGTCGACCCCATGCTGTGGCTGAGTCTGGGCATCGTCGTGATCTTCGGCGGCGCCACGCTCATGCTGCACGACGAGACCTTCATCAAGTGGAAGCCCACGGTCCTCTACTGGGCCTTCTCGGTCGTGCTGCTGGTTTCGCAGGTGGCGTTCGGCAAGAACCTCATCGAAGCGATGATGGGCAAGCAGATCAGCCTGCCGCCGCGCATCTGGACGCAGCTGAACTTCGTCTGGTCGGTCTTCTTCGCGCTGCTCGGCATTCTCAATCTGTTCGTCGCCTACCACTTCTCCACCGACGCCTGGGTCGACTTCAAGCTCTTTGGCGCGACGGGCATCCTCGTCGTGTTCATCGTCGGCCAGAGCCTGTGGCTCTCGCGTTACATGAAGGAAGAAGAATGAGCGACATGTTTCTGAACGCGAGCCCCGCCGAACGGATGGCGCTGATCGAAACGCGCCTCACGGCCGCGCTCGCCCCCATCGAATCGATCGTCGTGCGCGACGACAGCGCGCAGCACGCAGGCCATGCCGGCGCCGCGGCGGGCGGTCACTATCACGTCACGATCGTTGCGTCCGCATTCGCGGGGAAAGCCCGCGTGGCAAGGCATCGCATGGTGTATGATGCGCTGGCCGAAGCCATGCAGCGCGGCATTCACGCGCTCGCAATCACCGCGCTCACGCCTGAAGAAGCGGCAGCGCTGCCTCGCTGAGCGCGCCTCGCCAGGCACACCTCGTAACCCCCACTTTTTTGGTTCGCCCCGTTAGGATTTTTCGATGACCTTGAAGAAAACCCGTCTCTGGGTGTTGCTGGCTGCGTGTGCGGCGGCTCCCGCCTTTGCACAGAACGTCGCCGTCGTGAACGGCACGCCGATTCCGAAGTCGCAAGCCGACGCGCTGGTCGCCCAGGTCGTGGCCCAGGGCCAGCAAGACACGCCGGACCTCGAAAAAGCCGTGCGCGAGGAACTCATCAACCGTCAGGTGCTGATGCAGGAAGCGGCGCGCCTCGGGATTCCGAACCGTCCGGACGTGAAGGCGCAACTGGCGATGGCCCAGCAGCAAGTGGTCCTCCATGCGTGGATCGAGGATTTCCTCAAGAACAACCCGCCCACCGACGCCGAAGTCAAGGCGATGTACGACAAGCTCACGCAAGGCGCCGGCGGCAAGGAATATCACCTCCATCACATCCTCGTGGACAACGAGCAGCAGGCGAAGGACCTGATCGCGAAGATCAAGGCCGGCGCCAGCTTCGAGGACCTCGCGAAGCAATACTCGAAGGACCCGGGTTCGGCGAAGAACGGCGGTGACCTCGACTGGTCGGACCCGAAGGCCTACGTGCCGGAATTCGCCGATGCCGCGACGCATCTGCAGAAAGGCCAGATCACCGATACACCGGTGCACACGCAGTTCGGCTGGCATATCATTCGCGTGGACGACATTCGCGACGTCGCGCCGCCGCCGCTCGAGCAGGTGCGCCCGCAGATCGTGCAGCAACTGCAGCAGCAAAAGCTGCTCGCGTTCGAGAAGCAACTGCGCGACAAGGCGAAGATTCAGTAAGGCTCGAATTGCGGCTTGTTCGCTGCGATCGAAAAAACCCCGCGACCTGCGAAGGCGCGGGGTTTTTTGTTGTCCTGCCGGGTCATGAGGAGCTTGCGATCCGTTCAGGCTCGCTGCGACTTCGGCAACGCCTCCAGCTCGTAGCTAGTGCTGCGGCCGCCGCCTTCCGATTTGCGCAGCACGCCACGCGCCAGCAGATCGTTGATGTCGCGCAACGCGGTATCGGAGGAGCATTTGGCGATAGCCGCCCATTTGCCGCTGGTGAGCTTGCCGTCGAATCCATCGAGCAGCCTGTTGAGCAACTTGACCTGCCGCTCGTTGAACGGCGACGTGGCCCAGTGGCGCCAGAAGCTGGCTTTGCCCAGCACCGCGTCGAGCGTGAATTGCGCCTGGTCGATGGCGCGATGCAGTGCATCGAGGAACCACGCGAGCCATTCGGTGACATCCATCGAGCGCTTTTGCGTGCGCTCCAGAATGTCGTAGTACGCCTTGCGCTCTCGCTGGATCTGCGCCGACAAGCTATAGAACCGCTGCGAGCTGCCATCCGCGCGGGCGAGCAGCAGATCGCCAATCGCTCTGGCCACGCGGCCATTGCCATCGTCGAACGGGTGCAGCGTGACGAACCACAGGTGGCCGAGCGCTGCCCGGATCAGCGGCGGCTCTTTCGCGGGGCCGTTGATCCAGTCGAGGAAGCGGCCTGTTTCGGCCTCCAGCCGGTCCGCCGGCGGCGCTTCGAAATGCACGCGCTGGCGGCCGATCGGCCCGGATATCACCTGCATGGGGCCGCTCGCGTCGTCGCGCCATGTACCGACGTTGATCCGCGAGAGACCCGCGTAGCCGGTCGGGAACAAGGCGGCGTGCCAGCCGAACAGTCGCGCCTGGGTGACCGGCAACTGGCTGTTCGACGTCGCGTCGAGCACCATCTCGACCACGCCTTCGACGTGACGATCCACGGGCGCGAGCGCGCCGATGTCCACGCCGAGACGACGGGCGATGGACGAGCGCACCGACGCGACATTGAGCTGCTCGCCTTCGATCTCGCTCGTCTTGACCACGTCCTCGGTCAAGGCCGCGAGGCTGGCCTGATCGCGCAGCGCCATGCCGACATCGGCGAGGCGGCCCGCCAACAGACCTTGGGCGCGACTGGCCTCGGCCATGGGCTCGGCCAGTGTTGCGAGGTCGTAGCGCCAGCGTGGCCAGTCGTCGGCTTGCCAGATGTAGGTGTAATCGCCGCTATTCATGCGGCGATTATGAGCCGTATTCGCCGCAGCAGCAAGTTAATCACCGCACAAAATGCGGCGATTAGGGCGTGTATTCGCCGCAAAGCGATGCCGCCAAAATGAAAAACCCCGGCCACACCCAGATTCTGGGCCTGGCCGGGGTCTCTCGACTCCGATTCAACAAATATGGCCGTCAACCTGAGGGCCGAACCTCAGCGCAGCTTATTAGCCCACCCACTTGCGCGCGTTCTGGAACGCACGCAGCCACGGGCTCGCCTCGCCCCAGCCTTCCGGGTGCCAGCTCATCGTCACGGTGCGCTGCACGCGCTCGGTGTGCGGCATCAGCACCGTGAAGCGGCCGTCCGGCGTCGTGACCGAGGTGATGCCCTGCGGCGAGCCGTTCGGGTTGAACGGATAGCCTTCGGTCGCCTGGCCGCGGTGGTCGACGTAGCGCATCGCCACGGCGACCTTCGAGAGGTCGCCCTGCTGCGAGAAGTCAGCGTAGCCTTCGCCGTGCGCGACCGCGACCGGAATGCGCGAGCCTTCCATGCCCTTGAAGAAGATCGACGGCGAGCTCTGCACTTCCACGAGCGAGAAGCGCGCTTCGAACTGCTCCGACTTGTTGCGCGTGAACTTCGGCCAGGCTTCGGCGCCCGGGATCATCGACGCGAGGCTCGAGAGCATCTGGCAACCGTTGCAGATACCGAGCGCGAAGGTGTCGTTGCGCGCGAAGAACGCCGCGAACATGTCCGCGAGCTTCGCGTTGAAGCGGATCGTCTTGGCCCAGCCCTCGCCCGCGCCCAGCACGTCGCCATACGAGAAGCCGCCGCAGGCCACCGCGCCCGCGAAGTCGGCAAGCGTCGCGCGGCCTTCGAGCAGGTCGCTCATGTGCACGTCGTGCGCGTCGAAACCGGCGCGATCGAACGCATAGGCGGTTTCGAGGTGCGAGTTCACGCCCTGCTCGCGCAGGACCGCCACGCGCGGACGCGCGCCCTTCGCGACGAACGGCGCGGCCACGTCCTCAGCCGGGTCGAACGTGAGATGCGGCTGCATGCCCGGATCGGCGGCGTCGAGCAGCGCATCGTATTCGGCGTCGGCGCAGGCGGGGTTGTCGCGCAGGCGCGCGATGCGCCAGCTCACTTCGCTCCACACGCGATGGAGTTCCGCGCGCGGCGCTTCGTAGATGCGCTTGGCGTCGCGATAGATTTCGATCGAGTCGCGGTTGTTCAGCGACCCCACGACGTGCGAGCACGCCGAGAGACCATGCTGACGCAGCACGGCGAATACGGCGTCGCGCTGCTGCGCGGGCACCTGGATCACGGCGCCCAGTTCTTCGGAGAACAGCGCGCGCAGCGTGCGGTCTTCGCGGCGGCCGCTCGTTTGCTTCGCCCAGTCCTTCGCGTCGCCGTAATCGGACTCGTGGTCGCTGTCGAGCGTGAGCATGTCGACGTTCAGCGAGACGCCCGTATGGCCCGCGAACGCCATTTCGCAGACCGTCGCCCAGAGGCCGCCGTCCGAGCGGTCGTGATACGCGAGCAGTTGCTCGTTCGCGTTCAGTTGCTGGATCGCCGTAAAGAACTGCCTGAGGTCTTCGGCGCTGTCCACGTCGGGCACCGCGTCGCCGACCTGCTGCGTGACCTGCGCGAAGATCGAGCCGCCCATGCGGTTCTTGCCGCGGCCCAGATCAATGGCGATCAGCACCGACTCGCCCGCTTCATCCACGCGGCGCAGTTGCGGCGTGAGGTGGCGGCGCACGTCCTCGACCGGCGCGAACGCGGAAATGATCAGCGAGACCGGCGCGACCACTTCCTTCGCGACGCCCGCTTCGTTCCACTTCGTGCGCATCGAGAGCGAATCCTTGCCCACCGGAATGCCGATGCCGAGCGCCGGGCACAGCTCCATGCCGATCGCCTTCACGGTGTCGTAGAGCGCGGCGTCCTCGCCCGGCGCGCCGCACGCGGCCATCCAGTTCGCCGAGAGCTTGAGCTTGTCGAGCGACACGATGGGCGCGCTCGCGATGTTGGTGATGGCCTCGCCCACGGCCATGCGGCCCGAGGCGGGCGCGTCGATCACGGCGAGCGGCGTGCGCTCGGCCATCGTCATCGCTTCGCCCTTGTAGCCCGCGTAGTCGAGCGCCGTGATCGCGCAGTCGGCGACGGGCACCTGCCACGGGCCGACCATCTGGTCGCGCACGCTCGTGCCGCCCACCGAGCGATCGCCGATGGTGATGAGGAAGGACTTGCTGCCCACGGTCGGATTGCGCAGCACGCTCTTCGCGACTTCGTCGAGCGAGATGCCCGTGACTTCGACCGGCGTGAGCGGCACGCTCGCGTGCTCGACGTTGCGGTGCATGCGCGGCGGCTTGCCGAGCAGGATGTCCATCGGCATGTCGACGGGCTGATGGCCGCCGTTCGCGGCGAGCGCCGCTTCGTCGGTGTCGACGAGCTTCAGCTCGCGTTCTTCGGTCGCGACGCCCACCACGGCGAACGGGCAGCGCTCGCGCTTGCAGATCGCTTCGAACATCGGCAGATCGGCGGGCGGAATCGCGAGGACGTAACGCTCCTGCGATTCGTTCGACCAGATCTCGCGCGGCGAGAGGCCCGATTCTTCGAGCTGGACCTGGCGCAACTCGAAGCGCGCGCCCTTGTCGGCGCCATCGACGAGTTCGGGGAACGCGTTCGAGAGGCCGCCTGCGCCCACGTCGTGAATCGAGAGGATCGGGTTGGCTTCGCCCAACTGCCAGCAACCGTTGATGACTTCCTGCGCACGGCGCTCGATTTCAGGGTTGCCGCGCTGCACCGAGTCGAAGTCGAGCTCGGCCGTGTTGGTGCCCGTGGCCATCGAGCTGGCCGCGCCGCCGCCCATGCCGATGCGCATGCCGGGACCGCCGATCTGGATCAGCAGCGTGCCCGCGGGCAGGTCGAGCTTGTGCGTGAGCGTCGCGCTGATGTTGCCGATGCCGCCCGCGATCATGATCGGCTTGTGATAGCCGCGCACGGTGCCCGCGACGTTCTGCTCGTAGGTGCGGAAGTAGCCGCCGAGGTTCGGACGGCCGAATTCGTTGTTGAACGCGGCGCCGCCGAGCGGGCCGTCGATCATGATCTGCAGCGGCGAGGCGATGCGGTCCGGACGGCCGTAGGCTTCGGTCGCATCGGCGGGATTGCGGTGCGCGAGCGGCGTGACCGCGTCGCGGGCGTTTTCCCACGTTTCGCGCGCATCGGGCAAGTCGAGGTTCGAGACCGTGAAGCCCGTGAGACCGGCCTTCGGACGCGCGCCGCGGCCCGTCGCGCCTTCGTCGCGGATTTCGCCGCCCGAGCCCGTCGCCGCGCCGGCGAACGGCGAGATCGCGGTCGGGTGGTTGTGCGTCTCCACCTTCATCAGCGTGTGCGTGAGTTCGGTGTGGCGCCCGTACTGCTCGCCGGGCTTGCCGTCTTCGTTGGTCTTGCGCGGGAACCAGCGCTCCGCCACCGCGCCTTCCATGATCGACGAGTTGTCCGAATACGCGACGATGGTGCCTTGCGGGCTCACCTTCTCGGTGTTGCGGATCATCGCGAAAAGCGACAGGTCCTGGTCGCGGCCGTCGATCGTCCAGCTCGCGTTGAAGATCTTGTGGCGGCAGTGCTCGCTGTTGGCCTGCGCGAACATCATCAGCTCGACGTCGGTCGGATTGCGTTCGAGCTTCGTGAAATTCTCGACGAGGTAGTCGATTTCATCGTCGGCGAGCGCGAGGCCCAGTTCGCCGTTGGCCGTCTCCAGCGCCTTGCGGCCGTGGCCGAGCACGTCGACGGTCTGCATCGGGCGCGCCGGCAATTCGTCGAACAGATGCAGCGCCTGGTCGCGCGAAGCCGCCACGCTCTCGGTCATGCGGTCGTGCAGCGCGGCGGCCACGGCCGCGTGCGCCTCGTCCGACAGCGTCTTCTTGCCGCCTAGCAGGCCGCTCTTGAGGACCACCGTGTACTCGACGCCACGCTCGATGCGGCGCACCTGTTCGAGGCCGCAGTGATGCGCGATGTCGGTGGCCTTGCTCGCCCACGGCGACACCGTGCCGAAGCGCGGCACCACGAGGAACGTCTGCGCACTACCGCGCTCCTGCGGGGCCGCGAACGGCGCGCCGTAGTGCATCAGCGCATCGATCTTCGCGCTGTCGTCAGCGGAAAGCGGCGTGGCCGAGTTGACGAAGTGCAGGAACTGACCGTGCACGCCGACGATATTGGCATCGATACGCTGAAGCGTTTCGAGCAGACGGGTCTGGCGGAAGTCGGAAAGGGCCGAAGCACCGGGGAAACACGAGAAGTGGGCCATGGACTGGGGCGTTGCGTCGAAGTTGCGTCGCGCCTTCGCCTCGCACGGGCATCTCGCCAGGTGGCGATACGCCGCACGAGAGGCGGTGACGTCGGGCCGACGTCGGGCGATGAAAGGAGACCGCGATTATAACCCGGAAGACCCCGTCCGGCCGCCCTTCGAGGCGCGTGCAACGTGCCTCGCGCGGCACGGCCGTGCGTCTTTTTGCGACTCGGGCGCATGGCGCGGCGACGATCCGCGTAGCGTCGCGGATATTTTCGCGACACAGAACGGACGAACGAGCGAGCCGCTGGCCAGCAGCGTGCACGCGCCGAAACGGGTTCCGGGCGCCTCGTACCCGCCTCGCGGACGCGCAGTTTCGCTGGCAACGCACATGGCGAGCGGGCCGGTTTGGCTGCTATGATTGCGCGTTTCACCCGCTCGGCGCGACAGCGCGCGCCGCATGCCTCACCCTCTTCGGCAGGGCGCCCTCGCTCCTCGGCGCGCCGCCTGCCTGCAGATCGAATCATCATGGATGTCATCGTCATTGGCGGCGGAATCGCCGGCGTCGCCACCGCCTACCAGTTGCGCGCGGCGGGCCATCGCGTCTGCGTGGTCGAGCGCCACGCAACCGTTGCGCAAGGCGCGAGCTACGGCCATAGCGGCGTCGTGCTGCCCACGCCGCTCGACGTCTGGTTCGGCCCCACTTTTCTGCGCAACGGCCGGCAGTCGTCGGGCGGGGTGATCTGCAAGACCGGCTTCACCGGCCATGCACGCGCCTTCGTAAAGCGTCTCGCGACGCTGCACGGCTCCGAAGCGTTCGCGGCGCGCTATACGCTGCTGCGACCGCTGATCGAGTCGGCGCAAAGCGCGCTCGACGACGCCGAAGGCCGCTTCCAGCTCGAATACGAACAGCGCGAAGGCCTGCTCTACCTCGTGCGCGGCAGCGACGAATGGTCGCTCACGCAACCGGCGCTCGAACTGCTGCGTCAGTTCGAAACGCCGCACCACGTCCTTACGCCGCACGAGTGCGTGGCAGCGGAGCACACGATTCCCGCCGATCCGCCGTTCGCCGGCGCCGTGCGCTTCGACCATGCACGCGTGGCCAATTGCCCGCTCTTCGTCAAGCAGCTCAAGCAGGTGCTCGATACGCTCGGCGGCGTGCAGTTCCAGACCGGGCGCAGCGTGAACGCGATCCGTCTAGAGAACACGCGCGCGGCCGTGGAGCTCGCGCCGCGCCCCGACGAGGCCGCGCGCAAGCGCGAAGTCGAGGTGATTTCCGCCGATGCCGTGGTCGTCGCGGCCGGTGCGCAAACGCCCAGGCTGCTCGCGCCGCTCGGCATCAAGCTGCCGTTCTATCCGGTGCGGATGCATACGCTGAACGCCCCCGTCGCGCACGAGGAATGCGTGCCGCATACGACGCTGATCGACGCCGCGCGGCGCATCGCGATCACCCGCACGAACCACCGGCTGCGCATCTCGGGCGGCGCGGTGCTCCAGCGTGCGAAGGAGCTCGACGAGGCGCTGCCCGAGTCGCTCACCGAAGAAGCGCTCGCTCTGCTCGGCGAGGCGTCGCGCGATTGGGCGCCGGGCGCCGCGCGCATTTCGGCGGCGCTCGCGTGGGAAGGCATGAAGCTGCTCTCCGCCGACGGCATGCCCGCGGTCGGTAATGCCGGGCACCCGCGCCTTTATGTCAGCGCGGGGCACGGCCCGACCGGCTGGGCGCTCGCGTTGGGCTCGGCGCGCCTCATTGCCGCGCAGATCTCGGGCAGCGCGCCCGATCTGCCCGCCGAGACCATCGAGGCGCTCTGGCCTGGACGCGATTGAGGCGCGCCCGCGCCTTCCGCTGAGTTCCGTTTCACTTACGGGGCCGCGGGCGTCACGCCGTCGGCAGCGAAAAGGACAACGACAGCCATAGCAATGGCGCGCCCGGCCACGCCAGGCGCGCGGCGCTCGGGTATCGTTGCACTGTCGAACTCCCGCATGCGCCGCAGCCCCTGCGGCCGCCCTCGCTACCATGACAGACGCCACGCCTACCCTCCCCACGCTCGTCAATCCGCACGACCGAGCCGTCCCGCTCTTGAGCGTCGCGCAACTACGCGAAGCCGAAGTGTCCGCCCAAGCCGCGCTGCCCGCGCACGCGCTGATGGCGCGCGCGGGTGCCGCCGCGGCCCACTTCCTGCGCGAGCAGATCGCGCACGCGCCGTCGCCGGCCAGCGCGAAGCCCGTCTGGTTCGCCGCGGGCCCCGGCAACAACGGCGGCGATGCGCTCGTGAGCGCCACCGAGCTCAAGCGCGCGGGCATCGCCGTCGAAGTCTGCATGCCGCTGGAAGTGAAGCCCGACGACGCTCGCTGGGCGCTCGCCGAGGCGCGCGCGGCAGGCGTGCCGATCGCCACCAGGCCGCCCGAGTCGTTCGACGCCTACGGCTGGCTCGTCGATGGCCTGTTCGGCATCGGCCTCGCCCGCGCGCTCGATGGCGTATTCGGCGCGCTTGCGCAGCGGCTCACGGCACACGCGCGCAGCCACGGCCGCGTGCTCGCGCTCGACGTGCCCAGCGGCCTCGACAGCGACACCGGCAACGTCGTCGGCGATGGGCCCGCCGTGCGCGCGACCCATACCGTCACCTTCATCGCCGCGAAGCCGGGGCTTTATACGGGCGCGGGCCGCGATTACGCGGGCGCCGTGAGCGTCGCGCCGATTGGCTTGAGTGCAGGCATGGAAGCGGCCTTGAATGCGAACGTGAGCGCGTTGATCGAAGCGCCCGGCCCCACGCAATCCGCACAGCCCGCGCGGCTCAACGCGCCGGCGCTGTTCGCCGCGGCGCTCCCCGCGCGCGACTTCGCGACCAACAAGGGCAGCTTCGGCACGCTCGCCGTGGTGGGCGGCGACACCGGCATGTGCGGCGCGCCGATCCTCGCCGCGCGCGCCGCGCTGCTCGCGGGCGCCGGCAAGGTCCACGTGGGCTTCCTCGGCAACGACGCGCCACCCTACGACGCCCCGCACCCCGAGTTGATGCTGCATACCGCGGGCAAGCTCGCGCTCGACACGATGAGCGCCGTCGCGGCCGGTTGCGGCATGGGCGGCAGCGCATCGGCGCGGCAGCTCGTCGACCGCATCCTGCAACTCGACGTCGCCGTGCTGCTCGACGCGGACGCGCTCAACCTCGTCGCCCGCGACGACGTGCTCGCCGCGCGCGTGGCCGAGCACTTCGGCACCCACGGCACGCCGTGCGTGCTCACCCCGCATCCGCTCGAAGCCGCGCGGCTGCTCGGCACCGATACGGCGGCCGTGCAGCGCGACCGGCTCGCTGCGGCGCGCGCGCTCGCGACACGCTACGCGGCGGTTGCCGTGCTCAAGGGCAGCGGCACGATCATCGCCACGCCCGACGGCCGTGTCGCCGTCAACCCGACCGGCAACGCGGCCCTCGCCACCGGCGGCACCGGCGACGTGCTCGGCGGCTTGATCGGCGCCCTGCTCGCACAGCGCCTGCCGCCCTGGGAAGCCGCGCTGGCCGGCGTCTACCTGCACGGTCTCGCCGCCGATACGCTCGTCGGCGAAGGCAACGGCCCCGCGGGCCTCACGGCGGGCGAGCTCGCGCCCGTGGTTCGACGCCTGATGAACCGGCTCTTCTACGCACCGAAAGATTGATGCAAGCTTCGCCGGCGGCTGCACGGTACGCCCACGGCACGCCGCTTGCTAGTCTGCCCGGCGATTCGCGCGATGCTGCCCGGCAGCGCGCGGCCCCGCTATACTGAACTTTCGCGCGTCGCCCACCGGCGGTGCGCGCATCCCCGCAGCGCGTGACGCGCGCGTCGGCCCACCGGCCTGCGCCGTTCGCCGCCCTCCATTCGTTTTCCCTCGCTAGACGAACATGACGAATCCGCTTCCTGCCTGGTCCGCGCTACAGACGCACTACGAACAGATCCGCAACGAAAAGATGCGCGACTGGTTCGCACCCGCCAACGATCCCGCGCCGACCCGCGCCGAACGCTACACGTACACGGGCGGCGGCCTTGGCGCCGACTTCTCGAAGAACCGCATCAACGACACCACGCTGAAGCTGCTCGTGCAGCTCGCGCGCGAAGCCGGCGTCGAAAAGCGCCGCGACGCGATGTTCGCGGGCGAAGTCGTCAACCCGACCGAAGGCCGCGCCGCGCTGCATACGGCACTGCGCGCGACCGAGCCGAACGCGCCGTTCCACGCACAGATCGTCGCCGAAAAAGCCAGGATGGCGAAGTTCGCCGACGCCGTGCGCAGTGGCGCCTGGACCGGCTACACCGGCAAGCGCATCCGCCACGTGGTGAACATCGGCATCGGCGGCTCGGACCTCGGGCCGAAGATGGTCGTGCACGCCCTCCAGCACCTCGAAACGCCCGAGATCACTTCGCACTTCGTCTCGAACGTCGACGGCGCCGACCTCTGGCGCGTGATCGAAAACATCGACCCCGAGGAAACGCTCGCGATCATCGTCTCGAAGACCTTCACGACGCTCGAAACGATGACGAACGCGCGCTCGATGCGCGACTGGTTCGTCAAGCACGGCTGCCCGGAAAACGCGCTCGCGAAGCACTTCGTGGGCGTCTCGGCGAACCCCGCCGAAGTCGTGAAATTCGGCATCGCCAAAGAGAACGTCTTCGAGATGTGGGACTGGGTGGGCGGCCGCTATTCGCTGTGGTCGGCGGTGGGCCTCTCGATCATGATCGCCATCGGGCCGCAGCAGTTCGACGAACTGCTCGCGGGCGCCCACGACATGGACGAGCACTTCCGCACGGCGCCGCTCGAAAAGAACCTGCCGGTGCTGCTCGGCATGATCGGCATCTGGTATCGCAACTTCTTTGGCTCGCAGAGCTACCTGGTTGCGCCATACTCCGAAGCATTGCACTACCTGCCCTCCTACCTCCAGCAACTGGAGATGGAGAGCAACGGCAAGCAGGCGCGTCTGGACGGCAAGTTCGTCGACTACGCGACTTCGGCGATCACGTGGGGCGAGCCGGGCACGAACGGCCAGCATGCGTTCTTCCAGATGCTGCACCAGGGCACGACGATCGTGCCGATCGACTTCATCGCCGTGCTCACGCCCGAGCATCCGCTCGCCGATCATCACCCGAAGCTGCTCGCGAACTGCTTCGCGCAGAGCGAGGCGATGATGCTCGGCCGCACCGAGGAAGAGGCGAAGAAGATTGCCGGTCCGGACAAGCCCGAGCTCGTGCCGCACATCATGTTTCCCGGCAACCGCCCGACCACGACGCTGCTCGTCGATGCGCTCACGGCGCGGTCCCTGGGCGCGCTGATCGCGCTCTACGAGCACAAGGTGCTGGTGCAGGCCTCGGTCTGGGACATCAACCCGTTCGATCAATGGGGCGTGGAGCTCGGCAAGATTCTCGGCAAGGTGGTCGAGGCCGACCTCACGGCCGCGAGCGCCGACGTGAAGCCGCACGATTCGTCGACGAGCGCGCTGATCGCGCGGGCGCGCGCCGCGCTCAAGCGTTGATGTGGTGATGGCATGAAAAAGGCGTGCGCGGTGCGAGCCGTGCACGCCTTGTTTGTTTGTGGAGCGCGCGGCTCCGGGCTAACGACCCGCTTCGATACGGCCTCGCTCGGGGGTATCGCGCACGTCCTCGGGGCTTTCGACATGAAGCGCATTCGGCACGCGGCGGCCCGCCTCGATCGTCACCACGGCATCGCAGCGGCGCGCGAGATCGACGTCATGGGTGACGAGCACGAGCGTCGCGCCGTGCGTACCGTCGTTGGCACCGTCGTTGGCACGATTGAGTTCGAACATCAGGTCGATGACGGCATGGCCCGTGGCGGCGTCGAGACTGCCGGTGGGCTCGTCGGCGAACAGCACGGCGGGCTGGGTGACGAACGCGCGGGCCAGCGCCACACGCTGCTGCTCGCCGCCCGAAAGCAGCTTCGGATAATGGGACGTGCGTTGCCCGAGCCCGACGCGCTCCAGCAGCGCGCGCGCGCGCGCAAAAGCCTCGCGCGTGGTGAGGCCGCCTTGCAGCTCGAGCGGCAGCGCGACGTTCTCCAGCGCATTCAGATGCGGCATCAACTGGAACGACTGGAACACGAAGCCCACCGAACCATTGCGCAGTGCGGCGCGCTGATCCTCGGCCATGCCGGTAAGCTCATGGCCAAGCAGGCGAACCGAGCCCGCGCTCGCGCTGTCCAACCCGGCCAGAAGGCCCAGCAGCGTCGACTTGCCGGAACCCGAGGCGCCCACGATCGCCACGCTGCTGCCCGCGTGCACGGTCAGGTCGATGCCGTCGAGTATCGTCAACTCGCCGGTTGCGTCGGTGACCCGCTTGCACAGTCCACGCACTTCGATGACAGGATCGCTATTCATTCGCACATGATGAAGCAAAGATTCGCCGCCTGGGCGCGGCGCGGCGCGCCGGCCGCAACGGCCCACACGGTCCACAGGGCCCTCAACACCATCGCCGCCGTTGCCGCTCTCTCGGCCACGGCGGCGCTCGGCCTGGCCGCTACCGCCGCGCTGCCCGGCGGCTCGCACGACGCGCTCGCGGCTACGGCGCCTGCGGGTCAACCGGTCACCGCGAAACCCGTCATTGCCGTGCTCGGCGACAGCCTCTCGGCCGAATACGGCCTGCCGCGCGACACGGGCTGGGTCGCCCTGCTGCGCCAGCGGCTCACGAGCGAGCGGATCGATTATAGCGTTGCGAATGCGAGCATCAGCGGCGACACGACGAGCGGCGGACTCGCCCGCCTGCCGCTCGTGATGCAGCGCATGAAGCCTTCGATCGTGATCGTCGAGCTCGGCGCGAACGACGCGCTGCGCGGCGTCCCGCTCGCGACGACGGAAAGCAATCTGCGCGCGATCATCGCCCAGATCCGCAAGGGCAATGCGCGACCGGTGCTGGTGGGCATGTACGTGCCGCCCAATTACGGCCCCGACTACACCCGCAAATTCCACGGCCTCTACGGCCATCTCTCGCAGGAGCTCCATGTACCGCTCGTGCCGTTCCTGCTCGCCGGTCTCGCCGACAAACCCGATCTCTTTCAGTCCGACCAGTTGCACCCCACCCAGCAGGCACAATCTTTGCTCCTCGACAACGTGTGGCCGACGCTCAAGCCGTTGCTCGGCGGCAGCGCCCAGCACTGACGGCACAGCGCCCGCACCTTTGCAGAGCGGGCCCTTGCGCCGTCGGATAAGGCGTGCGACGCCGACGCGCGTGTTGCGCGTCGCTTGCCTGGTCACATCCTTGCTCCGGACGAGTGGCTTTCGTCTGATCCTCGACTGACCCTGACTGAGGGAGAAAACGTGAAATATTTACCTCTGATTGCCATTACGGTCACCCTTGCAGCCTGCGCCAATCAGCCGATGCCAAGCGGCACGCAATCGGTCGGCACGAGCCAGCAACCGCCCGCAGCCGTGGCGCAATGCATCGCCAAGAAGTGGGCCGATAGCTCGCAGCAGCAAGTCGTCCAGCAAAGCGTGCTCGCCAACGACCAGGCCGTGGATGTCTACGTGCCCGGCCAGCAGCCGCCGAACGGTGCGGCCGCAACGGTGCGCCCGGCCTGGAACGCCAACGCGAAGACGTGGGTGGGTTTCCGCGCAGGCGGTGGTGCGGACAGCAACGCCACGAGCGATATCAGCGCCTGCCTCTGATCGAGAACGCGCGCGCAACACCTCTGTCGCGCTGCGCGCGCCCAAACAAAAGCCCCGCATT
Organism: Paraburkholderia sp. J63; assembly: GCF_905220245.1. Classification (NCBI taxonomy): domain Bacteria; kingdom Pseudomonadati; phylum Pseudomonadota; class Betaproteobacteria; order Burkholderiales; family Burkholderiaceae; genus Paraburkholderia; species Paraburkholderia sp. J63. The sequence goes on along the minus strand of NZ_CAJMZF010000017.1, from coordinate 2,938 downwards.
TGCGGGGCTTTTGTTGTGCTCAGGCGCCAGGCCTGAAACCGGCTGCGACGCTTACTGCCCGTCGCCGCCGTCGGACTGGCTCGACGCGTTCAGCGAGCCGTACAGCTTGACCTTGGAACGATCGCGCAGCGCATCGAGATAAGCCTGCGTCTCCGACTGGCCGCTCACGCCCGCGAGTTGCTGCTGCGCGGCGGTGAGACGCGGACCGTCGGCGGGCGGGCCGTTGGTGACGCTGTTCACGCGATAGATCGCATAGCCCTGATCGCCGAGATCGACGCCCACGTACGCGGGCAGCTTCTGCGGGTCGGCCTTGAACACCGCCGAAAGCGCGTTGGGCGGCAGCCCTTGTGCGTCGTTGCGCGTGACCTTCAGCGCCGACGAGAAGCCGTCGGTGGCCTTCGACTTCTGCAGCGCCGCGAGCTTCGCCTCGCCGTCCTTGCGCGCCGCCTCGCCGGCCTGCTGCGAGACCACCTTCTGGCGCACAGCGTCCTTGACAGCGGCGAACGCGGGCACGGCGGCGGGCTGGAAGCTCGTCACGTGCGCGGAAATCAGCGTGCTGTTGCCGACGTCGATCGCCTGGGTGTTGTTGTGCTGGTTGACCGAGTCGCTCGCGAATACCGCGTCGAGGAACTTCTGGTTGTTCAGCGGGCTGTCCGGCGGCAGCGCGGGATTAGGCTTCGGCGTGACCGTGGCCGTCTGCAGCGTGAGCTTGTACTTGTCGGCGGCCGGCTGGAGGCTCTTCGACTGCTCGTAGACCATCGACGTGAAGCCGTCCGTGGCGTCGGCGAGCAGCTTCGCGGCCTGCTGCGTCTTCACGTCGTTGGTGATCTGGCCTTTGACTTCGTCGAACGACTTCGTCACCGACGGCTTGATGTCCGTCACCTTGACGATGTGATAGCCGAAGTCCGACTGGATCACGTCGCTAATCTCGTCCTTCTTGAGCTTGAAGACAGCGTCGTCGAAAGCCTGGCCGCCCGCGATCATGCCCGGACCGAAGTAGCCGAGATCGCCGCCCTTCGAGGCCGAACCCGGATCCTGCGATTCCTTCTGGGCGATCTGCGCGAACTGGTCGGGATGCGCCTTGACCTCGGCGAGAATCTGATCGGCCTTCTGCTTTGCGGCGGCGCGATCGGCCGCGCTCGCGTCCTTCGCGACCGTGATCAGAATATGGCTCGCCCGCACTTCTTCCTGCGTCTTGTAGTGCGCGATGTTGTCGTCGTAGTACTTCTTGAGATCGGCGTCGCTCGGGTTGACCGAAGCCGCGACCGTTGCGGCCGAAAGCACCAGATACTGGATCTGCGCCGTGGCCGGCGTGGCGAAGTCGTTCTTGTGGGCGTCGTAGTACGACTGCAGCTGCGCATCGGTGGGGTTGATCTTCGGCGCGTAGTCGCTCGCGTGGAACGCCAGCCCCTGCACCTCGCGCTGCTGCTCGGAAAGCTCCGTGAGCTGCTGCGCGAGCGCCTTCGGCGTGAACGCGCTGTTCACGAGCGCCGCCGGCAACTGCTGCATGGCGAGGCTATAGCGCACGCGCTCGTCGTATTGCTCGGGCGTCATGCCCTGCATCGCGAGCAGTTGCTTGTATTTGTCGAGATCGATCGAGCCGTCGGGGTTCTTCAGCGACGAGATGATCGGATCGGACAGCAGCGTGCGGCGCACCGCCTCGTCCGACGCGGTCAGATGCAGGCGCTGGACTTCGTCCACGAGCACGCGCTGCTGGATGAGCCCGTCGAGGATGTCCTTGCGATGCTGCGGCGTATCGAAGGTGCTCGCGTCGAAGCGCGCACCCATGATCTGCCGCGCCTGGTCCATCTGCTGACGCGAGGCATTGTCGAAGTCGGCGCGAGTGATCTTGTGACCGTTGACGCTCGCAACGTTCGCGCTTTCGTCAAAGAAGCCGCGGAAGCCTTGAATGCCGACGAAGCCGAGACCTGGCAGAATCACCAGCATCAGCATCATCATCATCAGTCGTTTGTGATTGCGGAAAAAGTCGAGCATGCGTGACCAAGCGTTGGAAGGCGCCCAAAAATAGAACGCCCGATATTACAACAGCGGCCAACAAAAAAGGCGAACCGGAGTTCGCCTTCTTGCTGATTCTTGCCGATATATCTGGCGGAGCGGACGGGGCTCGAACCCGCGACCCCCGGCGTGACAGGCCGGTATTCTAACCAACTGAACTACCGCTCCGTGCTGGTGTACTGCGCGCACTGCGCTACATCGCTTTCGCGTGTGCGGGATCTGAAGCTGTGGTGGGTGCTGAGAGGCTCGAACTCCCGACCTACGCCTTGTAAGGGCGCCGCTCTACCAACTGAGCTAAGCACCCAGCTTCCAATCTCCGCAGCCTGTTTCGGCTGCGTTTTTGTGCCGCTTTTACTACGCTACTCAAAAAGTAGCGAGCCCATTAGTTTAGCGCATCTTTGAGCGCTTTGCCAGGCCTGAATTTAGGAACCTTTGCCGCCTTGATCTTGATCGCGGCGCCGGTGCGCGGATTGCGTCCCGTACGCGCGGTACGCTTGCCGACCGCGAAGGTGCCGAAGCCGATCAGCGTGACCGAGCCGCCCTTCTTCAACGTGCCTTTGACGCCGCCGATCACGGCATCGAGTGCGCGCCCCGCAGCCGCTTTCGAGATGTCGGCCTGTTGCGCGATGTGGTCGATCAATTCCGTTTTATTCATTCCAGCCCCCGAGAATGTGTTTGGGCAATCGTGGTGGCGCAATGTGCCGCCATGCGCCGGGAAGGAACATCACTGGTTGAAAACTTGTTCGGACAAAGCGCCCCGGTCTGGTCTGGCTCCGGAGCCCGCTCATTTAACGAAGCCGAAAGCGCCGTGTCAAGCGGGGTTCGGCCCGATGCCGCGAGGATTTCGAAGGACGTTGGCGCGGGCTCTTTGGGGGCTGCCGCGCGCCCGTCGCAATGTCAACGAATCTGACGGATGCGCCCA
>NZ_CAJMZF010000016.1:0-163790 GCF_905220245.1 Paraburkholderia sp. J63 | reverse complement strand
GGGCTTCGCTGCACGAACTGCAGCAAGCGAAGGAGCGGAATTCTAGTCACACGGATGTCATCTGGCAAGGGGTTTTTGGGACCCACCTCTGAACCGCTTCGTATGACCACATAAGCGGCAACCTTCCGAACGACAGCTTTCAGATTGCCTGCCACGAAGTGCGAGGCCTCCGCTCCACACGCCTTCCTTTGGTCGTCCTGTAGGGCAAACCGATGGGCCGCGCGGAACAGACTAGAATATGGGGTTCTCTGCATCCCAACTCACGGATTTATGCGCTCGCGAATCGCCAAACGCCTCCCTCCCGATGCCGACAAGCTCGTCGGCCTGTCGCTCGCCCTGTTCGCCTCGGGCAGCCGCACCGAAGACCGCTTCTGGGAGGCCAAGCTCGACACGCTGCTCGCGAAGGTCGTGCGCAACGGCAACCAGACTACGCTCGACGCCGCGCTCGATCATCTGCAGCAAAACCACCCGGACGCCTATGGTGCGCTCGCCGATATGGCCGAGACCCACAGCGAGTCGTTCCTCGTCGAGCATGACGGCGCGCAATACGAAGCGCTGCTCGTCGCCGCACCGGTGCTGGCCTGGACCCGCTACGTCATTCCGTCAGGCCCGCTGAAGGCGGATGCGTCGGATGCCCTGCGCACCCATCTTCAGGCGCACGTGCTGGCAAACGGCACGCGCGTCGCGATGGCGCCCTATCTCTATAGCATCGACCAACTGCCCCGGCACCATGTCGAAACCTGGCGTCTCGCCCAGCAGCTTTCGCAGGCCGCGCTGAACGGGACCGCGGCCAGGATCAGCGCGGGCGAGCTGCCCGAGACTTCGCCGATCCTCGCCGACCCCCGCTTTCTGCTGGCCGTGGTCGCTGCGCCAGTCGGCACGCCGCTCTTCCGCTGGCAGGAAGAGGAGCACGGTACGCGCATCGAGCGCGGCCAGTGCCTGGAGCAATGGACTACGCAGGGCGGCGCCAATCTCGCCATCGTCATGCCCGGTTGCGAATTCGAATGCCTGCTGCCGGACGCCTATTACTCGGCGTGCCGCGACGCCGACGAGCGAGTGCGCCCGCATACCATCCGCACCGCGGTGCGCTATCTGCTCGACACGATCGGTGCGAGCGCCCAGGATCTGCGCGCCGTTGTCGCGGGCTTCGGCGAGCGACGCATCGACGAATACCGTGTCGGCTTCACGAAACGCGGCAGCAACGACGTCCTGTACGGCGTGGTCTGGCCGCTCTATGGTCGAGAAAACGGCGATGCCGACATCGACGAAGAGCCGTCCGAAGAAAATGTCAGCAACGGGCCCCTGGAAGAGATCGTCGCACTCCTGAAGGAGTCGGGCATCACCGACATCCGCCGCCATGCCGGCCGTTTCGAGCCCGAGTATTGCGACGACTGCGGTGTGCCGCTCTATGCCGACCCACTCGGTGAGATTGTTCACGCTGAAATGCCGGAAGATGCTGAGCCCGTGCAGCCACATTTCCACTAAGCAAAACGGCTTATTCCTACTCCGCCCCGCCTCTGTGCGGGGCTTTTTTTTGCCCTACGTCCTACGCCATCTGGACAGGCCGCCGAGACGCAAGCTTTTTGTCATGATGGTGCCGTTGGCCCGGTTTTAAGCAGCGCATGCAAGGCATGCACCGCACAACATTTCGAGAGGGGCCATTTACGAGGAGGGCTTGGCTATGCGGTTCGCGGTATTCAATCCGGACGCCGAACGGCGCGAGGGGCTCAAGGCGCTGTTACGACAAATCGACCGGCGCGCGCGCTTCAACGACGCGCCGGACTGGCGCAGCGCAGAACGCGCAATGCAACGCTTCACACCGAACCTGCTTGTGATCGACTGGCACGACGGTATCCGTCCGGGCGAACTGCGCAACTTCGCGAATCGGCATCAGACGCTGCCGGTCGCCGTGCTCGTCGATCGCGCCGAGCCGCCCCACGCCGTGCGCGCAGTGCTTTCGGAAGGCGCGCGAGGCATCATCCGGCGCACCACCGATTCGATCCTGATCGTGAAGCTGCTCGAGCTCATCCTGCTCGGCGGCGATCATCTGCCTGCCGACGTCTTCGGTCCTTCGTTCTGTCCGCCGGGCGCGTGGCCGGTGCCCCAGCGGCGCAACGGCAAGAGCGCCGCGCATATCGCCAAGGCACGCCTCAAGGTGAGTCTTTCGCCGCGTCAGGAGCAAATTCTCCGCTGCGTCCACATGGGCAGTACAAACAAGATGATTGCCCGTGCGCTCGGCATCAGCGAAGGCACCGTCAAGGTTCATCTCGCGAGCATCTTCCAGCAACTCGGCGCTCCCAACCGGGCCGCCGCCGTGGCCATCTACAACGGCTTGCTGTCGAATCAATTGCAAGTGCTGCGAACGCGTCGGGACAGCGCGCCGAAACCGGCCTACGGCGAGCATGGCCCGATGCCGCTGCGCACCCGTGCCGAGCGGTCCTTCCGCTATCCGTTGCGACAAGACGACACTGCCGAAGCGCTACCGATCGCCGCCGAGCCCACCGTGCCTTACGGCGGCGCGGCACCCGCCCCGCTAGCGCCACGCTCCGAAGCCGAGTCGAGCAGCGAAGAGCAGGAAGCACCGCCCAGCTGTGCACACGATTTGCGTTCCAACGAGTAATATGAAGCATATGGGGTTCCTGTATACGCCGCTTCCGCTGTGGGTCATCGTCGGTGCATGGATTGCAACCGGGGGCCTGCTCGCGCTCGCGATATGGAACAACCCGTTCAAGCGTCTTCAGGACGCGACGCTCCAGCACGTGTGGCTCGCCATCATCGTGGCCGTCTCCGTGCTGTGGGCGAGCAATGCGTGGCTCGAGGACGGCACCGTGCTGCATCTGCTAGGCGCCACCCTCGTGGTCACGCTATTCGACTGGGGCCTCGCGCTCATCGCCATGGCGGTGGTCGTTGCGCTGGCCGCCGTGGTGTTCGACGCGCCCTGGGACGGCGTCGCACTCACCTTCCTTGTGTTCGGCGCGTTCCCGGTGGCCATATCGGCATTGCTGCAGCGCGCCTGCGCTGCATGGCTGCCCCGCAATCTTTTCATGTTCATCGTCGGCCAGGGTTTCATATCGCCTGCCATCGCGGTATCCGCGGCCGCCTATCTGGCGCTCGGCACTCACGTCGCGCTCAACAGCGGATCGCTGGTTACCGTTCCAGCAGGCTATGCCTTTAGCGTATTTCTGCTGGCGTCCGGCGAGGCCTGGTTCACCGGCATGGCTACGGCGCTGATCGCGGTCTATCGCCCCGCATGGGTCACGACCTATGACGTGCGGCGCTACCGGCTGGGCGGCCCGCGCACCTGAGCGGTTTGTCGCATGCGCAAGGCATGCGGTTGGCGCGCCGTTGACCCATACTCGACCGTTTCCTCGGGCACCAGGCAGCACGCCTGCGCTAGAATGGCCTGGCGCCAAAGCATGCGCGGCCACAAGCCGCAGCTAGCCCGCCAGCCACGCCAGAAAGCCCTTCCCCCAGCCGGCACCACGAAATATTTGTCCAGGACTGGAACTCATCCATGCGGCGCAGCATCTTACGGTGCCTGACGTCTCACCCCTCACCCAGAATAATCAGATGGACCGCAACAACGCATCCCGCCAGTTGCTGACTGTACTTGGCCGACTGGCCGCCTGCGCCGTGAGCCTCACGTTCGTATGCACGCCGCCCGCACTGGCCGATCAGGTCGACCCGATCGCTCAACCGGGAGACATTGCCAGCACGCAAAGCGATCTCGCCAACACCTACGTGACACAGATGCACGCCGATCCGCTGGTCGCCAGTTGCGCCGCGCATGGCAACTTCATCGCCAGTACGTCGAACGCGCTCGATCACGTCGAGTTTCCGCCCAGTTCCTTCGACAGCGCACACGCCACCGTGACGCCCTGGAACGACTCGTTCGACGAAGGCAAGCAGCGCGTGAAGGTGGACACGATCGTAACCGTCGATGGCATCGGCATTCCGAAAGACAGCAGCCACGCCCCCTACGATCTGAAGTTTCGTTGCGGCTACATCGGCCAGCAGATCCTCGCGTTCAGCTGGAACGATCCTGTCCCGCCATTGCGTGCACACAGCGAACCCCGCGCCACTGAAAGCGGCGCCGCGGCCCATGTGAGCGGCAAGCACGGCTCGAAGTCGAAGAAGGCAAGCGGCAAGAAGAAGGCGACGTCGGGCAAATCGAGCCACAAGTCTTCGGCGACGAGCACGAAGCACAGCAGCAAGTCGGCAGCCAAATCGACGACGAAATCGAGCACGAAGTCGACGGCAAAAAAGACCAGCACGAAGAAGAAGTCGACGAAGCAATGACGGCATGATGCCGCCGCGCACCACGCGGCGCAGATGAGAAAAGGGGGACGCGGCTCACACCGCTTCCCCCTTTTCTCATGTCATCGCCGCGATGATCCGCGGCTTTGCGTCAGGCGAACGTTTCGACGTGACGCAAGACGGCCTGCAGCATCGCGGCGCCCAGTGCGGCGCTGCGCTCGCCGTTCCAGCCCACGCGTTCGTCGGGCAGGTTCGCGTTGTCCTTGAACGGCATTTCGAGCGTGAGCGACAGGCAACCGTAGCGGTGCCCGATGTATTTCGACGCGAGCTTGAGCGCGTCTTCGCGATAGCGGCTCGCTTCGTAGCCGTGCTTGTCCTGGAAATCCGGGCTCGCTATCTTGAACGCTTCGATGAACGCCGTCTGCTCGGTACGCTGCTGGTCGGTAAAGCCCGGCAGCATCTCCGAGCCCGCCACGAACACGTACGGCAGCGTCTCGTCGCCGTGAATGTCGAAGAACAGATCGACGCCGGTCTGCTCGATCGCGTCGCGCACGACGAGCACCTCGGGACTGCGCTGCGCATCGGGCTCCATCCATTCGCGGTTCAGGTTCGCGCCCGCCGCGTTGGTGCGCAGGTTGCCGTGCACGCTGCCGTCCGGATTCATGTTCGGCACGATGTGGAAGATGACGCGGTCGAGAAGCTTGCGCGCGACCGGGTCGCCGGCCCAGTCGCCCCAGCCCGCCAGCCGCTTCACGAGCCCTTCGACGAACCACTCGGCCATCGACTCGCCCGGATGCTGGCGTGCGATGATCCAGACCGTCTTCTTGGGCTTGCCCTCGGGCGTGGCGTCGCCGGGCATACCGAGCGAAAGCAGCGTCATCGGCCGCCCCTCGACCGTCTGGCCGAGTTCGCTGAGCGTGGCGTGCGGCAGTTGCTGCAGCGCGCCGAGGAATTCGGAATGGCGCTCCTCGCTATAGGGCTCGAAATACGCGTAATAGATGCTGTCGAAGTCGGGCGTATGGTCGATTGTGAGCGTCTTGCCGTCGTACGAGGTCGGCACGCGGAACCAGTTCACGCGGTCGTAGCTCGCCGCGGCCTGGTAGCCGCGCCAGCCCTCGGGGAATGCGCACGCGGAGGCATTCTCGAACGTCATCACGCAACGCTCGCCGCGCGCGCCCGTGAGGCGGAAGTAGAACCACTGCGCAAAATCCGATTGATTGTCGGCACGCACGCGCAGGCGGATGTCGTCGGCTTGCTCGCACGAGAGCACTTCGATCGCGCCCGCGTCGAACTGGCTGGAAATGGAAATCGTCATGTCGGGGTCCTTCGCTGGGTCAGCAATCAATATGAAGCCATCGCGGCACAATCCTGCTTAATCGGTCAGACGCCGGCGGAATACATAGGTCGAATCGTTCGATGCCTCTGCATCGAATGCGTAGCCCTCGGAATCGAAGGCCTTGAGCGCCTCGGGCTCGGCGATGCGGTTCTCGACCGCATAGCGCGCCATCAGTCCGCGCGCGCGCTTCGCGTGGAAGCTGATGATCTTGTAGCGGCCGCCCTTCCAGTCTTCAAAGACCGGCGTAACGACAGGCGCCGCGAGCTTCTTCGGCTTCACGGCCTTGAAATACTCGGTCGATGCGCAATTCACCAGCACGCGCGCGCCCTTCGTTGCTTTTTCGTGGTTGCGCTCGAGCTGGGCGTTGAGCGCGTGCGTGATGCGCTCGCCCCAGAACGCGTAGAGATCCTTGCCGCGCGCGTTTTCGAAGCGCGTGCCCATTTCCAGCCGATACGGCTGTAGCAGATCGAGCGGACGCAGCACGCCGTACAACCCCGAGAGCACACGCACGTGCTGCTGCGCGTAATCGAGATCGGCGTGACTCAGCGATTTGGCGTCGAAGCCCTCGTACACGTCGCCGTTGAACGCAAGCACGGCCTGCTTCGCATTGGTCTGGCTAAAGTGCTGCGACCAGTCGGCATAGCGCTGGAAGTTCAGCCGCGCGAGCGGGTCCGAGATGCTCATGAGCGTGCCGATCTGCTGCGGCGAAAGACGGCGCAGGCCGTCGATCAGCTCGGCTGCGTCGTCGACGAAATCGGGGATGGTGTGGGTTTCGATGTGCGCCGGGGTGTCATAGTCGAGCGATTTGGCCGGCGACAGAACGATTATCATAGAGGCTTGCAGGCACCAGCGTGCCGATATTCAAAGGCGAAAGCCCGATTGTAGCGAATTCACGAATGACCGGTTTTACGCCCCCAGACAGCGCCCATGCGGATTCCCGCGCGGCGCTCGCGCAAGATGCCCTTCCCGTCGTGCTCGACTCGAACGTGTGGCTCGACATCCTCGTATTCGACGATCCGCATACGCGCCCCATTCGCGCCGCGCTCGAACGCGGCGCGCTCGCGGCGCTGATCGACGCGCGCTGCCACGCCGAGCTCGCCCACGTGCTCGATTACCCGCAATTCCAGGGCCGCGGCACCGACAAGGCGGCTGCGCTCGCCGCGCTGGCGACGCTCGTGCGACAGATCGAACCGCCAGCGCTGCCCGCCGACGCCCGCGCGCTGCCCCAATGCCGCGACCGCGACGACCAGAAGTTTCTGGAGCTCGCGCGTGCCAGCGGCGCTGCATGGCTCGTCTCGAAGGATCGCGCGGTGCTCAAGCTCGCGAAGCGCATCGCGCGCGATTTCGGCTTTCGCATCGGCACGCCGGACGCCTTCGTCGCCGAATGCGGGCTGACCGCTGCCGAGGTCTCGGCGGCCTGAGCCCGATGTGCCATCCGGCCGGTGTCGGTCAGGCACTCCCGGCCCAACCGCGCGCGGCCCCAGCGATTTGCCTACAATCAAGCTTTTCCGTTCCACCGTCCTCCTTCCGCCAGCGCCATGAACGCACCGCATCCCTCGCAAGATCCGTCGCACGCCCCGCTGCTCTCGCCCTCTTTTCCCTCGCGCCTGCCCGACGTCGGCACGACGATCTTCACAGTGATGAGCGCGCTCGCCGCCGAAAAGCGCGCGGTGAACCTGGGCCAGGGCTTCCCCGATTTCGACTGCGATGTGCGCATCGTCGACGCGGTCGCACAGGCCATGCGCGACGGCCACAACCAGTACCCGCCGATGGCCGGCGTTCCCGCGCTGCGCGAGGCCATCGCGGAGAAGATCGAGAGCGTCTACGGCCGCCGCTACGACGCGAATACCGAGATCACCGTGACGGCGGGCGCCACCCAGGCGCTGCTCACGGCCATCCTGTGCACGGTGCATCCCGGCGATGAAGTGATCGTGGTGGAGCCGACCTACGACAGCTATCTGCCGTCGATCGAACTGGCGGGCGGCAAGCCCGTGTTCGTGACGCTCGAAGCGCCCGACTATGCGATTCCGTTCGACCGCCTGGCCGCGGCCATCACGCCGAAGACGCGCCTCATCCTCATCAACACGCCGCACAATCCCACGGGCACGGTCTGGCGCGCCGAGGACATGCGCAAGCTCGAAGAGATCGTGCGCGGCACCAACGTGCTGATCCTCTCCGACGAAGTCTACGAACACATGGTCTATGACGACCAGCCGCACGAGAGCGTCGCGCGCTATCCGGAACTCGCGGCGCGCAGCTTCATCGTCTCGAGCTTCGGCAAGACCTTTCACGTGACGGGCTGGAAGATCGGCTACGTGGCGGCGCCCGCGCCGCTCACGGCCGAATTCCACAAGGTGCACCAGTTCAACGTGTTCACGGTGAACACGCCGATGCAGGTCGGTCTCGCACACTATCTGCGCGATCCCAAGCCGTACCTGGAACTGCCGGCGTTCTATCAAAAGAAGCGCGACTTCTTCCGCGCGGGCCTCGCGAACTCGCGCTTCAAGCTGCTGCCATGCGAAGGCACGTACTTCCAGTGCGTGGATTATTCGGCGATCAGCGACCTGCCCGAAGCCGAATTCTCGAAGTGGCTCACGGCCGAGATCGGTGTGGCGGCCATTCCGGTGTCGGCGTTCTATCACGAGCCGCACGAATCGGGCGTCGTGCGGTTCTGCTTCGCCAAGAAGGAAAGCACGCTCGCGACCGCGCTCGAGCGCCTTGCGCGGCTGTAGACGTTACAGATATTGCATCGTCACGGTCATCGAGGTATTCGCCGGACCCGGCGTGATGGCTGCCGCGGTCTGGTAATAGCGCGCCCGGAACGGAATCGTATAGCTGCCGCCCGTGCTCGTGACATAGCCGCTGAAGGTCTTGACCGTGCTGAGCGGGAACACCGCGCCGTTGCCGTCGAGCAACTGCACGCCGACGCCCGTCGCGGTCGAGCTGCCGTCGAGCGCCACCACGGATTGCCCCGCATTGAGCACGGGCGTTGCCGGATCGATCCGGTAGGTGACGCTCTTCATGCCGGACGGGCAGTTGCTCAGTGCGACGTTGAAGGACGTTGAAGACGAGAAAGTATTGACGCCCTTGAACTCCGATTGGAGGTGGTCGCCAAGCGGCACCGTCACGTCGGGCGTGGTGCATGCCGCAGCCTTCACGGCGATGTCGCTGGCCAGCACCATATCGACCACGTTCAGGCCGCCGATGGCACCGTAAGCGATCACGGTTCCTCCCGGTATGACCGTTCCGGCCGCGAGCGACCCCGTCTTGATCAGGCGGAAAGCATGAGGCGTGTTATACGGCGAACCCGAGCCGCTGTACGGATAAGTGCCATAGGACGTTGCCGGCGTGCCGTTGTAGATCCACTGGAACGCCAGCCCCGTGTCGCTGCCATTGACGTAGATCGGGTACTGGTTCGCGCCGTTGGCAGGCTGCGGTCCGATATTGTTCAGGATGCCCGACGGCGACGACGACGTGCACGTGATGTACGCGTTTCCCGAGGGCGAGACGTTGGGCGACGTGTAGAGCGTGCCGTTGGCCGCGTCGCGACTCACCGTCAACGTGGGCGGCACCGGCATGACGATGGTCTGCTCGCTACCTCCCGAACTGAAATTGCAGCCGGCATAGGCCGGCGCAGCCAGCCCTCCGAGGCACAGCACTCCCGCCAGAACCACCCATTTCCGCAAACCAGACATAGTCCCCCCTCCAGGTGCACCTGGCACTGTTGATTTCCATTTCGCGATGAGGGCGACAAACCTGCAATGCAGAAGCTGGCAAGGCCTGAGTGGGCTTGCCAGCCGGGTCTGAGCACCCTGCCGGGTCCGCTCACGTCTTCGGACGGAGAAATCTCTGAAGGCCCACGAGGCTTTACGCGGGCACTGCCGACAAAACGTTTACAGCCCGCTATCGTACAGCGCGCGAACGCGGCGCCAGGCGACCACCGCTCGGGCGCTCGTGATCTCAATCAACCTCCAATCGAACATTCCTGAACTGGGTGGCTGCCTGGCACGAAACAGTCAAGTCCCTTTAACAATCCAGGCCTTACGGTCGGCGCTCACGCGCGCCGCGGCGGGACGCTCCTCCAGTGTCTTAACGTAGTGCTTCCAGTCAATGCCGGCCTCGCTCAGGAAGTCGCGCCCATAAATTGCCCTGGTCGCCAGCGCCACCAGCGGCAGGCTCGCGTACCCCGCCGCATCGGCCACCGTAAAACGCTCGCCACGCAGATAGGGAGCAAATTTCGCGAGCCGCAGAAAGCCGGCGATATGGTGTACAAGAAGCTTTTCGGTTCGGTCTTTGGTCGCATCGCTGATGGTGCCGCCGAAGAACGCCTGCTTGTACAGATTTCGCGCGGTCAGTTCGAGGTGCACGTCGACGAACGTGATCAGCTCACGCTCCTTCGCCGCTTCCCACGGATCGGCGGAGAAAATCCCCTTATCGGGAAAACGCGCGGCCAGATACTCGACGATCACCTGCGATTCGCACAGGTCGCCGTGCTCCGTTTCCAGATACGGAACCTTGCCGAGCGGTGAATGCGCGAGAAACTCGGGCGACTGGCCCGGTTTCACCTCGACCTCCTCGAACGGAATGCCATACTCGAGCAGCACGAACTTGACCTTGTTGTAGTAGTTCGACAGCGCAAAACCATGCAGCTTGATCATTCTCATTAGCTCCTTGCGAGCGGCGGTGTCCGCAATGAACCCACCCAACCGCTATCGTGAGTTATCGTGAAATTGTACGACCGTGCTATTCTAGGCCAATCATGGAGCCAGGCTTCCAATGACTTCACATCATTTCAATATTGAGACAATCGGCATCGTCGGCACCGGCGCGATGGGCCGCGGCATCGCCCAGATCGCCGCGCAGGCGGGCCTCGCGGTGCGCCTCTACGATACCAATGCGCAGGCGGTCGCCGCCGCGAGCGCGTACCTCGCCGACACCTTCGCGAAGCTCGCCGCAAAAGGCAAGCTCAGCGAGACCGACGCCCAGGCCGCGCTCGAACGCGTGACGGGCGTGAATACGATCGACGGCCTGGCGGGCTGCGACCTCGTCGTCGAAGCGATCGTCGAGAATCTCGACGCCAAGCGCATCCTGTTTCGCGAACTCGAAACCGTGGTGAGCGGCAAGTGCGTGCTCGCCTCGAATACCTCGTCGCTGTCGATCACGGCAATCGCCGCCGCGTGCACCGATCCCTCGCGCGTCGCGGGCTACCACTTCTTCAACCCCGTGCCGCTGATGAAGGTGGTCGAGGTGATCGACGGCCTGCGCAGCGATCCCGCCGCCGGCGACGCGCTCATGGCGCTCGCGCGCCGCATCGGCCACACGCCCGTGCGCGCGAAGGACATGCCGGGCTTCATCGTCAACCACGCGGGCCGCGGCATGAACACCGAAGGCCTGCGCGTGGCCGGCGAAGGCGTGGCGAGCTTCGCCGAGATCGACCGCATCATGCGCGAGCAGGCGGGCTTTCGGCTCGGCCCGTTCGAGCTGCTGGACCTGACCGCGCTCGACGTCTCGCATCCCGTGATGGAGTCGATCTATCACCAGTTCTATGAGGAGCCGCGCTTCACGCCCTCGCCCATTACCGCCGTGCGGCTCGCGGGCGGGCTCGTGGGCCGCAAGGTGGGCGAGGGCTTCTATCGCTACGTCGAGGGCAAGCAGCAGACGCCCGAAGAACCCGCCGCGCCCACCACGCTGCCCGCACGCGTCTGGGTGAGCCGCCGCCACGCCGCGGCGCGCGATGCCGTGCTCGCGCTGGCCGCCCAGGCGGGCGTCGCCATCGACGAAGGCGACGCGCCCGGCGCCGATTCGCTCATCGTGGTGACGCCGCTGGGTCTCGACGCCACCACGGCCGCGCTCGAAGAGCAGCTCGACGCGAGCCGCGTGGTCGCCATCGATACGCTGTTTCCGCTCGCGGGCGCGAAGCGCCGCACGCTGATGACGACGCCGGCCACCACGCGCGCCGCCCGCGACGCGGGCCACGCGCTCTTCGCCGCCGATGGCGTGCCGGTCACCGTGATCCGCGATTCCACGGGCTTCGTCGCGCAGCGCATCGTCGCGACGATCGTGAACATAGGCTGCGACATCGCGCAGAAGCAGATCGCCTCGCCGCGCGACATCGATCTGGCCGTCACGCTCGGCCTCGGCTATCCGCACGGGCCGCTCGCGCTAGGCGACGCACTCGGCGCGCGCACGATCCTCACGATCCTGCGCAACATCCACGCCGTGCTCGGCGACCCGCGCTATCGCCCGTCGCCATGGCTTGCGCGCCGCGCGCAACTCGGCCTCTCCCTCACGCAACCCGACGCAGCAGACATCCACGCAACAGACGAGGCAACGCAATGAGCGCCGAACTCCGCAGCACCCGCCCGCACGACCACGAATCGACGCTCGTACTGACGCTGTCGAACCCCGGCGCACGCAACGCGCTGCACCCCGACATGTACGCCGCCGCCATCGAGGCATTCGATGCCGCCGAGCGCGACCCCTCGCTGCGCGCGATCGTCCTCACGGGCGCCGACAACTTCTTCTGCGCGGGCGGCAACCTGAACCGTCTGCTCGAAAACCGCGCCAAGGACCCATCGGTGCAGGGGGCCAGCATCGACATGCTCGCGCAATGGACCACGGCGATGCGTCAGTCGAGCAAGCTCGTGATCGCCGCCGTCGAAGGCGCCGCCGCGGGCGCGGGCTTCTCGCTCGCGCTCGCCGCCGACCTGCTGGTCGCCGCCGAGGACGCGAAATTCGTCATGGCGTACTCGCGCGTGGGCCTCACGCCCGATGGCGGCGGCTCGTGGTTCCTCTCGCGCTCGCTGCCGCGCGCGCTCGCCTTCGAGCTGATGATCGAAGGCAAGCCGATCGGCGCGCCGCGCCTCGCCGACCTCGGCGTCGTGAACCGCGTCGCCAAACCGCAGACGGCGCTCGATACGGCGCTCGCCTGGGCCGACGATCTCGGCAAGATCTCGCCGAACGCGGCCGCGCGCATCAAGGGGCTGACGAACGCCGCGCTCACGCAATCGCTCGACGACCAGCTCATCGCCGAACGCGAAAGCTTCGTGACCTCGCTCCATCATCGCGACGGGCTCGAAGGCATCACCGCGTTCCTCGAAAAGCGTCAGCCGGTCTACAAATGATGAGCGAATTCACCTTGCCCTCGCGCCGGCGCATCTATCTGATGCGTCACGGCGACGTCACCTACTTCGACGATTCGGGGCGCACCATCGACCCCGAGACCGTGCCGCTCAACGAAAACGGCCGTGCCCAGGCCACGGCCGCGGGCGAAGCCTTCGCGCAGCAAGGCGTGCGCTTCGACCGCGTGATCGTGAGCGGCCTGCGGCGCACGGTCGAGACCGCGCAGCGCGTGCTGGCCGCCACCGGCCAGCGCATCGAGCTCGACATACAACCGGCGTGGGAAGAAATTCGCGGCGGCCGCCCCGGCTCGATTCCGCCCGAGCAAGTCGAAGACGCGTTCCTGCGCGTCTTCGACGGCGTCGTGCCCGAAACGACGCGCTTTCTCGGCGGCGAGACCATCGGCGATCTGCTCGACCGCACGCTGCCCGCGCTCGCCGCGCTGCGCGCCGACACCTCATGGGACACGGCGCTGCTGGTCCTGCACGGCGGCGTGAACCGCGCGATCCTCTCGCACGCGATCACCGCGGGCGGCCGCGCGTTCTTCGGCCACCTCGCGCAGTCCACGGGCTGCATCAACGCGCTCGACGTGGGCGCGGCGCCCCACGACTGGGTCGTGCGCATGCTCAATTACGCGCCGCCCTCGCCGCTGCACCGCGACGTGCGCAATACGACGATGGAGATGCTGTACGCGCAATATCTGCGCTATCGCCCGCAGCGCTAGCCCGCGCAACGCCAATACAGCAGGGAGACGAACATGGCGCAAGCCACCCCAGAGGGAGACAAAACGAACGCCGATCGCTCGACCGATTTTTCGGCGTTCGAAGGCACGCGCCCCGTCGCCGAGCGTCAGCGCTTCGACACCGGGGCGCTCGCCGCGTGGCTTGCCGCGCATGTCGACGGCTTCGCGGGACCGCTCACGGTCGAGCAGTTCGCGGGCGGCCAGTCGAATCCCACCTTCAAGCTGATCACGCCAAAGCGCAGCTACGTGATGCGCGCGAAGCCCGGCCCGAAGGCGAAGCTGCTGCCATCGGCGCACGCGATCGAGCGCGAGTATCGCGTGATGGCCGCGCTCGGCGCCACCGACGTGCCCGTCGCCCGGATGCTCGCGCTCTGCGAGGACGAAGCCGTGATCGGCCGCGCGTTCTACGTGATGGAGTTCGTCGAGGGCCGCGTGCTCTGGGATCAGGCGCTGCCCGGCATGACGCGCGAAGAGCGTGGCGCGATCTACGACGAAATGAACCGCGTGATCGCCGCGCTTCACAACGTGAGACCCGACGCCATCGGCCTCGCCGATTACGGCAAGCCCGGCAATTACTTCGCACGCCAGATCGACCGCTGGAGCCGCCAGTATCAGGCCTCCGAAACGGAGTCGATCGACGCGATGAACCGCCTGATCGAATGGCTGCCGCAGCACCTGCCCGACGAGTCCGATGGTAGTGGCTCGCGCGTCTCGATCGTGCACGGTGATTACCGGCTCGACAACCTGATCTTCCACCCCACCGAGCCGCGCGTGCTCGCGGTGCTCGACTGGGAGCTCTCGACGCTCGGCGATCCGCTCGCCGATTTTTCGTACCACTGCATGGCCTGGCACGTCGAGCCGGGCCAGTTCCGCGGCATCGGCGGGCTCGACTGGAAAGCGCTCGGCATTCCCGACGAGCAGCACTATGTGCAGCGCTATGGCGAGCGCACGGGCCTCGAGATCCGCGGCGACTGGAACTTCTATCTCGCGTACAACATGTTCCGCATCGCGGCCATCTTGCAGGGCATCATGAAACGCGTGGTCGAGGGCACCGCCGCGAGCGCTCAGGCCACCGATGCGGGGCGGCGCGCGAAGCCGATGGCCGGGCTCGCATGGCAGTACGCGCAAAAGGTGCGCTAGCGCCGCATCGCATCGCATCGCATCGCATCGCATCGACATTCCATCAGCACGCGATCCTTACGCAGTGCTCTTTATTGGCGAGGTCCTGGATGAATTTCGACTACACCCCGAAAGTGCAGGCGCTGCGCGAGAAACTGCTCGCGTTCTTCGACGAGCACATCTACCCGAACGAGACCGTCTATCACGAGGAAGTCGAGCGTAATCGCGCGAGCGGCAATGCCTGGGTGCCGACCCAGATCGTCGAGCAACTCAAGGTGAAAGCGCACGAGGCGGGCCTCTGGAACCTCTTCCTGCCCGATTCGGCGCGCGGCGCGGGGCTCACCAACCTCGAATACGCGCCGCTGTGCGAGATCATGGGCCGCGTGATCTGGGCGCC
The DNA here is from genome assembly GCF_905220245.1 of Paraburkholderia sp. J63. Classification (NCBI taxonomy): domain Bacteria; kingdom Pseudomonadati; phylum Pseudomonadota; class Betaproteobacteria; order Burkholderiales; family Burkholderiaceae; genus Paraburkholderia; species Paraburkholderia sp. J63. The sequence continues at coordinate 148,820 of NZ_CAJMZF010000016.1, read as the reverse complement.
CGAAGTGTTCAACTGCAGCGCGCCCGACACCGGCAACATGGAAACCATCGAGCGCTACGGCACCGAAGAACACAAGCGCCAGTGGCTCGCGCCGCTGCTCGAAGGCCAGATCCGCTCGGCCTTCCTGATGACGGAGCCCGAGGTCGCTTCGTCGGATGCGACCAACATCCAGACGCGCATCGAACGTGACGGCGACGACTACGTGATCAACGGCACCAAGTGGTGGTCGTCGGGCGCGGGCGATCCGCGCTGCGCGGTCTATATCGTGATGGGCAAGACCGACCCCGATGCGCCGCGCCATACGCAGCAGTCGATGATCCTCGTGCCCGCCGACGCCGCCGGCATCACGGTCAAGCGCCCGCTCACGGTGTTCGGCTACGACGACGCGCCGCACGGCCACATGGAGATCGAGCTCGAAAACGTGCGCGTGCCGGCGGCGAATATCCTGCTCGGCGAAGGACGCGGCTTCGAGATCGCCCAGGGGCGACTCGGGCCGGGCCGCATCCACCATTGCATGCGCCTGATCGGCCTCGCCGAGCGTGCGCTCGAATTCATGTCGAAGCGCGCGCTCTCGCGCACGGCATTCGGCAAGACCCTCGCGCAGCAGACGGTCACGCAGGAGCGCATCGCCGAGGCGCGCTGCATGATCGAGCAAGCGCGCCTGCTCACGCTCAAGACCGCGTACATGATGGACACCGTCGGCAACAAGGGCGCGCGCGGCGAAATCGCGATGATCAAGGTGGTCGCGCCGAACATGGCCTGCCAGGTGATCGACTGGGCGATCCAGGTGCACGGCGGCGGCGGCGTGAGCGGCGACTTTCCGCTCGCCTATGCCTACGCGCAGGCGCGCACGCTGCGCTTCGCCGACGGCCCCGACGAGGTCCATCGCAACGCCATCGCCAAGCTCGAACTCGCGCGCTATGTGGATCCGGCGGCGGCCTCGCGCGTGGAGATGCCGATCACGCGTTCGTAGGCGACTCGCCGATTCCGCGCTCATCGTGGGCCATTGCAGCACCGTCGCAAGCCCAGACGAGCCAAGCCCACAAGCGCAGCAGGGGCGCTCGTGGGCCTTCTGCGCCGCCCGGCGATCTATGCTAATTTGCGCCAGTTCAGGCGCCGTGGACCACCTGGTGGCGCCTTTATCAAAGCAGGCGCCAAGGAGCCACGATGATCGACGTCTACAGCTGGGCCACGCCCAACGGCCACAAAGTCCATATCATGCTCGAGGAGACGGGCCTCGAGTACCGCGTGCATCCCATCGATATCGGGGCCGGCGACCAGTTCAAGGCCGAGTTCCTCGAAATCAGCCCGAACAACAAGATTCCGGCCATCACGGATTCCGAAGGCCCCGCGCGCGCCGACGGCAAGCCGTTCTCGCTGTTCGAATCGGGCGCGATCCTGATCTATCTGGCCGCGAAGACCGGCAAGTTCATGCCCGAAGACCTCGCGGCGCGCTACGACGTGCTGCAGTGGGTGATGTTCCAGATGGGCGGCCTCGGCCCGATGCTCGGCCAGGCGCACCATTTCCGCATCTACGCGCCCGAGAAGATCGAGTACGCCGTGAACCGCTACACGAACGAGGCGAAGCGCCTCTACAACGTGATGGAGACGCAGCTCGAAAAGACCGAGTACCTGGCCGGCGACGACTACACCATCGCCGATATTGCCGCGTTTCCGTGGACGCGCTCGTGGCAGAACCAGGGCGTCGATCTCGACGCGCTGCCCAACGTGAAGCGCTGGCACGAAGCGATCGCGGCGCGCCCGGCGGTCAAGCGCGGCGTCGAGGTGCTGGCGAACGCCCGCAAGCCGCTCATGGACGACAAGGCGAAGGAGATACTGTTCGGCGCGACGCAGTACGAGAAGCACGGCTCGAAGGCGGCCTGACGATCGACGCAAAACCGACGCCAAGCCGACACCAGCCAGAACGAACGAGGGGCGTCCGGCTCAAGGCCGGACGCCCCTCTCGCATGCTGAACGCGCCAGGGCGCGCGAACGTTCTAACGCTTAGAAAAAGCGTTCAGAAGTAGTGCCGCGAAATGAATTCGGCCACGCATGCGGGCCGCTCGCTGCCCTCGCATTCGATGGCGATGTTCCAGACGACCTGCGCGCCGCCGCCCTCCACGTCGCTGACCTCCTTCACGCCGATGCGCGCCCGCACCCGCGCGCCCACGAGCACCGGCGAGGTGAAGCGCACGCGGTTGAGCCCGTAATTCACGCCCATGCGCTGGCGCATCGCCACGGTCTCCGCGAGCAGCGCCGGCACGAGCGAGAGCGTGAGAAAGCCGTGCGCGATCGGGCCGCCGAACGGCGACTCGCGGCGCGCACGCTCCGCATCGACGTGTATCCATTGATGATCGCCGGTCGCGTCGGCGAAACCGAGCACGCTCGCCTCGCTCACCGCGTGCCAGTCGCTCAAGAACGGCTCGGCGCCCACGAGCGCGCGCAAGCCGGCGACGTCGGCAATTTCCACCGCCGTCACCGCGCTCATGACCCGGCTCCCGGCTGGCGCAACCCAAATAGCGCCTTCGAGCTCACCGTCACCACGGTCTCGCCATGCTGATTGCGGCCTTCCCAGCGCGTCTCGACGATACCGCGATCGGGCTTGCTCTCCGAAACGCGCTTGCTCACGACGTGGTTGGTCATCGTGAGCGTATCGCCGACGCGCACCGGCTTGATCCAGCGAATCCCGTCGATGCCGGGCGAGCCCATCGACGTCGAGCCCTCCAGGAAATTGCGCACGAGCATGCCCATCATGACCGAGCACGTGTGCCAGCCGCTCGCGACGAGGCCGCCGAAATGCGACGCCTCGCCGGCCGCCTCGCTCAGATGAAACGGCTGCGGATCGTACTGCTGCGCGAACTGGACGATCTCTTCGCGCCCGAACGTGTGCGAGCCGACTTCATACGACTTGCCCACTTCGAGATCTTCGTAACTGACTCCCATCAATGCCTCTCCGTTTCGAATGGCTTCACAACGCGCTTCACGACACGCCTGCCGGCACGCGCTTCAGGCAGCCGCCTGCGCAAATCCCGGCAGCGACGCAAAACGTTCGAGATGGTGATCGACGTCGCCGAGCGTGGTCTCGATGATCGCGAGACGCTTGAACAGATGCGCCGCCGCGACCTCGTTGGTCACGCCCATGCCGCCATGCAATTGCACCGCCTGCTGGCCCACGTAGCGCGCCGCCTGGCCCACCCGCACCTTCGCCGCCGAAATTGCATGGCGGCGCTCGTCGGGCGAAGCGCTACTGTAGCGCGCGGCCGCGAGGTAGGTGAGCGAGCGCGCCTGCTCGCCGTGAATCAGCATCTCGGCCATGCGGTGCTGGAGCGCCTGGAAGCGTGCGATCGGCACGCCGAACTGCTGGCGCGTGTTCGTGTACTCGACGGTCGCGTGATTGAGCGCGTCGATGGCGCCCACCGCTTCCGCGCACAGCAGGAAGGTGGCGTAATCGGCGATTCGCTCCCACGTGGCCGCGCCCGCGTCGCCCAGACGGCGTGCGCTCGCGCCGTCGAACCTGAGCGCGGCGGCGCGCTGGCCGTCGATCGTGCGGTAGTCGCTCACCTCGACGCCCTTCGCATCGCGCGCCACCACGAACAGCGCGACTTCGCCCGCGAGGCGCGCCGGCACGATCCAGTAATCGGCTTGCGCGCCGTGCTGGACGACCGACTTGCTGCCCGTGAGCGCGAAGCCATCGCCGGTTTCCTTCGCGAGCGTCTCGAGCGCGAACAGGTCGTAGCGCGCGCCGGGCTCGTGAAATGCCGCGGCGAGCTTGATCTCGCCTGCCGCCACGCGCTCCAGCAGTTGCGCGTTTTGCCCATCGTCCGCGCCCGCGAGCTTGAGCGCCTCGACGCCTACCGCGCTCGCCCAGTACGGCTCGACCACGAGCGTGCGGCCCAGCTCCTGCATGACCACAAGCATGTCGAACGGCGAGCCGTCGAAACCGCCCTGTTCCGCCGGCACCGGCAGCGCCGTGAGCCCGAGTTCGACGAACGCCGTCCAGTGCGCGGCCGAGACGCCCTCGGGCGTCTTCACGATCGCCTGCCGCGCTTCGAAGCCGTAATTCTTGTCGAGATAGCGACGCAGCGCGTCGGCAAGTTGCTGTTGCTCTTCGGTGAAATTGAAGTCCATTGCGCCGCTCCTCAAATCCCCAGAATCATCTGCGCGATGATGTTCTTCTGGATTTCGTTCGACCCGCCGTAAATCGACGTCTTGCGATAGTTGAAGTAGTAGGCCGCGAGCGGCGCTGCGTCGTCGTCGCCGCCGGCCGCATGGGCGTGCTCGCCTTCGAGGAACGCCGGATCGAACGGCGCGGCGAGCGGCCCGACCGCGTCGACCATCAGCTCGGTGAGCGCCTGCTGGATTTCGGTGCCCTTGATCTTGAGCATCGACGCCTCAGGCCCGGGGCCGCGGCCATGGCCGCTGCTCGCGATCACACGCTCGGCCGTCACTTCGAGCGCCATCAGCTCGATCTCGACGGCGGCCACGCGCGCCGCGAAAACCGGATCGTGCAACAGCGGCTTGCCGTGCTTCTTCTGCGCGAGCGCGACGTGCTTGAGGAACGCGAGCTCGCGCTTGGACGCGCCCACGCGCGCAATGCCCGTGCGCTCGTGGCCGAGCAGATATTTCGCGTAGGTCCAGCCGCGGTTCTCCTCGCCGACGAGATTCTCGACGGGGACCCTCACGTCCTCGAAGAACACTTCGTTGACCTCGTGGTCTTCGTCGAGCGTGATGATCGGGCGCACGGTGATACCGGGCGTCTTCATGTCGATGAGCAGGAACGAGATGCCCTCCTGCTTCTTCGCGGCGGGGTCGGTGCGCACGAGGCAGAACATCATGTCGGCGTACTGGCCGAGCGTGGTCCAGGTCTTCTGGCCGTTCACGACGTAGTGGTCACCCTCGCGCACTGCGCGCGTGCGCAGCGAGGCCAGATCCGAGCCCGAGCCCGGCTCCGAATAGCCCTGGCACCACCAGTCTTCGCCCGAGAGGATACGCGGCAGGTAGCGGCGCTTTTGGGCCTCGTTGCCGTACTTCATGAGCACGGGCGCGACCATCGAGACGCCAAACGGCAGAACGGGCGGCGCGCCGATGCGGCCGCACTCCTCGTCCCAGATGTGGCGCTGCGTCTCGCTCCAGCCCGGTCCGCCGTACTCGGCGGACCACGCGGGCGTGGACCAGCCGCGCTGGCCGAGCAGCTTGTGCCAGCCGGCGATGTCGTCGCGACTCAGGCGTTTGTGGTTGAGAACCTTCTCGCGCACGGCTTGAGGCAGATTGGCCTCAAGCCAGGTGCGGACTTCGGCGCGGAACGCGTCGTCGGTGGGGGTGTAATCGAGATCCATGCGGGTTGTCTCCTGGCCGCGGCTGGTGGGGCATGCACCCCAAGCCACGGCGAAGACCCGCATGACCTTATTGCAGCGGATCCTTCAACGCGGCCGGAACCGGCAGCGGCATCACATCGATGCCTTCTTCGACGAGAGCTTGCGCATCTTCCGCGGATGCCACCCCGCGGATGTTGCGCGCCGGCGCTTCGTTGTAATGAATGCGCCGCGCCTCCTCGGCGAAACGGTCGCCTACGTTCTCCGTCTTCTCCAGGACCTCGCGCATCACGCGCATGGCATGCGCCTGCCATTGCGCCGCTACGTGTGCCGCCTGCCCGGCCTGTGACGCCTGGCCGGCAGCGGACGGCGCCGCGCTCGCGCCCGACAGATTCAGTCGGGGCGCGGACGGCACGCGGCTCACGTTGGTGGCGCTGCACATCGGACATTCGACCAGCTTGCGCGAAAGCTGCGACTCGAAGTCGTCAGCGGAAGCGAACCAGCCTTCAAACCGATGGCCGTCTGGGCACTGTAAATCGAGGACCTTCATGGGAATCGAGGCTTGCGTTGAGTGTAGCGCAAAACGGAAATTTGTGAACGACCGTTCGTAAAATTTTCGATGGGCTCGGCGGATCGTATCGAACATCATCGCAGCACCGGACGGCCGGCTAGCCGGTGGTCGATTGTAGCGCCGCGCGCGGCGGCCCGCTCGACACAAACATGCCGCGCTCAAGTGAATACGGCGGCCACGCGCCCGAGAGCGCCTTTTCGAGCCAGAAGGTGCCGATGATCGTCTTCACGTCGGTGATCTTGCCCGTGCGCACCCATTCGAGCAGCTCGGGCAGCGTCGCCGTAAACGTTTCGAGGAATTCGCCTTCGTCGAGCTTCGCCTCGCCCTCGATCAGGCCGCGCGCCAGATAGATGTCGATGAATTCGGTCGAGTACGAGATCACCGGGTGGATCTGCGCGAGATAGACGTACTCGCGCGCCTCATAGCCCGTCTCTTCCTTCAGCTCGCGGATCGCGCAGGCGAGCGCGCCTTCCTGCGGATCGAGCTTGCCCGCCGGAAATTCGGTCATCACGCGCGAGAGCGGATAGCGGTATTGGCGCTCCATCAGCACGCGGCCGTCGTCGAAGAGCGGGATCACCATCACGGCGCCCGGATGCTGGACGTATTCGCGCGTCGCGTGCTTGCCGTCCGGCAACGCGACCGTGTCGCACTTGAGCGTCAGGAATTTGCCCGCGTGGAGCGTCGTGCTTTCCACACACGTCTCGGCGAGCGCCGGGTCGTGTTTTTGATGTTCAGCAGCCATGTTCAACCTCTGGGAAGCGCCTCTACGGAGAAGTCGTGGGAATCCGCGATGCGATCGAATGGCGTACGCCCCGTCAAGAACGAGGCGTACGCATCACGCCGGACGGCGTTTGACGAGATATTGCCAGGTGAAGCCAGGAAACGCGAACACGACAAAGAGACTGAACGTGATGGCGTAGAACTGCCAGCCCTGGTCAAAGCGGTTGCCGGCACGCGCCTCCAGCATGAAGCCGAACGCGCCGACCACAAAATACAGCACGATCATTTCGGCAATGCGAATCCACGCGCTCTTCTTCGGTGCGCGCAGCGGCACGATACCGAGCAGCCGTTGATTGGCAAACGGCAGGTTGGCGCCCGCGAGCGCCAACAACACAATAAACCACCCTGCTGACGACATCAGAGCGGCAGCGTATGCGAAACGGCCTGCAGGCACAGCGACATCAGCGGCCCGGGAATGATGCCGAGCACCAGCACGGCCACGCCGTTGACGGTCAGCAGCGCGCGATTGAATGCGTGGCCCTCGATCGGCGCGGTATCCGTGGGCGCGTCGAAGTACATCAGCTTGACGATGCGCAGGTAGTAGAACGCGCCGAACAGCGACGTAATGACCGCGAGCACGGCAAGCCACGTGAGGCCGGCGTTCATGGTCGCTTCGAGCACGGCGAGCTTCGCGTAGAAACCGACCGTCGGCGGGATGCCGGCGAGCGAGAACATCATGAGCATCATGACGAACGCGAACACCGGGCTGCGCTGGTTCAGGCCCTTGAAGTCGTCGAGCGTTTCCGCCTCGAAGTCGCGACGGGCGAGCAGCATGACGATACCGAACGTGCCGAGCGTCGTGATCAGATAGATGATGCTGTAGAACATGGCCGAGCTGTACGCGCTGGCCGCGCCGGTCGCCTTGTTGTCGACGATGCCGGCCAGGAGGCCCAGCAGCACGAAGCCCATGTTCGAGATGGCCGAGTACGCGAGCATGCGCTTGACGTTGCGCTGGACGATACCCGTGATGTTGCCGACGATCATCGAAAGCGCGGCCAGGATGATCAGCATTTCCTGCCAGTCCACGGCCAGCGGCAGCAGACCCATGACGAGGAAGCGCACGGCCCACGCGAACGCCGCGACCTTCGGGCCACCGCCGGTGAGCAGCGTCATGGCCGTGGGCGCGCCTTGATAGACGTCGGGCACCCACATGTGGAACGGCACCGCGCCCATCTTGAACGCCACGCCGGCGACGATGAACACCACGCCGAACAGCAGAACGATGTCGTTGACGTGGCCCGAGGCAACCACCTTGAACACGTCGCCCAGATCGAGCGAGCCGGTCGCGCCGTACAGCATCGAGATGCCGTAGAGCAGGAAGCCCGATGCGAGCGCGCCCAGCACGTAGTACTTCATGGCCGCTTCGTTCGACTGCGTCGCGTCGCGGCGCAGCGCGATGACCGCGTAGAGCGAGAGCGACATCAGCTCGAGGCCGAGGTACAGCGTGAGGAAGTTGTTACCCGAGATCATCACGATCTGGCCGAGCAACGAGAACAGGCCAAGCAGGAAGAACTCGCCCCGGAACATGTCGCGGTCTTCGAGATACTTGCGCGAGTACACGATCGTGACCGCGTAGCCGAGCGTGACCACCGACTTCATGGCACTCGCGAACGCGTCCACCACGTACATCCGCGTGAAGTAGTAGTACACGTGCGGATCGAACGCGTTCACCGCGAACCAGATGCCGGCGATGACGGTCGTCAGCAGCGCGATGAAATAGGTCGTGCGCCGGCCCGAAGGACCGGTGAACGTATCGTTGAGCCACGCAACGATGACACCGGCCATCACCAGCGCATCAGGTAGCAGAGCGTTCATAGGGGCGTTTGGCATGATCTTTTGTTCCTCCGCTCGGTATTACTGTGACAGCGGCAGCTTCGACACTGCGACGTGGGAGAGGAGGTTTTCCACGGAAACGTGCATCACATCGGTAAAGGGCTTCGGGTAGATGCCCATGAGAAGCGTAAGCAGCGCGAGCACCGCAAGAATGAAGTATTCGCGGCAGCTGATGTCCTTCAGCTCGCGAACATGATCGTTCGCGATGGCGCCGAAGTACACGCGCTTGTACATCCACAACGTATAGGCCGCGCCCAGGATCAGCGTGAACGCCGCCCCGAAAGCGATCCAGAAGTTGAACTTCACTGCCGCCAGAATCACCATGAATTCGCCGACGAATCCCGAGGTGCCCGGCAGGCCGCAGTTGGCCATCGCGAACAGCATGGCCAGCGCCGCGAACTTCGGCATCGTGTTGACGACGCCGCCATAATCGGCGATGTCGCGCGTGTGCATGCGGTCATACAGCACGCCGATGCACAGGAACATGGCGCCCGAGACAAAGCCGTGCGAGATCATCTGGATGATCGCGCCTTCCATCGCGAGCTGGCTCGACGGGCCGAACATAAAGAAGCCGAGCGTGACGAAGCCCATGTGGGCGATCGACGAGTACGCGACCAGCTTCTTCATGTCCGCCTGCACCATCGCCACGAGGCCGATGTAGATCACGGCGATCAACGACAGCGTGATGATGACCGGCGCCAGGTAGTGACTCGCGTCCGGCGTGACCGGCAGCGAGAAACGCAGGAAACCGTACGCGCCGAGCTTGAGCATGATGGCGGCCAGCACCACCGAGCCGCCCGTGGGCGCTTCGACGTGCGCGTCCGGCAACCACGTGTGGACCGGCCACATCGGCACCTTGACCGCGAACGCGAAGAAGAACGCGATGAACAGCAGGATCTGCGGCGTCATCGCAAGCTTGGCGGCCTGCCAGGTGGCGAGGTCGAACGTACCGGTTTCGCGGTAGAGGTACAGCAACGCGATCAGCATCAACAGCGAGCCGGCCAGCGTATAGAGAAAGAACTTGAACGCCGCATACACGCGGTTCGGGCCGCCCCACACGCCGATGATGATGTACATCGGAATGAGCGTGGCTTCGAAGAACACGTAGAACAGCAGGCCGTCGGCGGCGCAGAAGACACCGATCATCAGACCCGACAGGATGAGGAACGCCGAGTAGTATTGCGCGACGTTCTTCTGGATGACCTGCCAGCCCGCGATCACGACGATCACGGTGATGAGCGCCGTGAGCACCACGAGCCACAGCGAGATGCCGTCGACGCCCAGGTGATACGAAATATTGAACCGCTCGATCCAGACCGACTTCTCCTCGAACTGGAGCGCAGCCGTGGAGGTGTCGAAGCCCGAAACGAGCGGAAGGGTGACGAGGAAACTTAGCACCGAACCGATGAGCGCGATCCAGCGGTCCGCGCTCGAGCTCCGCAGGGAACCCACTACAAGAACGATGATGCCAAAAACGATAGGCATCCAGATCGCAATACTGAGAATCGGAGTTGCGTGCATGCGTTTTTTTCCTCGCCTTCTTATTTGCCGCTGAGCGTTACAAACAGGGTAAGGAGGCCAAGCATGCCAATGATCATGGCGAATGCGTAGTGGTAGATATAGCCGGATTGCAGGAAACGAATCACAGTTGCAAACCAGCCGATAAACTTGGCGCTCCCGTTGACGACGCCGTCGATCACGACGACATCACCCTCCTTCCACAGACCGCGACCGATAGCGACCGCTCCGCGAGCGAAGACGATTTCGTTGATCTTGTCGAGGTAATACGCATTGCACAGCAGCTTGTAGACCGGCGAGAACGTGCGCGACACGACGGCCGGCAGCTCCGGGCGCTTCATGTAGAAGAACCACGCCACAATCACGCCTGCCAGTGCGAGCCAGACCGGCAGGCCCGAGAACGCATGCGCGCCCATCGCGGCCCAGCCCTGGAATTCCTGCCCCATCTCGGTCAGCGCCTCATGGTTCTGGCCGATGAAGATCACGTCCTGGAACGCCACGCCGTGCGAGAAGAAACCACCGTACAGCAACGGCTGGATCGCGTACGCGCCGGCGATCACCGAAGGAATCGCGAGCAGCACGAGCGGCACCCAGATGACCCACGGCGACTCGTGCGGCACGTGCACGTGATGCTCGTCGTGACCGTGACCATTGCCGTGACTGTGCGATGCGGCTTCGGCGCCCATCGGCGAGTCGGGGTGCTTCGGACCGCGGAAACGCTCTTCACCGTGGAACACGAGGAAGTACATGCGGAACGAGTACAGCGCCGTGACGAACACGCTCGCGACCACGGCGAAGTAAGCGAAGCCCGAACCCGGCAGGTGCGAGAGCTTCACGGCGTCGATGATCGAGTCCTTCGAGTAGAAGCCCGAGAAGAACGGCGTACCGATCAGCGCGAGCGAACCGATGAGCGAGGTGATCCACGTGATGGGCATGTACCTGCGCAAACCGCCCATGTTGCGCATGTCCTGGTCGTGGTGCATGCCGATGATGACCGAACCCGCGCCGAGGAACAGCAGCGCCTTGAAGAACGCGTGCGTCATCAGGTGGAAGATCGCGACCGGGTAAGCCGAGACGCCGAGCGCCACCGTCATGTAGCCGAGCTGCGAGAGCGTGGAATACGCGACCACGCGCTTGATGTCGTTCTGCACGACGCCGAGGAAGCCCATGAAGAGCGCGGTAATGGCGCCGATCACGACGATGAACGAGAGCGCGGCCTCCGAAAGCTCGAACAGCGGCGACATGCGCGCGACCATGAAGATACCGGCCGTCACCATGGTGGCGGCGTGGATCAGTGCCGAGATCGGCGTCGGGCCTTCCATCGAATCGGGCAGCCAGACGTGCAGCGGGAACTGCGCCGACTTGCCCATCGCGCCGATGAAGAGGCAAATACACGCGACCGTCAGCAGGTTCCACGAAGTGCCCGGGAACGTCAGCGCGGCGATTTCGTGGCCCTTCGCGAACACGTCGTTGTAGTTGAGCGAGCCGCCGTACGCGAGCAGCAGACCGATGCCCAGCAGGAAGCCGAAGTCGCCCACGCGGTTCACGAGGAACGCCTTCATGTTCGCGTAGATGGCGCTTTCACGCTTGAAGTAGAAGCCGATCAGCAGGTACGAAACGAGACCCACCGCTTCCCAGCCGAAGAACAGCTGCAGGAAGTTGTTGCTCATCACGAGCATCAGCATCGAGAACGTGAACAGCGCGATGTACGAGAAGAAGCGCTGGTAGCCCTCTTCGTCCGCCATGTAGCCGATCGTGTAGATATGCACCATCAGTGACACGAAGGTCACGACGACCATCATGAGCGCCGTCAACGAGTCGATCAGGAAGCCGACTTCGAACTTCAGGCCGCCTACCGACATCCATTCATAGACGGTCGCGTTGAAGCTCGCGCCGTTCACCACGTCGAACAACGTGATGCACGAGAGCACGAACGCAATCGCGACGCCGAGAATGGTGACCGTATGCGCGCCCGCGCGCCCTACCGTCTTGCCGAACAGACCGGCAATGAGAGAACCGGCGAGGGGCGCCAGCGGGATCGCCAGCAATAAGGTTTCGTTGAGTGTCGTTGCCATAAACAGCCTGCCTTAGCCTTTGAGCTGATCGAGGTCCTCGACATTGATCGTGTCGAGGCTGCGGAACAGAGTCACAAGAATAGCCAGACCAATCGCGGCTTCCGCTGCCGCAACAGTTAGCACGAAGAACACGAAAATCTGTCCGTGAACGTCACCGAGGTAATGCGAGAACGCGACGAAGTTCGTGTTCACCGCTAACAACATCAGCTCGATCGCCATCAGGATGATGATGACGTTGCGCCGATTGAGAAAAATGCCAACGATCGAGATCGCAAAGAGGATCGCGCCGAGGACGAGGTAATGGGCCAGGGTTAGCATGGTTCGCTCCTCTTCGCTTAAGTCTTGGTGCCGGAGCCGGACTGCACCGGCGCGGCCACGCCGGTCGCGACCGCCGCGGCCTGGTCGGTTTCGGCGACTTCAGGCAGTTCCTTGACGGCTTGCATCTTCACGAGGCGCACGCGGTCCTCGCGACGCACGCGCACCTGCTTCGAAACGTTCTGGCGCTTGGCGTCCTTCGGTTCGCGCACCGTCAGCGAGATGGCCGCGACGATCGCCACCAGCAGCACGAGGCCGGCGATTTCGAATGCGAAGATGTAGTCGGTATAGATGATCTTGCCGATCAGGTGCGTATTCGACACCGAGGCAGCAGCGGCAGCCGACGTGTCGGGCACCGGCGAGGTGGTCGCGCCGTAGCCGTGCCACAGGATCAGCGCGGTCTCGAGCACGATGATCGCGCCCACGATGGTGGCCACCGGAATGAAGCGCTTGAAGTCGCGGCTCAGTACGTCGATGTTGATGTCCAGCATCATCACCACGAACAGGAACAGCACCATCACCGCGCCCACGTAGACGAGCACCAGCAGGATCGCGAGGAATTCGGCCTCGAGCAGCATCCACACCGCAGCCGCGTTGAAGAACGCGAGCACGAGGAAGAGCGCGGACGAGACAGGATTGCGCGAGGTGATCACCTTCAGCCCTGATAGCGTGAGCAACAGCGCGAAGATGTAGAACAGGACGGTCGTGAATTCCATGATTACTGGTTCATCGTTGAGGCCATCGTAAGGCGGATTGCGCAGCGCAGACTGGCGGCCAGACCAGGGAGCGTCGCGCCGCGGTTCCCGGGCTGCGGCTTCGCGGTGTTTTCAGGCACACGCGTTCCCCACAGCCGGCCCGAACCGCGGGCCGATGCAGCGTCAAACTGAAGATCAACGGTACGGTGCATCTGCTGCCTTGTTCGCCGCAATTTGTGCTTCGTAGCGGTCGCCGACAGCCAGCAGCATTTCCTTCGTGAAATACAGATCGCCGCGCTTCTCGCCGTGATACTCGAGAATGTGCGTCTCGACGATCGAGTCGACCGGGCAGCTCTCTTCGCAGAAACCGCAGAAGATGCATTTGGTCAGGTCGATGTCGTAGCGCGTCGTGCGGCGCGTGTTGTCCTCGCGCACCTCCGACTCGATCGTGATGGCGAGCGCGGGGCACACGGCCTCGCAGAGCTTGCACGCGATGCAGCGCTCTTCGCCGTTTTCATAGCGGCGCAGCGCATGCAGACCGCGAAAGCGCGGCGAGATCGGCGTTTTTTCTTCCGGGAACTGCACTGTGAACTTGCGCTTGAAGGTGTAGCGCCCCGTCAGCGCGAGCCCCTTGAGCAGCTCGGTCAGGAAGAACGTCTTGAAAAAGTTTTGGATAGCGTTCATGTCTCGTTCGCCCCTTATTTCCAGATGCTCAGCGGCGACATATACCAGAAGCCGATCACGATCAGCCACACGACGCAGACCGGAATGAATACCTTCCAGCCAAGACGCATGATCTGGTCATAGCGGTAGCGCGGGAACGTCGCGCGGGCCCAGATGAACACCGACAGCAGGCAGAAAACCTTCAGCACCAGCCAGAACACGCCCGGGATGAAATCGAGGAAGCCGAACGGCGCGCTCCAGCCGCCGAGGAACAGCACCGAGGCCAGCGCCGAGATCACGATCATGTTGATGTACTCGGCGAGGAAGAAGAGCGCGAAGCCCATCCCCGAGTAATCGACCATGTGACCCGCGACGATTTCCGACTCCCCTTCCACCACGTCGAACGGATGGCGGTTCGTTTCGGCGATGCCCGAGATGAAGTAGACGACGAACATCGGCAGCAGCGGCAGCCAGTTCCACGAGAGGAACGTGATGCCCCAGTTCGCGAACATGCCGCGCATCTGGCCATGGACGATGTCGGAGAGGTTCAGGCTGCCCGAGACCATCAGCACCACGACGAGCGCGAAGCCCATCGCGATTTCATACGAGACCATCTGCGCCGCGGCGCGCATCGCGCCGAGGAACGCGTACTTCGAGTTCGAGGCCCAGCCCGCGAGAATCACGCCGTAGACGCCGAACGACGAGATCGCCATCACGTAGAGCAGGCCCGCGTTGATGTCGCCGAGCACCGCGCCCGCCTGGAACGGAATCACCGCCCAGACCGCGAAGGCCGGCACCACCACCATGATCGGCGCGACCATGTAGACCCAGCGGCTCGCCTGCGCGGGCTGAATGACTTCCTTGAGCAGCAGCTTGAGCACGTCGGCGATCGGCTGCAACAGGCCCGCCGGACCGACGCGGTTCGGGCCGAGACGCACGTGCATCCAGCCGATCAGCTTGCGCTCCCACAGGATCAGGTAGGCCACGCACAGCAGGATCACCACCGCGACGACGAGAATGCGCACCAGCGCCCAGACGGTGGGCCATGCCACGCCGAGCAACTGGCTGCCGCCTGCATTGATCGTATCGAACAAGCTCATTTACGCCTTCTCCACCAGCAGTTCACCGAACAGGCTGCCGAGCTGCGCGGCGGCCGGCGTTGCCGCCGACACGCGCACCACCGTCGGCGCAAGATTCGCATCGCGCGTCGCGGGCGCGCTCACCGAGAGCTCGCCCTGACGCACGCGCACGGCGTCACCTTCCTTCAGGCCGAGCTGGTCGAAGAGCGCAGCCGGCAAGCCGATGGCGTTCGCCACGCGGGCCGCCATCGTGAGCTGCAGCGCTTCGCCGCGGCGCACGAGTGGATCGGCGCGATAGATGGGCACGTCGGAGATGCGCTCGAAGCGGTCATCGGCTGCCTTCGCGAGGCTGCCTTGAGTGACTTGTGCCTCGGTCTTGTTCGACAGACGCGCTTCGAAGCTGCCGTCGCCGAGCGCCTTGCGGCGCACGTCTTCCGACGTGTCGTATTCGAAGCCTTGCGCGCCGAGCAGCGTGCCGAGCACGCGCAGGACCTTCCAGGCCGGACGCGCGTCGCCGAGCGGACGCACGACGCCGTTGAAGATCTGGACCGTGCCTTCGGCGTTGACGAACGTACCCGAGGTTTCCGTGAACGGCGCGATGGGCAGCAGCACGTCGGCGTAGTCGAGGCCCGTCTTGAACGGCGAGAACACGGCGACCATCTCGGCCTGCTCGAGCGCGGCGCGCGCGGCAACCGGGTTGGCCGTGTCGAACTCGGGTTCGACGTTGAACAGCAGATAGCCCTTGCGCGGCTGCTCGAACACTTCGCGAGCGTTCAAGCCGTCGCGGCCCGGCAGTGCGCCCACGAGGTGCGCGCCGACCGTGTTGGCCGCTTCCGTGAGGAAGCCGAGCGTGGCGCCCGTGGTTTCGGCGATGAACTGCGCGGCCGCGTGCAGGCGCGAGAATTCCGGATGCTGAACGGCCGCGTTGCCGAGCAGCACGAAGCGGCGCTCGCCGCTCGCGAGCGATGCGGCAACCTGCTTCGCGGCGTCGCTCGCTTGCGCGCCGGCGAAGCCTTCGGGCACTGCGACGCCCTTCGCCTCTGCGACGGCGGCGGCGATCGACGCGAGCTCGTCGAGCCATGCCGAAGGCGCGGAGACGATGCGCTGCGCGTTCGGGATCAGCGAGCCATCGGCCGATGCGTTCAGGAACGACACCTGTGCGCCGCCCTTCGCAGCCTGGCGCAGACGCGCGGCGAACAACGCGTGGTCGCGGCGCAGGAACGAGCCGATCACGAATGCCGAGTCGGCATACGAGAGTTCGGCGATCTTCGTGCCGAGCCACGGCGCGCCCGCGAGCGGCGCCGAGAAGTCGCTCTGGCGCAGGCGAAAGTCCACGTTCGGCGTACCGATTGCGTCCGCGAACTGCTTCGCGAGATAGAGTTCCTCGGTCGTGCAGTGCGGGCTCGCGAGCAGCGCGAGCTGGTTCTCGCCGTGCTCGTCGCTGATGCCCTTGATGCCCTTCACCACGTATTCGAGCGCGGTCTGCCAGTCGGTCTCGACCCACTGGCCGCCCTGCTTGATCATCGGGCGCGTGAGGCGGTCTTCGGCGTTCAGGCCTTCATACGAGAAGCGGTCCTTGTCCGAGATCCAGCACTCGTTGATGGCTTCGTTCTCGAATGGCAGCACGCGCATCACGCGGTTGTTCTTCACCTGCACGACGAGGTTCGCGCCCGTCGAGTCGTGCGGGCTCACCGACTTGCGGCGCGACAGTTCCCAGGTCCGCGCGGAGAAGCGGAACGGCTTGCTCGTGAGCGCACCGACCGGGCACAGGTCGATCATGTTGCCCGAGAGCTCCGAGTCCACCGTCTTGCCGACGAACGAGGTGATTTCCGAATGCTGGCCGCGGCCGAGCATGCCGAGCTCCATCACGCCGGCGATTTCGTCGCCGAAGCGCACACAGCGCGTGCAGTGGATGCAGCGCGTCATCTCTTCCATCGAGATGAGCGGACCGACGTTCTTGTGGAACACGACGCGCTTTTCTTCGCTGTAGCGCGAGGCCGACTTGCCGTAGCCGACCGCCAGATCCTGCAGCTGGCATTCGCCGCCCTGATCGCAGATCGGGCAGTCGAGCGGGTGGTTGATCAGCAGGAACTCCATCACGGCTTGCTGACCCTGCACAGCCTTTTCCGACATCGTGCGCACGACCATGCCTTGCGAGACCGGCGTCGCGCACGCGGGCACGGCCTTCGGCATCTTCTCGACATCGACGAGACACATCCGGCAGTTGGCCGCGATCGACAGCTTCTTGTGATAGCAGAAGTGCGGAATGTACGTGTCGACCCGCTGCGCAGCCTGGATCACCATGCTGCCCTCGGGCACCTGCACCTTCTTGCCGTCTATTTCAAGTTCAACCATGATGGTTAATCGTCCCTAACCTGTTACCGCCCAATTTCACAGCGGTCTACCCCGTTGCGTTCCGCCACGCGGTTCGCGCTCAACACGCCTTGCCTCTGCACTCGCCCTTCAGGCGGCCACTGTTTCCGTAGCCGCGTGCGAGCCGGCATGTCCGCCGACGAGACAACGCTTGTTGTGCACGTGATATTCGAATTCGTCCCAGTAATGCTTGAGCATGCCGCGCACCGGCATGGCCGCCGCGTCGCCGAGCGCGCAGATCGTGCGGCCCATGATGTTGCCCGCCACCGAGTTCAGCAGGTCCAGGTCTTCCTGGCGGCCCTGGCCGTGCTCGATGCGGTTCACGACGCGATACAGCCAGCCCGTACCCTCACGGCACGGCGTGCACTGACCGCACGACTCTTCGTAATAGAAGTACGACAGACGCAGCAGCGAGCGCACCATGCAGCGCGTCTCGTCCATGACGATGACCGCGCCCGAGCCGAGCATCGAGCCCTGCTTGGCGATGGAGTCATAGTCCATGTCGGTCTGCATCATCAGGTCGCCCGGAATGACCGGCGCCGACGAGCCGCCCGGAATCACGGCCTTCAGTTTCTTGCCGCCGCGCATGCCGCCGGCGAGCTCCATGAGCGTCGCGAACGGCGTGCCGAGCGGAATCTCGTAGTTGCCCGGACGCTCCACGTCGCCCGAGATCGAGAAGATCTTGGTGCCGCCGTTGTTCGGCTTGCCGAGCTCCATGTAGGTCTGCGGACCGACGCTCAACAGGAACGGCACCGCCGCAAAAGTCTCGGTGTTGTTGATCGTGGTCGGCTTGCCGTACACGCCGAAGCTCGCCGGGAACGGCGGCTTGAAGCGCGGCTGGCCCTTCTTGCCTTCGAGCGACTCGAGCAGCGCGGTTTCTTCGCCGCAGATGTACGCGCCATAGCCATGGTGCGCGTGCAACTGGAACGAGAAGTCGGTGCCGAGAATGTTGTCGCCGAGATAGCCCGCCTGGCGCGCTTCTTCAAGCGCGGCCTCGAAGCGGCGGTAGACCTCGAAAATCTCGCCGTGGATGTAGTTGTAGCCCACGGTAATGCCCATCGCGTAGGCGCCGATGGCCATGCCTTCGATCACCGAATGCGGGTTCCAGCGCAGGATGTCGCGATCCTTGAACGTGCCCGGCTCGCCTTCGTCCGAGTTGCAGACGAGGTACTTCTGGCCCGGGAACTGACGCGGCATGAAGCTCCACTTCAGGCCCGTCGGGAAGCCTGCGCCACCACGGCCGCGCAAGCCGCCGGCCTTCACGTCGGCGATCACCTGCTCGGGCGGAATCTTCTCTTCGAGGATGCGGCGCAGCTGCTTGTAGCCGCCGCGCGCGACGTAATCTTCGAGATGCCAGTTCTCGCCGTTCAGGCCCGCGAGAATCAGGGGTTTGATGTGACGGTCGTGCAACGAAGTCATTTCGAAAGCTCCTCGAGCAGCTGGTCGATCTTCTCGCGGCTCATGAAGCTGCACATGCGGTGGTTGTTCACGAGCATCACCGGCGCATCGCCGCACGCGCCCATGCACTCACCTTCCTTCAAGGTGAACTTGCCGTCGGGCGTGGTTTCGCCGAAGTCGATTCCGAGCTTCTGCTTCAGGTATTCGGCGGCGCTTTCCGAGCCGCCTTCCGGGCCGAGCTGGCACGGCAGGTTCGTGCAGAGCGTGATCTTGTACTTGCCGACCGGGTGGGTCTCGAACATCGTGTAGAACGTGGCGACTTCCTGGACCGCGACAGGCGGCATGCCGATGTAGTCGGCCACGAACTGCATGATTTCGGGGGACAGCCAGCCATGCTCTTCCTGAGCAACGGCCAAAGCCGCCATCACGGCGGACTGTCGCTGATCGGCGGGGTACTTCGTCAACGCGCGATCGATTTCTTTCAGGCCTTCAGCTGAGATCATTTTCAGACACGACTCTTTCATTTCCTACCGTTGCAATTCCCGCCACACAAACACCCGCCGCGCGTTAGCCTGGCTGCTCGCTGCGACAGACGTGGCGTTCCCGGTATTTCGCCGTGCGCCCTTCCGACCCGGCGCACAGCAGTTTGCTGCCTAGCGGTCGATTTCGCCGAACACGATGTCCTGCGTGCCGATGATCGTGACCGCGTCGGCAATCATGTGACCGCGCGCCATTTCATCGAGCGCGGACAGATGGGCATAACCCGGCGCGCGGATCTTCAGACGATACGGCTTGTTCGCGCCATCCGACACCAGGTAGATGCCGAATTCACCCTTCGGATGCTCCACGGCTGCGTAGGCCTCGCCTTCGGGCACGTGGAAACCTTCGGTGAAGAGCTTGAAGTGGTGAATCAGCTCTTCCATGTTCGACTTCATGTTCACGCGCGAGGGCGGCGCAACCTTGTGATTGTCGATCATCACCGGGCCCGGATTCTTGCGCAGCCACTCAATGCACTGTTTCGCAATGCGAGTGGATTGGCGCATTTCCTCGACGCGCACGAGATAGCGGTCGTAGCAGTCGCCGTTCACGCCCACCGGGATGTCGAAATCCATCTGGTCGTAGACCTCGTACGGCTGCTTCTTGCGCAGGTCCCATTCGATGCCCGAACCGCGCAGCATCGCGCCCGTGAGACCGAGCTGCATGGCGCGCTCAGGGCTCACCACGCCGATGCCCACGAGACGCTGCTTCCAGATGCGGTTGTCGGTGAGCAGCGTTTCGTACTCGTCGACGCAGCCGGGGAAGCGCGTGAAGAAGTCGTCGATGAAGTCCAGCAGCGAGCCCTGGCGCGCCTCGTTCATCCTGGCGAGCGCCTTCTCGTTGTGGATTTTCGACGCCTTGTATTGCGGCATCGCGTCAGGCAGGTCGCGATAGACGCCGCCCGGACGGTAGTACGCCGCGTGCATGCGCGCGCCCGAGACAGCCTCGTAGACGTCCATCAGGTCTTCGCGCTCGCGGAACGCGTAGAGGAACACCGCCATCGCGCCCACGTCGAGCGCGTGCGAGCCGATCCACATCAGGTGGTTCAGCACGCGCGTGATTTCGTCGAACAGCACGCGAATGTACTTCGCGCGCACCGGCACCTCGATACCGAGCAGCTTTTCGATGGCCATCACATAGCCGTGCTCGTTGACCATCATCGACACATAGTCGAGACGGTCCATGTACGGCACCGACTGAATGAAGGTCTTGTTCTCGGCGAGCTTTTCCGTCGCGCGATGGAGCAGGCCGATGTGCGGATCGGCGCGCTGGATCACTTCGCCGTCGAGCTCGAGCACGAGACGCAGCACGCCGTGCGCTGCCGGGTGCTGCGGGCCGAAGTTGAGCGTGTAGTTCTTGATCTCTGACATGCGACCCTCTTAGTGTTTCCTCAGACCGCCGTAGCGATCCTCGCGGATCACGCGCGGCGTGATTTCGCGCGGCTCGATCGTGACCGGCTGATAGACCACGCGCTTCTGCTCCGGGTCGTAACGCATCTCGACGTAGCCCGAAACCGGGAAGTCCTTGCGGAACGGGTGGCCGATGAAACCGTAGTCGGTCAGGATGCGGCGCAGGTCGGGGTGACCTTCGAAGACGATGCCGAACAGGTCGAACGCCTCGCGCTCGTACCAGTTGGCCGAATTCCAGATCTCGACGAGCGAGGGGACGATGGGCACGTCGTCGTCCGGCGCGAACACGCGCAGGCGCAAGCGCCAGTTGTTCGTGATGGAGAGCAGATGCGACACCGCCGCGAAGCGCGGGCCTTCCCACGCGCCGTCGCCGTACGTCTGATAGTCGACGCCGCACAGATCGATCAACTGCTCGAAGCGGAGCGACGGATTGTCGCGGAGCTCCGTCGCCACGCCGAGGTAATCTACTGATTTTATGACCAAGGTCAACTCACCGAGCGCTTCGGTGAGGCTGACGACGCGCGCACCAAGGGCCGCTTCGAGGTTCGCTTTCAGGGTCTCGAGTTTGCTTGCCATATTGTGGGGAGGCGCTTGGCCTTTATTGACGGGCGATGGTGCTGGTGCGGCGGATCTTGGCCTGCAGCTGGATCACCCCATACACGAGGGCTTCCGCTGTCGGCGGACAGCCCGGCACATAGACGTCGACGGGCACGATGCGGTCACAACCGCGCACGACCGAGTACGAATAGTGGTAGTAGCCGCCGCCATTGGCGCACGACCCCATCGAGATCACCCAGCGCGGCTCGGCCATCTGGTCGTAGACCTTGCGCAGCGCGGGCGCCATCTTGTTGCACAGCGTGCCGGCCACGATCATCACGTCGGACTGGCGCGGGCTCGGGCGGAACACCACGCCGAAGCGGTCGAGGTCGTAGCGGGCCGCGCCCGCGTGCATCATCTCGACCGCGCAACACGCAAGGCCGAACGTCATCGGCCACAGCGAGCCAGTGCGCGTCCAGTTGATCAGCTTGTCAGCCGTGGTGGTGACAAACCCTTCCTTCAAGACCCCTTCGATACTCATGTGCTTTCCACTCCAGACGGACGGCCTGCAGTGTACCCGCAGCGCCGCCCATGCTATCCGCTATCCGGCGATTAACCCCTCATTCCCAGTCGAGTCCGCCCTTTTTCCAGATGTAGGCGAAGCCCAGCAGGAATTCGAGCAGAAACAGCATCATCGACAGAAAACCGGGCCAGCCGATGTCGCGCAGGGCAACGCCCCACGGAAACAGGAATGCCGTTTCGAGGTCGAAGATGATGAAGAGAATGGCCACGAGGTAGTACCGTACATCGAACTTCATGCGCGCGTCTTCGAACGCTTCGAAGCCGCACTCGTACGGCGAATCTTTTTCGCTGTTGGGCCGGTTGGGACCAAGGATCTTGCCAATTGAGACCAGCGCTACGCCCAGACCAAGACCTACGAGAAGGAACAACAGGACGGGGTAATAGGTAGCGAGATTCAAGGCTATCCTCTATCGGTTGGTTCTGAGGTTCCGCAGGAACTTCAAGTCGCTCTGCGGGAATCACTTTACGTACTTCGCGCTGCGATCGAAACGAACACGACGTATAAAGCAAAAATGCCAGCCGAAGCTGAAGCAAGCGGCTGGCATTTTTTAGATAACATTGGTGCCGACGGCGAGACTCGAACTCGCACAGCTTTCGCCACTACCCCCTCAAGATAGCGTGTCTACCAATTTCACCACGTCGGCACTACATGCAATCCGGGACAACAATTTATTGAAACCCGCGAATCGCTTCAAGACTTAAATTCTAACTTGTTCCCGTCATTTGTTCAATGCACAAAAACAAGTTTTTCAGAATTATTTCGGTACGTCGTTACCGGGGTTCGATGCCGCCGCGGCCGGCGCTGCCGCCGGAGCGCTTGCCGCAGAAGCCACAGGAACCGATGCAGCAACCGGAGCCGAAGCCACGACCGGGGCGGGAGCCGCAGCGCCCAGCACGCCTGCCGAAGGCTTCGAATGATACGACCCCAAGTACGTTAATGCAAGCGTCGAGACGAAAAACACCGTTGCGAGAACGGCCGTGGTACGCGACAAAAAGTTCGCCGAACCGCTCGCGCC
Source organism: Paraburkholderia sp. J63 (assembly GCF_905220245.1). Taxonomy (NCBI): domain Bacteria; kingdom Pseudomonadati; phylum Pseudomonadota; class Betaproteobacteria; order Burkholderiales; family Burkholderiaceae; genus Paraburkholderia; species Paraburkholderia sp. J63. The sequence continues at coordinate 126,127 of NZ_CAJMZF010000016.1, read as the reverse complement.
GAACAGGCTGCCCGAGGCGCCGCTGCCAAATGCGGCGCCCATATCGGCGCCCTTGCCGTGCTGCAGCAGGACGAGGCCGATCACCCCGAGCGCCGACAGAATCTGGACGACGATAATCAACGTTTTCAAATACAGCATCACACTCACCTGAGTCCTTGTTGAGCGCAGCCTCCCCGGAGGCATGCGCATATGCAGCCGGCACGCGTCTCACCAGAGAGGCGCCATGCCCGAGCCTTATTTTTATCCCGCGACGCTCGCGCCCGCCCCAGCGGCCGCGCAAATCGCGAGGAAATCTGTCGCCTTCAGCGCTGCACCGCCGATCAGGCCGCCATCGATATCGGCCTGACGGAAGAGCTCCGCCGCATTCTCCGGCTTCACGCTGCCACCGTACAGCAGCGGCACGTCCGCTACCCGTGCGCCCTTCGCGGCAAGCCGCGCGCGCAGGAACGCGTGGACCTGCTGCGCCTGCGCCGAAGTCGCGCTCTTGCCCGTGCCGATCGCCCAGACCGGCTCGTACGCAACGACGATGCGCGCCGCCTCGTCGGCCGACAACGCCGCCAGCACCGCGTCGAGCTGCGCGCCGACCACTTTCTCGGTCGCGCCGCTTTCACGTTCTTCCAGCGTTTCGCCCACGCAGACAATCGGCGTGAGGCCGGCCGCGAGCGCGCGCTGCGCCTTCTGCGCGACGAGTTCGGAGCTTTCGCCGTGATAAGCGCGACGCTCCGAGTGACCGACGATCGCGAAACCGGCTTCGAAGTCGGCGATCATGCCCGCGGCAACTTCGCCCGTATAGGCGCCCTGCTCGTGCGCCGACACGTCCTGCGCGCCCCAGACCACCCGGCTGCCGCCGAGCAGCGCCTGAGCCTGCGCGAGATAGGGAAACGGCACGCATACGCCGACACGCACATCGGACGGCAGCGCCTGCGCACCCTGCGCGACGCCTTCGAGCAATGCCGCATTGGCCGCGAGGCGGCCATGCATCTTCCAGTTACCGACTACGAGCTTCGATCGTTGATTCGTCATTGTTCCGGTTGCTGTTAAAAGCGGACGCAAAACGCACGATTTTACTGCGCGCAATCGAGGCGGGTCAAACTGGCCCGCCCTGGTCACGCGAAAAAAGTCTCGAAAAAGCCCGAGGAATCAAGCACGAAACCGCTGCAGCGCCCGAGGAGCGGGCCTGCAGCGGCGCCATCAAGACGCCTGGCCCCAGTCGAGCACGATTTTGCCGACGTGCTCGCTGCTTTCCATCAATGCGTGGGCCTCGGCGGCCTGCGCGGCGGGAAAGACGCGGAACACGACCGGCTTGATCCTGCCCTCTTCGAGCAGCGGCCAGACATTCGTCTTCAATTCCTGCGCGATCTGCGCCTTGAACTCGACCGAGCGCGCGCGCAGCGTCGACCCGGTAATCGTCAGGCGGCGGCGCAGGATCTCGCCCATGTTGACTTCGGCCTTCGAGCCGCCGAGCGTCGCGATCAGCACGATGCGGCCGCCGTTGGCGAGCGCAGAAAGCTCGCGTGGCACATAGCCGCCCGCAACCATGTCGAGGATGACGTCCACGCCGCGATCGTTCGTGAGCGCCTTCACGACCTCGACGAAATCTTCGCTGCGATAGTTGATCGCACGTTCCGCGCCCAGTTGCTCGCAGGCGCGGCACTTGTCGTCCGACCCCGCGGTCGCGAAGACGCGAAAGCCGAGCGCATGCGCGATCTGGATCGCCGTCACGCCGATCCCGCTCGAGCCGCCCTGCACGAGCAGGGTCTCGTTCTCGCCGCCCTCGCCCTTACCGAGCAAGGCGCGCTGGAACACGTTGCTCCAGACCGTGAAGAAGGTCTCGGGCAACGAAGCCGCTTCGATGTCCGTGAGCCCCTTCGGCACCGGCAGACACTGGCCGAGCGGCGCCACCACGTACTCGGCATAGCCGCCGCCCGCGATCAGCGCGCAGACACGGTCGCCCATCTTCAGCCCGAACGGATTGTTCTTTTCGTCGATCGTCCCGCCGACGATCTCGCCCGCCACCTCGAGCCCCGGCAGGTCGGAAATACCCGGCGGCGGCGCGTACGAGCCCTTGCGCTGGAATACGTCGGGGCGATTGACGCCCGACGCGCTCACCTTGATCAGCACTTCGCCGGCCTTCGGCTCGGGCGTCGGGCGCTCGGTCAGCTTGAGCACGTCCGGTGCACCGAATTCGGTAATCTCGACAGCCTTCATCTCACGTCTCCCAAGGGCCTGGACTTCGACTTCACATTCTCATAAAAAAACGGCCGGCGCGCTGATCGCGTGCCGGCCGTTTAGGGGAACCGCCTTACTGCTGCGGCTCGCCCTGCGGTGCGCCGTTAGCGGCTGCTTCGTTGAGCAGCGCCTTGGCGGACAGGCGCACACGGCCCTTCTCGTCCGTCTGGATGACCTTGACCTTCACGATCTGGCCTTCCTTCAGGTAGTCGTTGATGTCCTTGATGCGCTCGTTGGCGATTTCGGAGATGTGCAGCAGGCCGTCCTTGCCCGGCAGCAGGTTCACGATCGCGCCAAAGTCGAGCAGCTTGAGAACCGCGCCTTCGTACACCTGGCCCACTTCCACTTCGGCCGTGATGTTCTCGATGCGCTTCTTCGCTTCGGCCATGCCTTCGCTCGACGTCGAAGCGATGGTCACGACGCCGTCGTCGGAGATGTCGATCGTGGTGCCCGTTTCTTCGGTCAGCGCGCGGATCACCGAACCGCCCTTGCCGATCACGTCGCGGATCTTTTCCGGGTTGATCTTGATGGTGATCATGCGCGGCGCGTAGGCCGACAGTTCCGTGTTCACGCCCGAGACCGCCGAGGTCATCTTGCCGAGGATGTGCATACGGCCTTCCTTCGCTTGCGCGAGGGCGACCTGCATGATTTCCTTGGTGATGCCCTGGATCTTGATGTCCATCTGCAGCGCGGTCACGCCAGCTTCCGTACCCGCGACCTTGAAGTCCATGTCGCCGAGGTGATCTTCGTCGCCGAGGATGTCGGTCAGCACGGCGAACTTGTTGCCTTCGAGGATCAGGCCCATCGCGATGCCCGCGACGTGCGCCTTCATCGGCACGCCGGCGTCCATCAGCGCGAGGCAGCCGCCGCAGACCGAAGCCATCGACGACGAACCGTTCGACTCGGTGATTTCCGACACGACGCGGATCGAGTAGCCGAACTCTTCGGCGCTCGGCAGGCACGCGACGAGCGCGCGCTTGGCGAGACGGCCGTGGCCGATTTCACGGCGCTTGGGCGAACCCACGCGGCCCGTTTCGCCGGTCGCGAACGGGGGCATGTTGTAGTGAAGCATGAAGCGGTCGCGGTACTCGCCTTCGAGCGCGTCGATGATCTGCTCGTCGCCCTTGGTGCCGAGCGTCGCCACGACCAGCGCCTGCGTTTCGCCACGCGTGAACAGCGCCGAGCCGTGGGTGCGCGGCAGCACGCCGGTGCGGATCTCGATCGGACGCACGGTGCGCGTGTCGCGGCCGTCGATACGCGGCTCGCCGTTCAGGATCTGCGAGCGCACGATCTTCGCTTCGAGATCGAACACGATGTTGCCGACCGTGGCCTTGTCGGCCGCCGTCGTGCCGGCCGCAGCCGCTTCTTCTTCGAGCTTCTTCGACGTCGCCGAATAGACTTCCTTCAGCTTGGTCGAGCGCTGCTGCTTGTCGCGCAGTTGATACGCGCCGAGCAGGTCGTTGTAAGCGATGTCGGTGACACGCGCGATCAGCGCTTCGTCCTTCGGCGCCGGCTGCCAGTCCCATTCGGGCTTGCCGCCGTCACGCACGAGCTCGTGGATCGCGTCGATGGCCGTTTGCATCTGCTCGTGGCCGAACACGACCGCGCCGAGCATCACGTCTTCGGGCAGCTGGTCGGCTTCCGATTCCACCATCAGCACCGCGCGTTCCGTACCGGCCACGACGAGGTCGAGGCGCGATTCCTTGATCTGCGCGCGCGTCGGGTTCAGCACGTACTCGTTGTTGATGTAGGCGACACGAGCGGCGCCCACCGGGCCGTTGAACGGCAGACCCGAGATCGCGAGCGCAGCCGACGCGCCGATCAGCGCGGGGATGTCAGCGGGGACTTCCGGGTTGATCGACAGGACGTGGATCACGACCTGGACTTCGTTGTAATAGCCTTCCGGGAACAGCGGACGCAGCGGACGGTCGATCAGGCGCGAGATCAGCGTCTCGCCTTCCGACGGACGGCCTTCGCGGCGGAAGAAGCCGCCCGGGATCTTGCCGGCCGAATAGGTCTTTTCGATGTAGTCGACGGTGAGCGGGAAGAAGTCCTGACCCGGCTTCGCGGTCTTCGCGCCGACGACGGTCGCGAGCACGACAGTGTCTTCGACGTCGACGATGACAGCACCGCTCGCCTGACGGGCGATCTCACCCGTTTCGAGGCGAACATTGTGCTGGCCCCATTTGAATTCCTTCACGACTTTATTGAACATGGTCATGTCACTCACTCCTTACTCATTTGTTATGCGCCGCCCGCACACGCGAACGACACGGCAAGACAGAATCCGGCACCGCGCAGGTAGAGGAGTGTTATGCCATTCCAGCGGATCGCGCGGATGCCACGGCGACGCTACGCGCACGTGACCTGTTGTCGCGCACGACTCGATGGAATGACACAAAGCTCTGCCCCGAGGCCCGGTCCTGCTGCTTTTACTGCACGTCCTGCTGCAGATTGACTGCGTGGTTTACTGCTTCGTACTGCTATCCGGCACGCATCGTATGAAGCGTACCGTTCAAAAACAAAATGCCTGCATCAGTGGAACTGACACAGGCATCTTTCTGCAAGACCTTGCGATTACTTGCGCAGACCCAGCTTCTCGATCAGTGCGCGGTAACGATCTGCGTCCTTACCCTTCAGGTAGTCGAGCAGCTTGCGACGGCGGCTCACCATGCGCAGCAGGCCGCGGCGGCTGTGGTGGTCCTTCGCGTGCGACTTGAAGTGACCAGTCAGTTCATTGATGCGCGACGTCAGGAGTGCAACCTGAACTTCGGGCGAACCCGTGTCGCCGGTGCCGCGCGCGAACTGCGCGACGATGTCGGACTTCTTGATATCTGCTACGGACATTTGCTTTTCCTTTAAAACAAACAAGCGGTCACGGAAGAATGGCCGTGCCGTGAGTGTTGTTGCTGACTTGCCGTGGATTACGACAAGGGGCGTATTGTAGCACAGGCCCGATTCGCCGCGAAGCCGGCCTGTGCGAGGCGATTCAGGGGACACCGCTGGGACCACTCCGCTTGTTCGCGCCGGAATTCAAGGCCGCTTCATCTTGCAGACGGTTGCCGGAATCGTGCGCTCCGCGGGCAGCGCCAGCACCGTGCGAAAGCCGTAGCCCGAGCCTTCGTTGTCGTAGCGCACGCCGGGCGTGCCCTGCTTGTCCATCTGCATCACGTAAAGGGGCTGGATCGCCTGATGATCGGCGGCGCGCATCCACATCGGATGGAAGGCGCTTTCGTCGCCCCTGTAGCGCATCCCTTCCAGCGCCTTCGCCACCGCCTCCGGTTGCGCCGAGCCCGCCTTCGTCATGGCCTGGGCGAGCATCTCGACGAGCATCGTCATGCGCAGCACCGGATAGTCGTCCTGCACCGCCGGGTAGCGCGCGCGGAACGCCGCGTACCAGGCGTCGGAGGCCGCGCCGCCCGCGTTCGGATGCCAGTCGGCCACGGCGATCACGCGCTTGACGCCCGCCTCGCCGAGCGCCGCCGGCGCGCCAAGGCTGTTGCCATAAAACGTATAGAACTTCGCATCGAGCCCCTGTTCGCGCGCCGCCTTCACGAGCAGCGTGAGGTCGTTGCCCCAGTTGCCGGTGACGACGGCGTCCGCGCCGGCCGCGCGAATCTTCGCGATATACGGCGTGAAATCCTTCACCCGGCCGATCGGATGGAATTCGTCGCCCACCACGGCAATGTCGGGGCGCGTTTTCACCAGCGCTGCGCGCGCGAGCGTGCTCACGTCGTGGCCGAAGCTGTAATCCTGATTCAGCAGGTAGACCTTCTTGATGGAATGATCGGCGGCGATCACGTCCGCGAGCGCGTCCACGCGCATGCCCGCGTGCGCGTCGAAGCGGAAGTGCCAAAAGCTGCAGTCCGCGTTGGTGAGCGCGGGGTCATCCGCCGAATAGTTGAGGAACAGCTCGCGGTTACCGGGCTCGCGCGCGTTCTGGCGATCGATGGCCGCCACGAGCGCCGCCGCCACCGCCGAACTGTTGCCCTGCAGGACGAAGCCGATGTGGCGATCGGCTGCCGCGCGCAGTTGCATCAGCGCCGCCTCGGTGCTGCCCTTGCTGTCGAGCACGACCAGTTCGAGCGGATGGCGCCCGTCCGCGAGCATGACGCCGCCGCGCGCATTCACGCGCTCCACGCCAAAGCGCAGATTGCGCTCGACGGCCGCGCCGGCGTCCGCGAATGGCCCCGACATGCCCTCGATCAGCGCAAGCTGGATCGGCTTGCCGGCGGGCGTCCCGGCGCTCGCCGCGTGCGCGCCGGCAGCCATCAGTCCCGCGCCCAACGCGGCCGCAGCCAGCAGGGCCGCCGCCGCGCGGGTCCATCGTTCCTTCATACGTCCCTTCGTGCCTGCCTTCATGCGCTCTTCCCTCTCCGTTCTTCCTGTACGAGCCTCGCCGTATGAAGCGCGGATCATAGGACGCCCATGCGCACCGCCGCAAGCCGTCGCCATCCCGACGTGTCAAAATAACGGTTCCAGAGAGGGTTCCGGACAGTTCGAACCCAGCTTCGAATCCGCACGGCGTCCAGCGCGCACGTGCCATCGGGGGACTTCATGCTCAATCGCCTTTCATCCGCCATCGCGACGCGCCTGCCGCGCGCCACGCGCCGTGCGCTCGTCGCCAGCCTGGGCGCGCTCGCGTTGGCCGGCTGCGTGCCGCCGTGGCAGCAATTCCACGCGGGCGACGACGCCCAGTCCGTGATCGCGCGCTTCGGCCAGCCCGGCGAGGTCTACGACCTGCCCAACGGCGGCAAGCGCCTGATGTGGCCCACCCAGCCGATGGGCGAAATCACCGTCGCCGCCGACATCGACGCCAGCGGCAAAGTCGTCAACGTGCGCCAGGTGCTGCAACCCAACGAGTTCTACAAGGCCGAGATCGGCAAATGGACGCGCACCGACGTGCTCGTGAATTTCGGCCGCCCGGAAGAAACGGCCTACTTCCCGCTGATGAAGCGCGAAGCCTGGACCTATCGCTACCTCGAAGACGGCGTCTGGTACATGCTCTACAGCTTCTATTTCGACGATCAGGGCATCCTGCGCCTCACGCAAAAAACGCCCGACCCGCTGCACGACCCCGACCGGCGCAATCTGTTCTGAGCGCGGGAGGCATTCGAAACGCCTCGGTAGCGAATCAGCCGGTCGAACCAAAGCAAAACCCCCGCGCTCTTCGCGAGCGCGGGGGTTTTTCATGGATCGGCGCACGCGGGGCAAAGCGCCCCGCTGCCCCACCGCTTACGAGCGCTGCGGATTGAGCTTGTCGCCCGAGTAGAGCTTGTTGAGCGCCGAGATATACGCCTTCGCCGAAGCCGCGACGATATCGGGATCGGTGCCCACGCCATTGACGATGCGGCCCGCCTTGGACAGACGCACCGTCACTTCGCCCTGCGCCTGGGTGCCCGTCGTGATCGCGTTCACCGAGTAGAGCAGCAGTTCCGAGCCGCTGCCCACTTCGGTTTCGATGGCGTTGAGCGTGGCGTCCACGGGGCCGTTGCCCGCCGCTTCGCCGGTCACTTCCTTGCCGTCGGCCGAGAACACGACGCGCGCGTGCGGACGCTCGCCCGTCTCCGAATGCTGCGCGAGCGAGAGGAACTTGAAGTGCTCCTTCTCCTGCGCTTCAGCCGATTCCTCGGTGACGATCGCGATGATGTCTTCGTCGAAGATTTCGGCCTTGCGGTCGGCCAGTTCCTTGAAGCGTGCGAACGCGTTGTTGAGCTCGGCTTCGCTGTCGAGCGCGATGCCCAGTTCCTGGAGGCGCTGCTTGAACGCGTTGCGGCCCGAGAGCTTGCCGAGCACGATCTTGTTCGCGGTCCAGCCCACGTCTTCCGCGCGCATGATCTCGTAGGTGTCGCGCGCCTTGAGCACGCCGTCCTGGTGGATGCCCGACGCGTGCGCGAACGCGTTCGCGCCCACCACGGCCTTGTTCGGCTGCACCACGAAACCGGTGATCTGCGAGACGAGCTTCGAAGCCGGCACGATCTGCGTGGTGTCGATGCCGAGATCGAGGCCGAAGTAGTCCTTGCGGGTCTTCACGGCCATGACGATTTCTTCGAGCGACGTATTGCCCGCGCGCTCGCCGAGACCATTGATCGTGCACTCGATCTGACGCGCGCCGCCGATCTGCACGCCGGCCAGCGAGTTCGCGACGGCCATGCCGAGATCGTTATGGCAGTGGACCGAGAACACGGCCTTGTCGGAATTCGGAATGCGCTCGCGCAGCGTCTTCACGAGGTTGCCGTAGAGCTCCGGAATGCCGTAGCCCACCGTATCGGCGATGTTGATCGTGGTCGCGCCTTCCGCGATCACCGTTTCGAGCACGCGGCACAGGAAGTCCAGGTCCGAGCGGCTGCCGTCTTCGGGCGAGAACTCCACGTCGTTCGTGAACTTGCGCGCGTAACGCACGGCCAGCTTCGCCTGCTCGAGCACCTGCTCGGGCGACATGCGCAGCTTCTTCTCCATGTGCAGCGCCGAGGTGGCGATGAACGTGTGGATGCGGAAGTGGTCGGCGGGCTTGAGCGCGTCGGCGGCGCGCTGGATGTCCTTGTCGTTGGCGCGGGCGAGCGAGCAGATCGTGCTGTCCTTGATCATGCCGGCGATCGTGTGGATCGCGTCGAAGTCGCCATTCGAGCTGGCCGCGAAGCCCGCTTCGATGACGTCGACCTTCATGCGCTCGAGTTGCTTCGCGATACGGATCTTCTCTTCTTTCGTCATCGACGCACCGGGCGACTGCTCGCCGTCACGCAACGTCGTATCGAAAATGATGAGCTTGTCTGCTGCCATTTCGGGTCTCCAGGGGGACTTGTTCAGTGTCTAAAACGGATTTTGGGTGTTCGCGCCACCGATGGCGACGCTGACAATGAACGAGGCTTACGGAGGGCGAGCGAGATCAGCGCGGCAGGCGCGCTAGCGCTAGCGTGCGTAGGGACGCGCCGGCTTGAAGAGAAGAGAGGGGGAACTGGATGGTGTCCATGCCGCCGACTATAGCCGGAATCCGGCGATAGCGCAATTGGCAACGGTCCGCCGTTCCGGGAGGCGGAATAAAAAAGGGCCGCGCTCGTGCGCGGCCCCTGGTGCGTTTGCCTGCGGCGTGCCTGCTAGTTGCCCGAGGCCAGCGCCCTAACGCTCGCGCGGCGAGGAGCGCGCCGGATTCGCGCGCCCGCGTATGCCCTGCCAGGCCCAGAACACATAGCCCGAAAGGCCATAGAGCACGAACAAGCCGAACAGCATCAACGGCGGATCGGACGAGACGAGCACGAACGCCACCACCACGAGCAGCGTGGCCGCGAACGGCACGCGGTGCCGCACGTCGAGCGCCTTGCCGCTGTAGAACGGCGCGTTCGAGACCATCGTGACGCCCGCGTAGATCGTCAGCACGAAAGCCACCCACGGCAGCCAGGCGAGCTTCACCGGCACGCGGTTGTCGGTGGCGAGCCAGACGAAGCCCGCGATCAGCGCCGCCGCGGCCGGGCTCGGCAGGCCCTGGAAGAAGCGCTTGTCCACCACGCCGATGTTGGTGTTAAAGCGCGCGAGGCGCAGCGCGGCGCCCGAGCAGTAGACGAAGGCCGCCAGCCAGCCCCAGCGCCCGAGGTCCTTGAGCACCCACTCGTACATCACGAGCGCGGGCGCCACGCCGAACGAGACCATGTCCGAAAGGCTGTCGAACTGCTCGCCGAACGCGCTCTGCGAGTGCGTCATGCGCGCGACGCGCCCGTCCATGCCGTCGAGCACCATCGCCACGAAGATGGCGATGGCCGCCACCTCGAAGCGCACGTTCATGGCCTGCACCACCGCGAAAAAGCCGCAGAACAGCGCCGCGGTGGTGAACGCGTTGGGCAGCAGGTAGATGCCGCGCTTCTTCAGGAAGTCCTGGCGCGCGGCGCGGCGGCTCGCGGCCACGCCCACGGGATCCTGAACCGCCTTGTTGCGGCGAAACGGGCGCGGCAACGGCGCGCCGGCGGGATTGCGGGGTCGACGCGGTTTGAGTCCGGCCATCGCTACCCTCCTTATGCCGATTGCGTGGGCAGTTCGGCGAGGATCGTCGACGAGGCGGAGACCTTTTCGCCGATCGAGACACGCGGGCGGCTGCCCACGGGCAAATAGACGTCCACACGCGAGCCGAAGCGGATGAAGCCGTAGCGCTGGCCGCGCGAGAGCGGCTCGCCGGCGCGTACGTAGCAGAGAATGCGGCGCGCGATGAGGCCGGCGATCTGCACCGAGGTGACGGTCGTGCCGTCGGCCATCGTGAGCACGACGGCGTTGCGCTCGTTCTCGGTCGAGGCCTTGTCGATGGCGGCGTTCAGGTAGGCGCCCGGGAAGTATTCGACCTTCGCGACGGCGCCGTCCACGGGCGAGCGCTGCGAGTGCACGTTGAACACGTTCATGAACACGCTGATCTTGAGCGCTTCACGGTTGGCGTACGGGTCGTGCGCGGTTTCGACCGCAACGATGCGGCCGTCGGCGGGGCACAGCACGGCGTTGGCCTGGGTGGGAATCGGGCGCGGCGGATCGCGGAAGAACTGGACGACGAAGATCAGGATCAGCCAGAACGGCCATGCGAGCCCGAAGCCTGCGACCGCATGGATCAGGAGCGCGACGACGGCCGCAATGGCGATGAACGGCCAGCCTTCGCGCGCGATGATCGGATGAGGGTAATTCATGGTGGCTTCGCTGTTATTTTAAAAACCGTAGGATAGCAAAAGCCGCCCAGGGTTCATCCCACCTGGGCGGCTTTCTTTGATACCGCTTGTGGCGCGCGACGGCATAAACCCGTACGCGCGACCCGACTTGCACCGTCAGATTAGTTCTTCGACTGGTCGACGAGCTTGTTCTTGGCGATCCACGGCATCATTGCGCGCAGCTTGCCGCCGACCACTTCGATCTGGTGCTCGGCGCCCAGACGGCGGCGCGATTGCAGCGTCGGTGCGCCGGCCTTGTTTTCCAGGATGAAGCTCTTCGCGTATTCGCCGGTCTGGATGTCCTTGAGGACGTCCTTCATGACCTTCTTCGTCTCTTCCGTGACAACGCGCGGGCCCGTCACGTACTCGCCGTACTCGGCGTTGTTCGAGATCGAGTAGTTCATGTTCGCGATGCCGCCTTCGTAGATCAGGTCGACGATCAGCTTCAGCTCGTGCAGGCACTCGAAGTACGCCATTTCCGGCGCGTAGCCGGCTTCCACCAGCGTTTCGAAGCCGGCCTTGATCAGCTCGACCGTACCGCCGCACAGCACGGCTTGTTCGCCGAACAGGTCGGTTTCGGTTTCTTCGCGGAAGTTCGTTTCGATGATGCCGGCACGGCCGCCGCCGTTCGCTGCCGCGTACGACAGGGCGATGTCACGCGCCGCGCCCGACTTGTCCTGGTGGACGGCGATCAGGTGGGGCACGCCGCCGCCTTGCGAGTAGGTGCCGCGCACCGTGTGGCCCGGCGCCTTCGGGGCGATCATGATGACGTCCAGATCCGCGCGCGGGATCACCTGGCCGTAGTGGACGTTGAAGCCGTGCGCGAATGCCAGCGCTGCGCCGTTCTTGATGTTCGCGTGCACTTCCTTCGCGTAGACATCGGCGATCTGCTCGTCGGGCAGCAGCATCATGACGACGTCGGCGTTCTTCACCGCTTCGGCCACTTCCTTGACCTGCAGACCGGCGTTCTCAGCCTTGCTCCACGATGCGCCGTTCTTGCGCAGACCGACCGTCACGTTCACGCCGCTGTCCTTCAGGTTCAGTGCGTGGGCGTGGCCTTGCGAGCCGTAACCGATGATCGTGACCTGCTTGCCCTTGATGAGGGAGAGATCGGCGTCCTTGTCGTAGAAAACTTTCATGTTGGTTCCTTGGCGAGATACTGGGTGAATTCGTTACTGCTATTAGCTTTGCTGCACCGGATGCATGGCCGCGGAGGCCCGGCATCCGGTCAAGTTCCGGTGCAAGATCGACTGTGGTCGGGTCACACCTTCAGAATGCGCTCTCCGCGCCCGATGCCCGAGCCGCCCGTCCGGACGGTTTCGAGAATCGCGGTGGCGTCGATCGCTTCGATGAACGCGTCGAGCTTGTCGCTCGCCCCCGTCAGTTCGATCGTATAAGTCTTTTCGGTGACGTCGATGATGCGGCCGCGGAAAATGTCCGCCATCCGCTTCATCTCCTCACGTTCCTTGCCGACCGCCCTTACCTTGATCAGCATCAGCTCGCGTTCGATGTGGGCGCCCTCGGTCAGGTCGACCACTTTCACCACCTCGATCAGGCGGTTCAGATGCTTCGTGATCTGTTCGATCACGTCGTCCGAGCCAATGGAAACGATGGTCATGCGCGACAGCGAACGGTCTTCGGTCGGCGCCACCGTCAAGGTTTCAATGTTGTAGCCGCGTGCGGAAAAGAGGCCGACCACGCGCGAAAGTGCGCCCGGCTCGTTTTCCAGCAAAACGGAAATAATGTGTCTCATGATGAAAATCCGCGATTTATCCAGTTGACGTGACTGCCGCCCTTCCCCGCGAACCCGCGCGCCCTTTGTGTGGACGCGCGCCGCGCGAGGTCGAAACGGCGCCGTGCAAATACCGTTAGAGGTCTTCCGAGCCGAGCAGCATCTCGGTGATGCCCTTGCCGGCCTGTACCATCGGCCAGACGTTTTCGGAAGGGTCGGTCTGGAAATCGAGGAACACCGTGCGGTCCTTCAGGCGCAGCGCTTCCTTGAGCGCCGGCTCCACATCAGCCGTCTTTTCGATCCGCATGCCGACGTGGCCGTACGCCTCCGCGAGCTTCACGAAGTCGGGCAGCGCATCCATGTACGAATGCGAATAGCGCTTGCTGTATTCGATCTGCTGCCACTGGCGGACCATGCCGAGGTAGCGGTTGTTCAACGAGATGATCTTCACGGGCGTGTCGTACTGCTTGCAGGTCGACAGCTCCTGAATGCACATCTGGATCGAGCCCTCGCCCGTGATGCACAGCACGTCGTCGTCGGGGTGCGCCATCTTCACGCCCATCGCCGCCGGCAGGCCGAAGCCCATGGTGCCGAGGCCGCCCGAGTTGATCCAGCGGCGCGGCTGGTTGAAGCGATAGAACTGCGCGGCCCACATCTGGTGCTGGCCCACGTCCGAGCACACGAACGCGTTGCCGCCCGTGAGCTCCCACGCCTTTTCCACCACGTACTGCGGCTTGATGATGTCGCTCGAACGGTCGAACTTCAGGCAGTTCTTCTCGCGCCAGCCTTCGATGTCCTTCCACCAGTCGGCGAGCGCGGCCGTATCGGGGCCGTGCTCGGCGTGCTGAAGCTGCTCGATGAGCTCCTTGAGCACTTCCTTGACGTCGCCGACGATGGGGATATCGACCTTCACGCGCTTCGAGATCGACGACGGGTCGATGTCGATGTGAATGATCTTGCGCGGACGCGAGGCGAAGTGCGCCGGGTCGCCGATCACGCGGTCGTCGAAGCGCGCGCCGATCGCGATCAGCACGTCGCAGTGCTGCATCGCCATGTTCGCTTCGAAGGTGCCGTGCATGCCAAGCATGCCGAGGAACTTGCGGTCGCTCGCGCGATAGCCGCCCAGCCCCATCAGCGTGTTCGTGACCGGGTAGCCGAGCAGGTCCGCGAACTGGTTCAGCTCGCGCGACGCATCCGCGAGGATGATGCCGCCGCCGGTGTAGATGTACGGACGCTTGGCCGAGAGGAGCAGCGAGACCGCCTTGCGGATCTGCCCCGAGTGGCCCTTGGTGACCGGGTTGTACGAGCGCAGCGCGACGTTTTTGATCGGTTCATACGCGCACGGCGTCTTCGACACGTCCTTCGGAATGTCGATCAGCACGGGGCCGGGACGGCCGGTGCGCGCAATGTAGAAAGCTTTCTTGACGGTGGCGGCGAGATCGCGCACGTCCTTCACGAGGAAGTTGTGCTTCACGCAGGGACGCGTGATGCCGACCGTATCGCACTCCTGGAAGGCGTCCTGACCAATCGCGGCGGTAGGCACCTGGCCGCTGATGATCACCATCGGGATCGAGTCCATGTAGGCCGTCGCGATGCCGGTCACCGCATTGGTGACGCCAGGCCCCGAGGTCACGAGGCACACGCCGACCTTGCCGGTCGAGCGCGAGTAGGCGTCGGCCGCGTGCACGGCTGCCTGTTCGTGGCGCACGAGAACGTGCTGGATTTTGTCCTGCTTGTACAGCTCGTCGTAAATGTAGAGCACCGAGCCGCCGGGATAGCCCCAGATGAATTCGACCTGCTCGTCGGCGAGCGCCTTCATCAGCACGGTTCCGCCGATGGAGGTGTGAGCTTGAGGGTCAGATTCTTGCGAGGGGGGGACCGACGTGGAGAATTCCGCGCTGGGCATATTCATCGTTGACCTTTCGAATTTTCGGCAAAAAATTGATCGGGTGCTCTCTGCCGGGCTTGTGGCTCGGGTTCAAGCGGCGCGTCCAGTTGACAGATGAGCCTCATGGGCCACACCTGAATTGAGACAAGTCACTTATGTTGCGAACCATCGACGATATCGTTTCATCATTGTTCGGTCAAGCGATTATTGGCGCTTTTCGGGGCAGCGGGCATAAACGTTGCGTATGTGCCCAACTTGCGACTCATCCGGCCGCCTGGCTGCGCGATATATACCTGCGATAGTCCATGCCGCGGCCCGTCCCAGCGGCCTTCGGATGGCATCCGGTGCGGGACTCGACACGAGGCTTGACGTAGCGCAGGTGCCGCCGGCTACCCTCTTGGCGCGAAAATTTGCTAGCATCCGCGAGTTTTACGACATTTTTCAAACGATTACGCGTACGCTGGTGGCGGCGCCCTGCAACGGATGGCATCAGACAAGGAACTCGCCGACTTTCTGGCGGGCGTCGAAAGACGCGCGTTCAAGCAGACGGTCTACGCCGTGCGCGACGACGACGCCTCGCTCGATATCGTGCAGGACGCGATGATCAAGCTCGCGGAAAAATACGGAGACCGCCCCGCCGCCGAACTGCCTCTGCTGTTTCAGCGCATCTTGCAGAACACGATGCACGACTATTTTCGTCGGCAGAAAGTACGCAATACGTGGGTGAGCCTCTTCTCCTCGCTCGGCAACGCCGACGACGAGGAATTCGATCTGCTCGAGACCTTCGAGGCCGAGTCGGGATCGGCGGGCGCGGAAAGCAGCGAGCAGCAGATCGAGCGCGCGCAGGTTCTCAATCTGATCGACGCAGAAATCCAAAAATTACCGGCACGTCAACGGGAGGCGTTTCTGATGCGTTACTGGGAAGATATGGATGTCGCCGAAACCGCCGCCGCCATGGGTTGTTCCGAAGGGAGCGTGAAAACGCACTGTTCGCGGGCCACCCACACGCTGGCTCAAGCGCTCAAGGCCAAAGGAATCACGCTATGAGCTCCGCCCTCGACAATAAAGAACCAGAGTTCGTGCAGGCGATGCGCCGCGCGCTCGACGAGAGCGCCGCGAGCCTGCCCGCTGCCACCACTGCCCGTCTCGCCGCTGCCCGCAAGGCCGCGCTCGGCCGCAAAAAAGCCGAGCAGCCTGTGCTCGTGCGCGTGCCGTCGTTCGCCGCCGCCGGCGTGGGCACGCTTCCCGGTGGCCTGCATGGCGGCTTCAAGGCGCCGCGCCGCCGCTCCGCGCTGGCGCGCTTCGCGCTCGCCTGGCCGCTCGCGGCCCTCGTGGCGGGCCTGTTCGCCATCGCGTACTTCGAAGACCAACAACGCACTGCCGAACTCGCCGATATCGACGCGGCCATGCTGAGCGACGACCTGCCGCTCACGGCCTATCTCGATCACGGGTTCAACGCGTACCTGTCGCGCGCGCACTAAAGCGGGGGATTCACGGGGTGAGTTACAAGCGCGGCCTGGCCGTTGTCATTGGATCTGTGGTCGCGGCACTGGTGTCGTATGCAGCGACGTATCCGCGCTTTCATCCCGAGCCCGCCGCGGCCGCCGCGCCCGCGCAATCGCAGGCCCCCGCCGCCGAGACCGCGGCGGCCTCGCCTTTCACCCCGTTGCCCGGCAATGGCGGCCCGCTCTCCTGGGCGCGCCTCTCGGACGCGCAGCGCGCTGCGCTCGCGCCCTTCGCCGGCGAATGGGACCAGTTCAGCGACGCGCGCAAGCGCAAATGGCTGAAAATCGCCGTGCGTTACCCGAAAATGTCGCCCGAAGCGCAAAAGCGCTTGCAGGAGCGCATGACCGAATGGGTGCGCATGACGCCCGAGCAGCGCCGCGTCGCGCGCGAGAACTATCAGGTGTCCAAGGAGATGACCGCGCAGGCGCGTCAGCGCGCCTGGAAGGCCTATCAGCAGCTTTCCGAAGAGCAGAAGGAGCGTCTCGCCGCCAGCGAGCGCAAGCGCCGCACCGTGGTCAGCGCGCCGCCGAGCGGCAACAAGAGCGAAATCCGCGACATCGAGCGGCTCGTGAACGAACGCGAGCATCGCGTGCGCGCGCACACGGCGTCCGGGGCTTCGGGCACGCCCGGCGTGCCCTCGTCCTCGCCTGCGCTGCCGGGTCAGCCCGGCACGTCGGGACAGCTCGCGACGCCGCCCGCCTCGGCGCTCGCGGCCAGCGTTCCCGCCATTCCGGCCGCCGGTAGCTTCGAGCCGGCCATTCCCGTGCCGGTGTCGCCCGCCGAGGCGCCTGCGGCGTTCAAGGGATCCTGAGCGCGCTTCGGCGCGGGTTTCGGCACGCGTGCGTGGCCCTCGCACGTTTTCACGCTTGCCTGAAAGCGGTCACCGGCCTCACCTGACCCACCACCGCGTTTTCCCGCGTTCCACGCCGCGCCCCTTCGCGGTGGCCGCCACTTGCGGTTATTCTCACGGTGTCCCGTCCCCTATCGCCTTTACCCTTTGCGCCATCGCGACGCCGCCGTGACCGAACCCGTCTCCGCCACCGAGCCCGCCACGCGCGCGGCGCAACGCCCATCAGCCGCAAACGGCGCATCGCCCGATGCCTCGCTCCTTGCGGCCACCGCATCGGGCTCCGGAACGCCAACCGGTGTGCAAGACGAAGCGCAAAACGAAGCACCAACCGGAACGCCCGCACCGCCGTTGCCGCCCGTCACCGTGCGCCGCCGGCTCGCCGCGCTGCTCTACGAGAGCGTGCTGCTCTTCGGCGTGGTCTTCGTCGCCGGCCTCGCGTTCAGCCTCGTCCTCCAGCAGCGCAACGGCTACGTCCACCACCGCCTGATGGCCGCGTGGATCGCCCTCGTTGCCGGCATCTATTTCGTCGGCTTGTGGCATCGCGGCGGCCAGACGCTACCGATGAAAACCTGGCGCCTGCGCGTGATCGGCCCCGACGGCGCCCCGCCCTCGCTCGCCCGCGCCACGCTGCGCTACCTCGCGGCCTGGCTGTGGTTCCTGCCGCCGCTCGCGCTGCATCCGCTCCTTAACCTCACGGTGCCGCACACGCTCGTGCTCGAAGCCGTCTGGTTCGTGCTGTGGACCGCCTGCGCGCGCTTCATGCCGGAGCGTCAGTTCCTGCACGACCGGATCGCGGGAACGCGCATCGTCGCGGTGCCGAGGTAAGCGGGGCACAGGCGGTACAGGTCACGACGCGCCGTCACGCGTGAACGCGGTGTCTGCGCGGCGCCACGTCATCAAACCGTCACGGCCCGGCGCGCGAACCCTGCCATGCGCACCGCCAGCCACGCTGCCAGACGGCGCCGGCCTGCCACCAGCGCGGCCCGCGTGCAACTTCGCGTGGCGCCCTCCGCGCAGCTCGCAAGGACTGCGTAACAAGACTTTCTCGTGACTGTCACGGCGTCGTCACGGCCCCATGGCGCAATGCGCGTATTGCAACCTGCCGCGTGAGCCATGGCCCAGAAGACGTCCGCGACCCCACTCCTCCGGCAAACCACCGGTCCGGGCGCCGATCCCGCCGCCTTCCATCCCGGTCCGGGCGCCGCGACGCCCACCCTGCCGCTGCCCTTGCCGCTGAACAGCGCGCCCTCGCCGAGCGCCCACGACGACGATCATCCCGCCCCGCACCGCTACCGCACGATCTGGCTCTCCGACATTCATCTCGGCACCAACGGCTGCCAGGCGAACTATCTGCTCGACTTCCTGCGCCACAACGAGTCGGACTACCTCTATCTGGTCGGCGACATCATCGACGGCTGGCAGTTGCGCAAGGGCTGGTTCTGGCCGCAGGCGCACAACGACGTCGTGCAAAAGGTCCTGCGCAAGGCGCGCAAAGGCACCCAGGTGATCTACATCCCCGGCAATCACGACGAAGGTGCGCGCCAGTTCTGCAACCTCGCGTTCGGCGACATCCACGTGCGCGAGGAAGCGTTCCACACGACGCTCTCCGGCAAGCGCCTGTGGGTCGTGCACGGCGATCTGTTCGACGGCGTGATCCAGCATGCGAAGTGGCTCGCCTATCTCGGCGACTCGGCCTACACGGTGATCCTCGTGCTCAACCGCTGGTTCAACCGCGTGCGCGCGAGGCTCGGATTCCAGTACTGGTCGCTCTCGCAGTACCTCAAGCACCAGGTCAAGAACGCCGTGAATTTCATCTCGTCGTTCGAGCGCGTGATGACCGACGAAGCGCGCCGGCGCGGCTGTGACGGCGTGGTCTGCGGCCACATCCACAAAGCCGAGATCCGCGAGATCGACGGCATGCTCTATTGCAACGACGGCGACTGGGTCGAAAGCCTCTCGGCGCTCGTCGAAACCTTCGAGGGCGAATTGCGCATCGTCTACTGGACGGTGATGCAAGCCCCCCAGGCGCAGGGCGCCACGCGCAAGGCGCGCGTGAGCGCGGCCTGATCTGCCGCCCGATTCCCCAACACACGAAACCCGAGGGCCGACGACCGATGAAAGTGATGATCGTGACCGACGCATGGGAGCCGCAAGTCAACGGCGTGGTACGGACGCTGAAGAATACGACGCGCGAGCTCATCGCGCTCGGGCATCAGGTCGAACTGCTCACGCCGCTAGAGTTCCGCACGATACCGTGCCCGACCTACCCGGAAATCAAGCTCTCGCTGTTTCCGAAGCGCCACCTGCGCACGCGCATCGACGCCTTCCGCCCCGATGCGATCCACATCGCCACCGAGGGCCCGCTCGGCCTCGCCGCGCGCCGCTATGCGATCGACCACGACCTGCCGTTCACGACCGCCTATCACACGCGCTTTCCCGAATACGTGCAGGCGCGCTTCGGCATTCCGCTCGAAGCCACCTACCGCTTCCTGCGCTGGTTCCACAAGCCCTCGCTCGCGGTGATGGCGCCCACGCCCGTCGTGAAGACCGACCTCGAGAAGTTCGGCTTCACGAACGTCGTGCTCTGGACGCGCGGCGTCGATCTCGAGATCTTCCAGCCGATGGAGTCGAAGGTGCTCAACACGGCGCGCCCGATCTTCCTCTATGTGGGGCGCGTGGCCGTGGAGAAGAACGTCGAGGCCTTTCTCAAGCTCGATCTGCCGGGCTCGAAGTGGGTCTGCGGTGAAGGCCCGGCGCTCGCCGAGCTCAAGTCGCGCTATCCGCAGGCCAACTACCTGGGCGTGCTGAGCCAGCCCGAGCTCGCCAAGGTCTACGCCGCCGCGGACGTGTTCGTGTTCCCGAGCCGCACCGACACGTTCGGCCTCGTGCTGCTCGAAGCGCTCGCCTGCGGCACGCCGGTGGCCGCCTACCCCGTCACGGGTCCGATCGACGTGCTCGGCACGGGCAGCGCGGGCGCGATGAACGACGACCTGCGCGAGGCCTGCCTCGAAGCGCTCAAGATCGAACGCGCCACGGCGCGCGAGTGGGCCGAGCGCTTTTCGTGGATGGCCGCGTCCGAGCAGTTCGCGTCGCACCTGAAGCCACGCGCGCACGCGACGATGCAGGAATCGGGCGCCACGGCCTGAGCGCCGCCTGATGCCCACCCAAGGCCCGCAACGAAGCCGATGACCCGCCCCAGCACCGCACCCGGCGCCGACGACGGCGACCAGACGCTCGCAGCCATCCCCCGCGCAGCGGGGCAGGACGCGTGCGATACTGCGGCATCGACTCCGATTGTTATGGCCCCACGTCCTTCCTCCCCCTCGAAAGCGTCCGCCGCGCCGCGCGACACCGACGCGCCGCACGCGAGCGCCGGCGCCGCTTCGTCTCGCGAACCGCTGGGGCCGCCCGAGCCGCCGGAACCCGCGCATCTGCACGAGCCCTTGGGCCCCGACGATCCGCTGGCCCCGCTGCCGTTCAACCCCTACAAGGGCAACCGCGGCGTCATGCGCGCCTGGAACGCGCTCAAGTATTCGATCAAGGGTTTTCGCGTCGCGATCCGCGAAGAAAGCGCGTTTCGCCAGGAGCTCACGCTCGCGGCCATTCTCGTGCCCATCGGCGTGCTCGTGCCGGTCGAGCCGGTCGAGCGCGTGCTGCTGCTGGGCTCGGTGATGCTGGTGCTCATCGTCGAGCTGCTCAATTCGAGCATCGAGAATGCCGTCGATCGTATCGGTCTCGAGCGCAACGAGCTCTCGGGCCGCGCCAAGGATCTCGGCAGCGCCGCGGTGACGGTCGCGCTCCTCACCTGCGTGATGGCCTGGGGCTTGATCCTCGTGCCGCGCTTCGGCCCCGCGCTGCTGCACTGGCTCGGCGTGCGCTGAGTCCACACCTCCCCGCTCCCGTCCGACCCGCGTTTTTCTGCGTTCCTGCCCTGCTTGCCGGACAGGCTGGCTTCGCGCCCGGAACGTCGGTTTATAATCGAACGACAGTCTTTAAAAACGACCACCCGCGTACGGGCAGGCGGCGCAGCGCACAGGCAGCAGCGCTGCCGGCCCGACGCCGCACATCCAAGGCCGGACGACATGGATTCCAAACCTCCCCGACGTACACGCGAACGGATTCTTGAGCTGTCGTTGAAACTGTTCAACGAGATCGGCGAGCCCAACGTCACCACGACGACCATCGCCGAGGAAATGGAGATCAGTCCAGGCAACCTGTACTACCACTTCCGCAACAAAGACGACATCATCAACAGCATCTTCAGCCAGTTCGAGCAGGAGATCGAAAAGCGTCTGCGCTTCCCCGACGACCATCGCGCCACCATCGACGAAATGTGGGCGTATCTGCAGTATATGGTCGACTTCACATGGCGCTACCGCTTCCTCTATCGCGACCTGAACGACCTGCTCGCGCGCAATCGCACGCTGGAGATGCACTTCAAGCAGATCATCAGCCACAAGGTGCACTTCGCGAAGCAGTTCTGCGAGCAGCTCGTGGAAGACGGCGAAATGGTCGCGACGCCCGCCGAGATCGACGTGATCTCGACCAATATCGGCGTGATTGCCACGTACTGGCTCTCGTACCAGTTCGTGATGAACCCGCGCAAGTACAACGACCAGGAAGCGATCCAGGCCGAGCTGCACCAGGTGAGCGTGCAGATCATCTCGCTGATGGCGCCTTATCTGCGCGGCCGCGCGCGCCAGCTCTTCGACGACCTCGTCACGGGCAAGCTGCCCAAGCGCGAGTTCTACGATTACCTGCCGCCGCGCGAAGGGTCGGCGGGAAGCGCCAAGGACAACAAGGATTCACGCGAATGAAAGCAGTCTGCGTCTATTGCGGCTCCTCGATGGGAGCCCGACCGGTTTATCACGAGGCGGCGCAGGCGTTCGGCCGCGCGCTCGTCGATGCGAATCTCGCGCTCGTCTACGGCGGCGGCAAGGTGGGCCTGATGGGCGTGATCGCCGACACCGTGATGGCGCACGGCGGCCGCGCGATCGGCGTCATTCCCGAGCTGCTGGTGGACAAGGAAGTGGGCCACAACGGTCTCACCGAGCTGCACGTCGTGCCCGACATGCACCACCGCAAGAAGATGATGGCCGATCTCTCCGATGGGTTCGTCGCGATGCCCGGCGGCGCGGGCACGCTCGAAGAGCTGTTCGAGGTCTACACATGGGCGCAGCTCGGCTATCACCACAAGCCGGTAGGCATCCTCAATATCGGCGGCTTCTACGATCCGCTCATCGCGCTGCTCGAACACACCGTGAGCGAAGGCTTCATGCGCCAGACCTATCTCGATCTGCTGCAGATCGACAGCGATCCCGCCGCGCTGATCGGCAAGCTCAAGCACTATCACGCGCCCGCCAAGGACAAGTGGGCCGATCTGCGCGAGAACGTTTGAGCGCGTTTGGGTTCTAGCCCGAACC
This sequence comes from Paraburkholderia sp. J63, assembly GCF_905220245.1. Classification (NCBI taxonomy): domain Bacteria; kingdom Pseudomonadati; phylum Pseudomonadota; class Betaproteobacteria; order Burkholderiales; family Burkholderiaceae; genus Paraburkholderia; species Paraburkholderia sp. J63. Next base: position 103,824 of record NZ_CAJMZF010000016.1, on the reverse strand, counting down.
CCGGCAGCCGCAGCGCCCGATCACATCGACAGGAGGTGACACCCAGATGGGCAAGGTCGTTCTCATCACCGGCGCGAGCCGCGGCATCGGCCGCGCATGCGCGCGGCTGCTCGGCGCGCACGGCTGGACCGTGGGCGTGAATTATCAGCACAACGAACCGGCTGCCGAGGAAACCGCGGCCGAGGTGGGCCGCGCGGGCGGCCACGCGCGCGTGCTGCGCGGCGACGTGGCCAACGAAGCCGACGTGGTCGCAATGTTCGACGCGCTCGAATCGGCGTATGGGCGCATCGATGCGCTCGTGAACAACGCGGGCATCGTCGCGCCCGCGTCGCGAGTCGCCGACATGGACGCCGCGCGCCTCAAGCGCATGTTCGACGTGAACGTCTACGGCGCGTTCCTGTGCGCGCGCGAAGCGGCGCGGCGCATGTCGAAGGATCGCGGCGGCGACGGCGGCGCCATCGTGAACGTGTCGTCGGCGGCGTCGCGGCTCGGCTCGCCCAACGAATACGTCGACTATGCGTCGTCCAAAGGCGCCATCGACACGATGACGATCGGTCTCGCCAAGGAGCTCGGCCCGCAAGGCGTGCGCGTGAATGCGGTGCGGCCCGGCTTGATCGACACGGAGATCCACGCGAGCGGCGGCCGGCCCGATCGCGCGGCCGTGCTCGGCGCGCAGACGCCGCTCGGGCGGCCGGGCAGCGCCGACGAAGTGGCACAAACGATCGTGTGGCTGTTGAGCGATGCGGCGTCGTACGTGACGGGCGCTTTGCTCGACGTGACTGGTGGGCGCTGAGCCGATGCCTTGCGATCATCGGGTAGCTGACTCACTAATCGCCTGAAGCACGCCCGGCGCGCTAGAACGACGCGCCCGGCTCGCGCAGGAACGCGGCTTCGGCTTCGCTGCTCGCGCGGCCGAGTTGCGCATTGCGGTGCGGGAAGCGCCCGAAGCGCTCGATGACGGCGGCGTGGCGCCGTGCATATTCGTAGTACCCCTTAGCTTCCGGATCCTTCGCGAGCTCGCCGAAGAGCCGCAGCGATTCGCGCTGCGCGTCGGCCGATTCCGCATGCTCGAACGGCAGATACGCGAACACACGATGCTGGAGGCCAGGCAGGCGCTGATCGGCACCGCTCGCCACCATCGCGCGCGCGATGCCGAGCGCCTTGTCGTCCGAGGAAAACGCGCGCGGCGTGCCGCGATGGCAGTTGCGCGAGAACTGGTCGAGCACGATCACGAGCGCCAGCGCCCCTTCGGGCGTCGCGCACCAGGCGTCGAGCTCGCCCGCGCACGCGGCGTCGAGCAGCGCACCGAAGCGCTCGCGCAAGCGCGCATCGAACGCCTCGTCCTTGCGAAACCACATCTTGCGCTCGCGGCCGAATTCCTCGGAGCCTGGCATACCGAACCAAAAATCGAGCACCTCGCGGGCGCGCGGATCGAGCACCTCGTGAATGCGAGCGCTGTCCGGCGCGGCGCTCATTCGGCCAGCTCCAGCACGAGCCGGCGCGTACGCGCGCTCTTCTTTTCGAGCTTCGCCACGCGCAGCCGGCCGATCTCTTCGGTGTTGCGCACGTGCGTGCCGCCGCACGGCTGCAGATCGACGCTCTCGATGCGCAAAAGACGCACGCGCCCAAGCCCCATCGGCGGCTTCACGCTCATCGTGCGCACGAGCTCGGGGCGTTGCTGCATTTCGTCGTCGGTGATCCATTCGGTGGCGATGGGATGCGCGCCCGCCACCAGCTCGGCGAGGCGCGCCTCCACCCTCTCGCGCTCGATCGGCTCGACGGTCGCGAAGTCGAGCCGCGCGTAGTCGGTCGTGATGCTGCAGCCGTCCACCGCATACGGCAGCACCGCGCACATCAGATGGCTCGCCGTGTGCAGGCGCATATGCCGATAACGGCGTGCCCAGTCGATCTCGGCGCGCACGCGCTCGCCGGCGGCGAGACGCGCGAGCAACGCCTCCTGGCCCGGCGCGGGAACGTGCAGCGCATCGTCGGGCGTCGCGCCTTCGAACTTGGCCTTGCGCGTGTCGGCGATCTCGATGCGCGTGCCGTCGGCGAGCACGAGCGCACCCGTGTCGCCGGCCTGGCCGCCGCCGAGCGGATAGAACACGGTCTGGTCGAGCCGCACGCCGTCCTCGCCGACGGCGATCACGGTGGCGTCGCACTGCGTGAGGTAGGCGTCTTCGCGAAAGAGCGCGCGGGTGGGGGGTGTCGTCATGGGGTTCTGTCTCCTCGATGGGCCGCCGAATCCTGCATTATGACGATGCGCGTACCGGCCCGAAATGCAGACTGCGCGCGCGGCGCCACCGGACTGTATCGGTGCGCTCACCGGGCCAGTCGGTTCTCTAGCGCGCGCCTCAACCGGGCCGATTGCGCATCCAGTCCGCGGTATCGAAAAAAGAGTGCAGCAGGCGCTCGCGCAGCGTCTCGGGCATCCCGACGTCCTCCATCGCCCACGCCATGCAGCGCAGCCACTGGTCGCGCTCGGACGACGCGATGGCGAACGGCAGATGACGGGCGCGCAGACGAGGATGGCCGAAGCGCTCGATGTAATGGTCCGGGCCGCCGAGCCAGCCGCACAGGAACCAGAACAGCTTGTCGCGCGAGCCGTCCAGCGTCTGCGGGTGCATCGCGCGGATGCCGGCGAACTCGGGTTCGAGGTCCATCAGGTCATAGAAGCGGTCGACGAGCTCGCGCACGCGCGCCTCGCCGCCGACGAGTTCGAAGGCCGTGGGCTGCTGCGGCGCTTCGTCGGCAGGATCGGTCATACAGTTCAATCGTTGCGAAAAGGGAGGCGGCAAGGCGCCTCGCGCCCTGCCGGAAAGACCTGCATTTTCGCATGGCGGCGCAGGCGGCGCGTGCACCGCTCCTTCCTGCGCCATGCCCGCGGAGGTGGAGCGGCTAGCCCGCTCGTGCCCACACCCGCATGGCGTCGTCGATAAAGAGCGCCACCGCTTCGCCCTCACGCAGCGCCGCGTCGCTGCGCGCGATCACGACCGGCCCCGCCGGCGTGCGCACGCTGGCGAGGTAGACGTCGCCCGTGCCCTGCGCCCCTACGCGGTGCCGCACCACGGTGCTTTCCTCCACCACGCCGCCACCGGCTGCGGGCTCGCTCGTCCAGTGCGCCGCGCCGCAGCGCGGGCAGCGGTAGCGCGCCGGAAACACGGCCTCGCCGCAGGCGTTGCAGCGCTCAAGCGCCAGAACCGTTTCGCTCATGCCGACCTCCTTTCGAGCACGACGGCATTCGCACACATGCCGTATCGATACTGCACCATGCCGTAGCCGCTCGCGAGCGCGAGCTTCGCGTCGCTCACCTGACGTGCGCCCGCCGCGCCCTGCAGTTGCCGGATCGCTTCGACGAGCCCGTGCATGCCGCCCGCCGCCCCCGCCTGCCCCGCCGATAGCTGTCCGCCCGAGGTGTTCACCGCGAGCTCGCGCGACGCGATGCGCGCGATCAGCGCGCGCAGGTCGCCGTCGGGCGCGAAGCCGAGATCGGCGAGCTGGATCAGCGACATCACCGGGTAGTCGTCGTAGACCGAGATCACGTCGATGTCGGCGGGCGTGGCCCCGGCCTGGGTCCACAGCGCATCGGCGAGCGCGGCGAGGCCGGTTTCCAGGCCGTCGCCGCTCTGATGATCGGGGTTGTAGCGGCATTGCAATGCGCGCAGATGGAGCGGCGCGCCTGCCTGTGTGGCGCGCGCTTTCACGAGATCGGCACGGGCCACCACGATGGCGTTCGCGCCGCACACCACGGGCACGCAATCGAAGCGCCCGAGCGGGTCGGCGACGCGCGGCGCGCCGAGATAGTCGTCGAGCGTGAGCGGCGCGCGGTACACCGCGTCCGGATTGAGCGCGGCCCACTCGCGCTGCGCGACGCACAGCGCGCCGTAGTCGCGCGCGTCCAGCCCGTGGCGCCGCGCGTGGCGCTGCGTGAGCATCGCGAAGAGGCTGTTCGGGCCGCCGTTTTCGAGCGGCCGCAGATACGTGCGCGTCGTGAGGTTGTAGTGCTCGACCAGTTGGCGGAAATCGGCGGCCTCGAAACGGTCGCCGGAAAGCAGCACGATCACCGAGGCATCGCCGTGCTGCACCGCGCGCGCCGCGTGCTGGAGCAGATTGATCGCGCTCGCGCCGCCGTGGCAGTCGTCCATGCACCAGCGCGGGCTGATGCCCAGCCGCCAGGCCATGTCGATCGCGTGATCGGGCGCGAGCGTGAACGAGGCCACGCCGAGGCCATCCACCTCGCGCGCATCGAACCCCGATTGCTCGAGCGCCAGTGCGAATGCCTGGGCTAGCAGATCGCCCGTGGTGTGCCCGGGCGCCTGGCGGCGGTACGGCACCTCGACGCCGCAGACAACGGCAACGCCGTCGAAATCAGATTGCATGTCCCCTCCTCGCCCGGCCTGGCGCCGCGCGTGTCCTGTCCGTGTTCATCTTGCCTCGACTCCTCCGCGGTTTCCCGCCGTTTCCCGCTGTTTCCATCTGGTCCGACGATTCTTGTCCGACGAAACGCGGCGCCTCCGCCTCGGGAGCACCCGCCTTGACAGCCGGTTTTTTTCATTATCCAATAAAACACATGAATTTTCATATTTTCGAATCTAAAGGGTTTACGCGCAGATGGCCTCGCCGATGCGCCCGCCCCGCCCCACAAGGAGCCTCGAAATGAGCGCCGCGTCCGTCACCGATGCCTTCGACGTCATCGTCGAAGCCGTAGAGCCGCTCACGTCGCACGTCACCGCATTCCGCCTGCGCGCGCAAGACGGCCGGGCGCTCCCCGGCTTCGCCGCGGGCTCGCATGTCCGCGTGCAAGTGGGCGAAGGCGGCGGCGACTGGCGCGCCTATTCGCTCGTCAATCTCGCGTCGGAAGCCTGCGCGGCATGCGAACAGGCACCCGATCGCTATCTGATCGCAGTGCGCCGCGAAGACACGGGCGCAGGCGGCTCGCGCTGGATGCACACGCAGGTGCGCGCCGGCAACACGCTGCGCATCGCGCCGCCCGTCAACGCATTCGCGCTCGAAGAGCACGACGACGCCAGCGCCGACGTCGTGCTGATCGCAGGCGGCATCGGCATCACGCCGATCGCCTCGATGGCCGCCGCGCTCGCCGCGCGCGGCCGCCGCTACGCCTTGCACTACACGGGGCGCTCGATCTCGCAGCTCGCCTTCGTCGACGAATTGCGCGCGCTCGCGGGCGAGCGTCTGCATCTCTACGGCGACGACGAAGCCAGCGAGGCCGACCGCTTCGACCTCGCGCGCCTCTTCGCCACGCTCACGCCGGGCCAGCCGCTCTACGTGTGCGGCCCGCAAGGCCTGATCGACGCCGTCATCGCGCTCGCCACCGAACGCGGCTGGCCGCGCGAGCGCATCCGCTCCGAGCTGTTCGCGGCCGCCGCTCCCAAGGCCTGCGACGCCGCATTCGAAGTCGAGCTGCGCCAGAGCGGCATGACGCTCACCGTGGCTCCCGCGCAGACGATCCTCGACGCGATGCTCGACGCCGGCCTCGATCCGCTCTACGACTGCAAGCGCGGCGAATGCGGCGTGTGCCAGGTCGGCGTGATCGAGGGCGAAGTCGATCATCGCGATTACTGCCTGAGCGAGGCCGAGAAGTGCTCGGGCAAGGTGATGCATATCTGCGTGTCGCGGGCCCGCGCGGCGCGCCTCGTGATCGACGCATAAGCGCGACGCACAGGCACGACGTACAAGCCCGCGCCCCGCAGCACAACGCACAAACAAACAGCCCCAGCCAAGGAGCCCACCATGCCCCGCTATCGCGAAAACGACGCAGCGCTCGCCGCGCTCGTCGAGCCGGACCAGGTTCACCGCGACGTCTATCTGGACCAGGAAGTGTTCGACCTCGAAATGGAGCGGCTCTTTCACCGCACCTGGGTCTATCTCGGCCACACGAGCCAGGTGCCCAATGCCGGCGACTACCTCACCGTCGATATCGCCAGAGAGCCGCTCGTGATGGTGCGCCAGGCCGATGGCAGCGTGCGCGTGCTGAAGAACCGCTGCGCGCACAAGGGCGCAAAGCTCGTGAGCGCGCCCAGCGGCAACACCGGCAAATTCTTCCGCTGTCCTTATCATGCGTGGACCTACAAGACCGACGGCAAGCCGCTCGCGATCCCGCTGAAGAACGGCTACGAAGGCACGCGCATGACCGAATGCCCCTCGGGACAGGGCCTCACCGCCGTCGCCAACGTCGAGACGTATCGCGGCTTCGTGTTCGTGCGCCTGTCCGACGAGGGCCCCACGTTCAGCGAGTATTTCGGCGATTCGCTTTCGTCCATCGACAACATGGCCGACCGCTCGCCCGAAGGCGAGCTGGAAATCGCGGGCGGCTGCCTGCGCTACATGCACAACTGCAACTGGAAGATGTTCGTCGAGAACCTCAACGACACCATGCATCCGATGGTGGCGCACGAGTCGTCGGCGGGCACGGCGAAAAAGCTCTGGGACGGCAAGAGCGCCGACGAACCGAAGCCCATGGCCATCGAGCAGTTCGTGCCGTTCGTCTCCGGCTACGACTTCTTCGACGGCATGGGCGTGCGCGTGTTCGAGAACGGGCACAGCTACACGGGCGTGAACTTCTCGATCCATTCGAGCTACTCGGCGCTGCCCGAGTACGAGCAAAAGCTCGCTGCCGCCTGGGGCGAAGAGAAGGCGAAGCAGGTGCTCGGCACCGCGCGCCACAACACGGTCTACTACCCGAGCCTCACGATCAAGGGCGCGATCCAGGCGATCCGCGTGGTGCGTCCCATCGCGCCCGACAAGACGCTGGTCGAGTCGTGGACCTTCCGCCTCAAGGGCGCGCCCGACGCGCTGCTGCAACGCACGCTCACGTATTCGCGCCTCATCAATTCGCCAATGTCGGTCGTGGGGCACGACGACCTGCACGCCTACCGCGCGATCCAGGAAGGGCTCGCCGCGAACGGCAACGCATGGGTGAGCCTGCACCGCGACTATCGCGCCGACGAGGGCGAAGCGCAGGACCTCACCGTCAACGGCACGAGCGAAATCTCGATGCGCAACCAGTTCCGTGCATGGGCGCGCTACATGGCGCCGCAAGCGGCGAAATAATTTCGGGGAACCAGGCCATGACCGCAACACACGACACCCTCCTGAGCGACGCAGCGCAGTGCGCCGCTGCCCTGCGCGAGACGCTGACCGACTTCGCCTACCGCGAGGCGCGCCTGCTCGACGAAAAGCAATTCGACGCGTGGTACGAGCTCTTCGCCGAAGACGGCCTCTACTGGATTCCGCTCGCGCCCGATCAGCGCGACGGCCTCAATCACGCCTCGCTGATGTACGAAGACCGCCTGCTGCTGAAGCTGCGCATCGAGCGCCTGAAGCAGCCGCGCGCGTTCTCGCAGCAGCCCGAGAGCCGCTGCCAGCACGTGCTGCAACGGCCCGAAATCGAATCCGCCGGCGCCGAGGGCTATCGCCTGCGCACGCCGTTCTTCTACGCCGAAGCGCGCGGCGACGAGCAACTGGTCTTCACCGGCGTCGTGCGCCATTACCTCGTCGAGGAAGGCGGCGCGCTGCGCATCCGCGAGAAGCGTATCGACCTGCTCAATTGCGACGCGGCGCTGCCGTCGGTCCAGCTCTTCATGTGAGGCACGCGTGAACCACGAACAACGCCATTCCGATCCGTTGCCTTACCTGTCCGTTTATGCGGCCTTTGCGGCCAGCGCCGCGCGGTATCCCGATCACGACTTCCTCGTCGTGCTGCCGGAGACCGCGCAGATCTACGGCATCGACGCCCAAACGCTGCGCTATGGCGAGGCGCTCGCACGCGTGGACGCCCTCGCCGCGCGCTACCGCGCGGCGGGCTTCGGGGCCGGCCATCGCGCGGGCCTGATGCTCGAGAACCGGCCTGCGTTCTTCCTGCACTGGCTCGCGCTGAACGCGCTCGGCGTCTCGGTCGTGCCGCTCTCCACCGAGCTGCGCGCCGCCGAGCTCGAATACATCACGGGCCACAGCGAGCTCGATCTCGCCGTGGCGCCCGCGGCGCGTCACGCCGATCTGCACGCGGCGGCGCTTGCGGCGCAACGCAGCGTCGCGATCTGCACAGCCGATGCCGACGCCGATATGCAAGCGCTCCGGCGCGCCGCCACCGCGCCGCAAGCACGCACGCCCGACGCCGATACCGAATGCGCGCTGCTCTATACCTCGGGCACGACGGGCCGCCCGAAAGCCTGCGTGCTGCCCAACGAATACTTCCTGCTCGCGGGCCTCTGGTACAACCGCGTCGGCGGCCTGTGCACGTTGCGGCCCGGCGTCGAGCGCCTCGTCACGCCGCTGCCGATGACGCACATGAACGCGATGGCCTACTCGACCATGGCGATGATCCTCGCGGGCGGCGCCATCGTCGCGCTCGACCGCTTTCATCCACGCAGCTGGTGGGACAGCGTGCGCGCCGCGCGCGCGACCGTGATCCACTATCTCGGCGTGATGCCGGCCATGCTGCTCGGCGCGCCGGAAAGCGCGCACGATCGCGAACACACGGTGCGCTTCGGCTTTGGCGCCGGCGTCGACAAGACCTTGCACGCGCCGTTCGAAACGCGCTTCGGCATTCCACTGCTCGAAGCATGGGCGATGACCGAAACCGGCGCGGGCGCCGTGGTGATCGCCAACCGCGAGCCGCGCAATATCGGCATGTCGTGCTTCGGCCGGCCCGAGGCGGCGCTGGAGGTGCGCATCGTCGGCGACGATGGCCTGCCCGCGCCCGCAGACGAGCCCGGCGAGCTGCTCGTGCGCGCGAGCGGCGACGATCCGCGCCGCGGCTTCTTCCGCGCATATCTCAAGGATGCCGAAGCAACGGCGGCCGCGTGGGAAGGCGGCTGGTTCCATACCGGCGATATCGTGAAGCAGGACGCCGACGGCCAGATGTACTTCGTCGATCGCAAGAAGAACGTGATTCGCCGCAGCGGCGAGAACATCTCGGCGGTCGAGGTCGAGAGCGTGCTGCGCAAGCATCCGTGCGTCGCCGACGTGGCCGTCGCGGCCACGCCCGATACGGTGCGCGGCGACGAAGTGCTCGCCTGCATCGTCGTGCGCGAGCCGCTGCGCGAAGCCGACCGCGCCGCGCACGCCGCCGAACTCGTGCAGCTCTGCCTCGCGCAGCTCGCTTATTTCAAGGCGCCCGGCTATGTCGCGTTCGTCGACGCGCTGCCGCTCACGGGTACGCAGAAGGTCCAGCGCGCGGCGCTCAAGGACCTCGCGCGCACGCTGCCCGGCACGCCGGGCTGCATCGACACGCGCGCCATGAAGAAGCGCCAGGACTGACATGACGAACACGAACCGCGAGGAGAGCACCATGAACCGCAGTACGCACCGCGCCGCCATCGTCACCGGTGGCAATGCCGGCATCGGCCGGGCGATCGTCGAGCATCTGCTCGAAGCCGGCTATGAAGTGGTCTCGCTCGATCTGCGCGCGAGCGCGCCGGGGCACGCGCGCCTTCATACCGTCGAAGTCGATCTCTGCGACGCCGCGGCGACGCGCGAAGCGGCCGCCGAAGTCGCCGCGCGCCATGCGCCCACCACGCTGATCCACAACGCGGGCGCGATCCGCCCCGCGCTCCTGCCCGAGGTCGCGCACGAGGACCTGCTCGCGCTCACGAACCTGCATCTCGCGGCGCCCATCGCGCTCGCGCAGGCCATGCTGCCCGCGATGCGCGAGCAGCATTTCGGTCGGCTCGTGCTGGTTTCGTCGCGTGCGGCGCTCGGGCTCGCCACGCGCACGGCCTACTCCGCGACCAAGGCGGGCATGCTCGGCCTCGTGCGCACCTGGGCGCTCGAACTCGGGCCGCTCGGCGTCACCGCGAACGCGATCGCGCCGGGCCCGATCCAGACCGAGATGTTCCACGAGATCGTCCCAGCCGACAGCCCGAAGGTCGCGCAAATCGCGGCCGGCATTCCCGTGGGGCGCCTCGGCCAGCCCGACGACATCGCGCGCGCCGCGATGTTCTTCGCGGCGCCGGAGAACGGCTTCGTCACGGGGCAAACGCTTTATGTTTGCGGCGGCACGAGTACGGGGAGTCTTGCGCTTTGATACGGCTTTGATGGACCCGGCGCGCGCCTCACTTCGAATGCTGCGCGATCAGTTGCCTGAGCACATCGACGAAGATCTTCGCCGTCTCGGGCGCAAACGGCAGCAGCACCGAAGCCTCGTGCTCCAGCGCGAGCACGACCAGCTCCGCGGCGAGCGTGCTGCCATGCGGCGTGAGCGCGACGAGCGTGCGGCGGCGGCTCGCCGGGTCCTCCTGGCGCACGACCAGCCCCGCCGCTTCCATGCGGTCGATCAGCTTGCTCACGGTGGGCTGCTTCGCAAGGATCACGCGGCCCAGGTCGCCCATCGGCAGCGAGCCGTCGGAGAGGCACGCGAGCACGCGCCATTGCAGGACCGAAATCTTCTTGCGCGCGAGCGTCGCGTGGAATTCGTCGGAAATCAGGCTGCTCGCGCGTGCGAGCAGCGCGGCGAGGTAGGTGTCGAGAAAGCGCATCGGCGCGGCGTCGTGCGTTGACGGATCCGTCTCGATGCGGGCCGGCGCGGCCGGCTTGATGGAGTGTGGGGTCGCGCGCTTTGGAGCGCGCCTGGGGGTCGATTCGTTGGTCATGGCATCGGCAAGTAGAGCCCCGGCATCATATGCCGAAATCCCTGCCGCGGGCACCACCCACGCGTCGCGAAACAGTGACGCACGCCCCTGCCCTTCAAGTTCTCTACGCGTCGCGCAACGACTGCAGCGCTGGCCGCGCGAGCACGTGCCGCAAGCTGATCCATCCGCCCACGCCCGCGCAGGCCACGCCCGCCGCGATGCCCGCGGGCACGAGCCACGGATCGAATGCGAGGTAGAACGCGAACACGCGCGTGGCCAGCACCGAGCCCACGATCTGCGCGCCCACGGCCGCCATCAGCCCCGCGAGCGCGCCCACCGCGATGAACTCCGCCACCTGCACCGCGCGCACCTGCGCGTGCGAGGCGCCCAAGGCGCGCAACAGCGCCGACTCGCGCATGCGCTCGTCGCGCGTTCCCGCGAGCGCCGCATACAGCACGAGCACGCCCGCCGCGAGCGTGAACAGAAACAGGAACTGCACCGCGCCGATCACCTGCTCCAGCATGCGCTGGATCTGCGCGAGGATCGGCCCGACGTCGATGGCGGTCACGTTCGGATACTGCGCAACGAGCCCGTCCACCACGGCGCGCTGCGTCTCCGCCAAGTGGAAGCTCGTGATGTAGGTGGCCGGAAAATCGCGCAGCAGCGCGGGCGGCATCAGCACGAAGAAGTTCACCTTGAACGAGCCCCAGTCGAGCTTGCGCACGCTCGTCACGGGCGCCGTCACTTCGAGGCCGGTCACGTCGAAGGTCAGCACGTCGCCGGGCTTCACGCCGATCAGCTTCGCGAGGCCCTGCTCGATCGAAAGCTGCGGCGCGCTCGAATCGCCGTACCACGTGCCCGCCTCGATACGGTTGTCGTCGGGCAGTTGCGTCGTGTACGAGAGGTTGAACTCGCGATCGACGAGCCGGCGCGCATCCTCGCTCTTGTAGTTCGCGGGGTCCACGGGCTTGCCGTTGATCGTGACGAGACGCCCGCGCACCATCGGCTCCAGATCGGGATTCGCCATGCCGTGCGCCGTGAGCCACGCGGCCACGGCGTCGTGCTGGGCGGGCTGGATGTCGATGAGGAATTCGTTGGGCGCGTCGGGCGGCGTGGACTTGCGCCAGCCCTCGATCAGGTCGTTGCGCGTCATCGCGATGAGCAGGAGGCACATCAGGCCGATCGCGAGCGAGGTGATCTGCAGCGCGCTCGCGCCGGGCCGCCGCTCGAGCGACGCGAGCGCATAGCGCCAGCCCACGCCCGCGCGCGCCTCGAGGCCGTTGCGCTGGCTGCGCGCCACGCGCGCCGCGCCCCAGAGCGCGAGCCGCGCCACGATCGCGAACACGAGCAGACCCAGCGCAAAGCCGCCCGCGACGATGCCGCCGAGCTTGAGCTCGCCCGCCGCGATCACGAGCAGCCCCGCAAAGAGCGCGATGCCGATGGCGTACGCGGCCCACGCGGTGCGGCTCTCCTCGCCCCACTCGCGGCGCAGCACGCGCACGGGCGGCACGCGCGTGAGCGGCAAGAGCGGCGGCAACGCGAAGCCGAGCAGCAGCACGAGGCCGGCCGCGACGCCTTCGAGCGCGGGCAGCGGCCCCGGATACGGCAGCGCGACGTCGATCAGGGTGCCGAGCCACGCGAGCAGCGCGAGATGCCCCGCATAGCCGAGCGCCACGCCAATCGCCCCGCCCACGAGCCCGAGGCCCGTGAATTCGAGCACGAAGAGCGCGCGCAGCGTGCGCTGGCTCGCGCCGAGGCAGCGCATCGCGGCGCAGCCGTCGAGATGGCGGCGCGTGTACCGATGCGCGGCCATCGCGATCGCCACGGCCGCCAAGAGCGCCGTGAGCAGCGAAACGAGCGTGAGGAAGTGGCGCGCCCGGTCGAGCGTCTGACGCACCTGCGGCTGCCCCTCCTGCAGCGATTCGAGGCCGACGCCGCGCATCTTGCCGCCATCGACGCGCGCGTGCGCCCAGGCGGCGAACCGCGCGACGGCGGGATCGGCGCCGGCCACGAGCAGCCGGTAGGTCACGCGGCTGCCGTAACCCGTGAGGCCCGTCGAGGGAAGATCGGCGGCGTTGAGCATCAGGCGCGGCGAGAAGTTCACGAACGAAAAGCCGCGGTCGAGCTCGCGCGTGATGAGCGCGCCGATCGTCAAGGTGCGCGTGCCCACCTTGACCTGGCTGCCCACCTGCACCTTCAGCGCGTCGAACAGTTGCTGGTCGACCCAGACCGTGCCGGGCGGCGGAATGCCCTGCGCCGCGCGGTCGGGGGCGCCGGGCGCGGACGCGATGCGCAACGCGCCGCGCAGCGGATAGCCCGGCGAGACCGACTTGACCGCGGCAAGGCGCGTGGGCGTCTGGGCGTCCGGCGTGCTTGAGGCCGAGGCCGGGGCCGGGGCGCCTGCGGCGCTCACCATGCTCGGGAAAATCGCCGTGGTCGCGGTGCGCAAGTCGAGCGACTGCGCTTCGCGCAAGAACGACGGATCGACGGGATGATCGGCGCGCACGATGAAGTCGGCGGCGATCATGCCCCGGGCGTCGCGTTCGAGCCCGCGCTGGAGCCGGTCGGCGAGAAAGCCCACGCTCGAGAGCGCCGCCACCGCGAGCACGAGCGCCAGCAGCAGCATGGTCAGCTCGCCCGCGCGCCAGTCGCGCGCGCTCATGCGCGCGGCGAGACGCACGAGATCGGGCCAGCCAAGGGTGGCGCGGGTGACGCGCTCAGGGGTGCCGGCGCTGCCGTCGCGCGGATCGTCACCGCCCGGACGGGGCGGCGTGGACCCGGCACGGCCAGAGCCGCCGCCGGGCGCGGCATTGGACGAAGACGAGGAAGGCCCGGCGCCGCTCAATCGTGACGGCTCCGCAGCGAGAAACGCGACACCATATGGGTCGCCATGCCGCGAAAACCGCCCTGCACGCCGCGCCACAGACGCGGCAGCGCCCACGCGGCCACGAGCAGGAAGGCCACGAGCAGCACCAGAAACAGCACCGGCACGAAGAACGCGAGCAGCACGCCCACGAAGGTCATACCGTCTTCGGCGCCCGAGGTGACGACGTTCGACACCGGCTCCGGCGAGAGATTGATGAGCGCGCGCGTGCCGGCCTTGGCCAGATGCGCGGTGCCGGCGAGCGTGCCGCCCGCGAGCGCCGCGACCGTGAGCAGCGCCGGATCGGCATGGCCGAGCGCACCGGCCGCCAGCACGGCGCCCGCGGGAATGCGGATGAAGGTATGCACGGCGTCCCAGAGCGAATCGAACGCGGGGACTTTGTCGGCGAGGAATTCGAGCACCGTGAGCGCGGCGGCGACGCCGATCACCCACGGCGAGGCGAGGATCGCCAGCGTGTCAGGCAGATGGATGAAGCCAAGGCGTTGCAGCACGCCGGCCATCAGGACCGTGAGGTAGAGGCGCAGACCGCTGCCCCAGGACAGGCCTGCGGCAAGCGAAAGGGGTTCCAGCATGACTGCCTCCTCGCGCGAGGCTCGCGCGGCGCCGTCCCCACGAATCAGGCATGGCGCGGCGCGCAGATAAACGCGGCGCCAGGTGTAATCGGGCGCGGAGTGGTGTTATCGGGTTATGACCGTTCCATTATAGCCACGCTCGTTGCGGCGCCGCAGCGTTGTTGCGTGGGCGCGCCACGCGCGGCGCCGGCGGAACGGCACGAAGCGAGGCCAGGCGAATGGCGAAAATGTCGCAAAGCGGGCGCAAAGCGCCTCAGGCGCCCGACGAGAGCTTGAGCCCGACGAGTCCGAGCACGATCAGCGCGGCGCTGGCCACGCGCGCGACGCTGGCGGCCTCGCCCATCACGACGATGCCGAGGATGAACGCGCCCACCGCACCGATGCCGGTCCACACCGCATACGCCGTGCCGAGCGGCAGCTGGCGCATGGCGAGCGCGAGCAGCCAGAAGCTGCCGAGCGCCGTCACGATCGTGAACGCCGACCAGCCCAGTTTGGTAAAACCTTCGGATAGTTTGAGACCGGACGCCCATGCAACTTCGAGCACGCCGGCGATAAGGAGGTAAATCCAGGCCACGAGAACGCTCCCCTGAGAAGTGGGGCCGTCCCCGTTTGAAGATGAGACGCAAGGTCGTCCTTACGCGTCTGTAAGTATATCACGGAGGGGCCTGCAGCCGGCGCGGGCTGGCCGCCCGCGGCTGGCCGTCCGCGGCTGGCCGCCCGCTACTGGCCGTCCGCTACTGCACGCCCACGAGCCGATACCCCACGCCCGTCTCGGTGACGATGTGCTCGGGCTGCGCGGGATCGCGCTCCAATTTCTGCCGCAGATGCGCCATGTAGATACGCAGATAGTGGCTGCTCTCGACATGCGAAGGTCCCCAGACCTCGCGCAGCAGTTGCCGGTGCGTGAGCACGCGGCCCGCGTCGCGCACGAGCGTCGCGAGCAGGCGGTACTCGATCGGCGTGAGATGCACCGCCGCGCCGCCGCGCGTCACCTGGCGCAGGCCCAGGTCGACGATCACCTCGCCGAAGCTCACCTGCGGCGCCTCGTTCGCCCCGCCCCGGTTGCGGCGGCGCAGATGCGCGCGAATGCGCGCGAGCAACTCGGAGACGCCGAACGGCTTGGTGAGGTAGTCGTCGGCGCCGGCGTCGAGCGCGGCGACTTTTTCGCTCTCCTGAGTGCGCGCCGAAAGCACGATCACGGGCAGGTCGCTCCAGCCGCGCAGCTCGCGGATCACGTCGAGGCCGTCCGTATCGGGCAGGCCCAGATCGACGATCACGAGGTCGGGCTTGCGCGTCGCCGCCTCGACGAGCCCCTGCTTGCCGGTCTCGGCGTCGTAGACGGCAATGCCCTCCCCCTCGAGCGACGCGCGCACGAAGCGGCGGATCTGCTTTTCGTCTTCGATCAGGACAACGGAGAGGCTCGGGTCACTCATGGGCGGGCTTGGCGGGTTTGGGTTCCATGGCGGATTCGCCTGGGTCCGCGACATCGGCAGCATCGGCAGCATCGGCGACATCGGCGACGTCGGCAACGTCCGCGACATCGGCCGGCAGCGGCGGCGGCGTCTGAACCGGCAGCGCGAACCAGAACGACGCGCCTTCCACGTGGCCATCGGCGGCCACGCGGTTGGCCGCGCCGATTGTACCGCCGTGCGCCTCCACGATCGCGCGGCAGATCGCGAGCCCGAGGCCGATGCCAGGCTTCGCCGACTCCTTCTCGCCGCGCGTGAACTTCTCGAAGACGCGCTCGCCCATGCCGTGCGGCAGGCCCGGGCCCGTGTCGTCGATGCTCACGCGCACGAACGGCTCGCCGTTCTCCTCGATGCGGCGCGCGGCAATCGTGAGCGGCGTATCGGGCGGCGTGTACTTCGCGGCGTTTTCCAGCAGGTTCGAAAACAGCCGCTCCATGAGCACCGCGTCGAGCTGCAGCAAGGGCAAGCCCTCTTCGAGCTTCACTTGCACCGGATGCCGTGCCAGCACGCGCCGGCACGCGGCCAGCGCCGCGCCCACGGTCTCCTCGAGCAGTGTCCATTGGCGGTTGAGCTTGAGGCTGCCCGCCTGCAGGCGCGCCATGTCGAGCAGATTCGTGACGATGCCGGTCATGCGCAGCGCCTCGTCGTGAATCGCCTCGATGAGCTCGCCCGAGCGCGCGTCGCTGGCGTCGTCGGGCGTGCCGTGCGCGTTGGACGCGTTGGGTGCATTGGCCTCGCGCGTCTGCGCGAGCATCGACGAAAAGCCGACGATGGCCGTGAGCGGCGTGCGCAAGTCGTGCGAGATCGCCGAGAGCAGCGAGTTGCGCAATCGTTCGGACTCCATGTTGACGAGCGCGTCGCGCGCGATCTCCACGTAGTGCACGCGTTCGAGCGCGAGCGCGATCTGCGCGGCGAACGCGTCGAGCATGCGCTGCTGCTCGGGCACCAGCAGCTCGCGCGCGTCGCGCGTGACCACGGCGAGCACGCCGCGCGTGCGCATCGGCGCCTTGAGCGGCAGATAGAGCGCCGCCGCCGCGGGCAGCGTGTCGGTGCCGTGGCCCGCGGGCTTTTGCTGGTCGTAGACCCACTGGGCCACGTCGATGTCGAGGCTCCCGGCTTCGAGCATGATCTGCGGATCGGGGTCCTCGATCTTCTGCTGCACCTTGTCGGCGCTGTCGGGGAGGAGGATCGCCACGCGCGCGCCGAACACCTCGCTCACGTGGCGGCTGCCGGTCGCGACGATCTGCTCGGTCGCGAGCGCGGCGGCCAGCTCGCGCGCCATCGCGTACATCGCGCCGGTGCGCTGCTCGCGCCGCTGCGCGACGCTCGCTTCGCGGCGCAGGCTCGACGTGAGATGGCTGATCACGAGCGAGGTCAGCAGCATGCCCACGAAGGTCAGCAGGTATTGCGTGTCGCTCACCGAGAACGACATGCGCGGCGGCACGAAGAAGAAGTCGTAGGCCGCCACGCTCGCGAACGAGAGCAGCACGCCGGGGCCACGCCCGAGCTTCGTCGCCGTGAAGATCACGCCGAGCAGATAGAGCATCACGAGATTGGCGAGCGCGATGCGGTCGTTCAGCTGGTTCGCGAGCAGCGTGATGCCGGCGCAGATCGCGAGCGCCGCCGCGTAGGCGCGCGGCGGCGAGCGATGCGCGGCGCTGCCGGCACCCTCGGCGATGGCGGCGCGCCAGGCGTTGGCCGCACGCGCGGCGGCCGAGGCTTCGCGCGGCGCGCGGCCGGCGAGCCGGTCGTTATCGGTAGCGCTCGCGCGCACGAGGATCAGGTCGACGTCCTCGGCCTTCACTGCGAGGCGCTCGCCGAACGGCCGGCGCCACGCGCGCCACCATCGCGACGGGCCGTTGCGTTGCGAAGCGCCCGCCACGAGCTTCGAGACGTTGCGCAGCCGCGCATAGCCCGCGAGCGTAACGGCGGCGTCCTCGCCCGCGAGCGTGGCGGTTTCCGCGCCTAGTTCGGAAGCGAGCTTGAGCGCGCCGAGCGTGCGCTGGCGCACCTCGTCGGGCAGGCGCTGGAGCTTCGGCGTCTCCACGTAGACGGCGATCCAGTCGGCCTTGAGGCTCGCGGCAAGCCGCGCCGACGCGCGCACGAGCGCGCTCGCCTCGGGGCCCGGCCCCACGCAGACGAGCAGCCGCTCGCGCGCCTGCCACACATGCTGGATCGAGCGGTCGGCGCGGTACTCGTGCATCTGCGCGTCTACGCGGTCGGCCGTGCGGCGCAGCGCCAGCTCGCGCAGCGCGATCAGGTTGCCCTTGCGGAAGAAGTTGCGCACCGCGCGCTCGGCCTGCGCGGGCAGATACACCTTGCCGTCGCGCATGCGGTCGAGCAGCTCCTCGGCGGGCAGGTCGACGAGCGTGACTTCGTCGGCGCCGTCGAACACGCGGTCGGGCACCGTCTCCCAGACGCGGATGCCGGTGATCTGCCCCACCACGTCGTTGAGGCTTTCGAGGTGCTGGACGTTGACGGTCGTGTAGACGTCGATGCCCGCGTCGAGCAGCTCGTAGACGTCCTGCCAGCGCTTCATGTGGCGCGCGCCCTGCACGTTCGAGTGCGCGAGCTCGTCGACGAGCACGAGTTGCGGCTTGCGCGCGAGCGCGGCGTCGAGGTCGAACTCCTCGAGCGTGCGCCCGCGGTACGCGATGCGCAGACGCGGCAGCCCTTCGAGGCCGCTCGTGAGCGCGGCGGTCTCGCTGCGCCCATGCGTCTCGACGATGCCGACCACCACATCCACGCCGTCGTCGGCGCGGCGGCGCGCGGCCTGGAGCATCGCATAGGTCTTGCCGACGCCCGCCGACGCGCCGAAGAAAATCTTCAGCTTGCCGCGGCGGCGCTTTTCTTCGTCGCGCTGGAGCCGGTCGAGGAGTTCGTCGGGATCGGGGCGGTTCATGCGGATTTCATAGGGAGTGGCGCGTGGCTGAGGTGCCGGAAAGCACCGGAAACGCTACGGGGATCGTCTCACCGTGGCGATGAATAAGCAAACGGCCCCACCGCCGACAACGGCATGCGGTGCCCGCCCCGCGTCTTCGGCTCCTTGGCCCTGGCTCAGCTCGCCTCCTTGCCATCGAGCGCGAGGTTCAGCTCAAGCACGTTCACACGCCGCTCGCCAAGCACGCCGAACTGGCGGCCCTTCGTATAGCGGTCCACGAGCGCCTGCACGTCGTTCGCGTTCATCTTGCGCGCCTTGGCCACGCGCGCCACCTGGTAGGCGGCGGCGGCCGGCGAGATCTCGGGATCGAGCCCGCTGCCCGACGAGGTCACGAGGTCGGCGGGAATCGGCTGCGAGACGTCGGTGCCCGCGGCCTTGAGCGCCGCAATACGGCCTTTGACTTCGTCGGCGAGCGCCGGGTTGGTCGGGCCGAGATTCGAGCCGCCCGAACCCGCCGCGTTATACGGCATCGGCGAGGTGGCCGAGAGACGGCCCCAGAAATACCGGGGCGCGTCGAACTGCTGGCCGATCAGCGCACTGCCCACCACCTTGCCGTTCAGCTCGACGAGGCTGCCGTTGGCCTGGCGATGGAACACGGCCTGGCCGAACGCGGTCATCACGGCCGGATAGACGAGACCCGTGATGACCGCGAGCACGGCGAAGATCACGATGAGAGGTCGAAACTGCGTTTTCATTTTGGTTTCCTATTGATCTGGCGACGCGAGTGGGTCAAGCCCAGCCGAACGCGTGGAGCACCATATCGATCAGCTTGATGCACGGGAACGGCAGGAGGATGCCGCCGAGGCCGTAGATCAGCAGATTGCGGCGCAGCAGTGTCGCGGCGCCGAGCGGCCGGTACTTCACGCCCTTGAGCGCGAGCGGAATCAGCATCACGATGATGAGCGCGTTGAAGATCACCGCAGAGAGGATCGCCGAAGACGGCGAACTCAGATGCATGACGTCGAGCACGCGCAACTGCGGATACGTCGTGGCGAACGCGGCCGGAATGATCGCGAAGTACTTGGCGACGTCGTTGGCGATCGAGAACGTCGTGAGCGAGCCGCGCGTCATGAGCATCTGCTTGCCGATCTCCACGATCTCGATGAGCTTGGTCGGGTTCGAGTCGAGGTCGACCATGTTGCCCGCTTCCTTCGCGGCCTGGGTGCCCGTGTTCATGGCCACGGCCACGTCGGCCTGCGCGAGCGCCGGGGCGTCGTTGGTGCCGTCGCCGGTCATTGCCACGAGCTTGCCTTGGGCCTGGTGCTCGCGGATCGTCGCGAGCTTGGTCTCCGGCGTCGCTTGCGCGAGGAAGTCGTCCACGCCCGCTTCGGCCGCGATCGCGGCCGCGGTCAGGCGGTTGTCGCCCGTCACCATCACGGTCTTGATGCCCATCTTGCGCAGCTCGGCGAAACGTTCCTTGATGCCGCCCTTCACCACGTCCTTCAGCTCGATCACGCCGAGCACACGCGCGACCTTGTCGTGCATCTCGGCCACCACGAGCGGCGTGCTGCCGCGGCGCGCGATGTCGTCCACGGCCGTGTCGACTTCAGACGCAAAGCGCCCGCCACGCGTTTCCACGTAGTGCTTGATCGCGTCGGCCGCGCCCTTGCGGATCTCGCGCGCGTGCGTGCCGGGCGCCGTTCCCTCGGGCGAGAGGTCCACGCCGCTCATGCGCGTCTGCGCGCTGAAGGCGAGGAACACCGCGTGCAGCGCGCCCATGTCGCGCTGGCGAATGTTGAAGCGCTGCTTCGCGAGCACCACGATGCTGCGGCCCTCGGGCGTCTCGTCGGCGAGCGACGCGAGTTGCGCGGCATCCGCGAGCGCTTCCTCGGTCACGCCCGGCGCCGGCACGAAGGCTGAGGCCTGGCGGTTGCCGAGCGTGATCGTGCCGGTCTTGTCGAGCAAGAGCACGTCCACGTCGCCGGCCGCTTCCACGGCGCGGCCCGAGGTGGCGATCACGTTGGCCTGCATCATGCGGCTCATGCCCGCCACGCCGATCGCCGAAAGCAGCCCGCCGATGGTGGTCGGAATCAGGCATACGAGCAGCGCGACGAGCGCCGTGATCGTCACGACATGGCCCATCTTCGCGGCTTCGACCGAGAACATCGAGAACGGCAACAGCGTCGCGGTCGCAAGCAGCAGCACGATGGTCAGCGCGACCAGCAGGATCGTGAGCGCGATCTCGTTCGGCGTTTTCTGGCGCTTCGCGCCTTCGACCATCGCGATCATGCGGTCGAGGAAGGCCTCGCCCGGATTGGCCGTCACGCGCACGACGATCCAGTCGGACAGCACGCGCGTGCCGCCCGTCACCGACGAAAAGTCGCCGCCCGACTCGCGGATCACCGGCGCCGATTCGCCCGTAATGGCCGATTCGTCCACCGACGCAACGCCCTCGATCACCTCGCCGTCGGCCGGGATGGTGTCGCCGGTCTCGACCAGCACCATGTCGCCGCGCCGCAGATCGGACGCGGTCATGATGCGGATGGGCGACTTCGGGTGCGGCTCGTTGAGCTTCTTGGCCATCACGTCTTTCTTGGCCTGGCGCAGCGATGCGGCCTGCGCCTTCGAGCGGCCTTCGGCGAGCGCCTCGGCGAAGTTCGCGAACAGCACCGTGAACCACAGCCACAGCGCGATCGCGAGAATGAAGCCCGCGGGCGCCTCGGCCTGGCCCATGAGCGCCGCGATCCAGAGGATCGTCGTGAGCACGGAGCCCACGTAGACGCAGAACATCACCGGATTGCGCAACTGCGTGCGCGGCTTGAGTTTCCTGAACGAATCCACGATGGCCGGACGCACGAGCGCCGGATCGAACATGGACCGTGTAGCACTATGTTGTGTCATTTGATGAAGTCCCCGTTCAATGCACGCCCATCATGATCAGATGCTCCACACCCGGCCCGAGCGCGAGCGCCGGCACATAGGTGAGCGCGCCCACCAGCAGCACGGTGCCGAGCAGCAGCACGACGAACAGCGGCCCGTGCGTGGGCAGCGTGCCGCCCGTCACGGCGATGCGCTTCTTGCTCGCGAGCGAGCCGGCGATGGCGAGCACCGGCACGATGGTGCCGAAGCGGCCGAACCACATCGCGATGGCGAGCAGCCAGTTGTAGAACGGCGTGTTGACCGAAAGGCCCGCGAACGCACTGCCGTTGTTGTTCGCGGCCGAGCTGAACGCGTAGAGAATCTCCGAGAAGCCATGCGCGCCCGGGTTGGCGATGCCGGCCTTGCCCGCGTCGGCGAGCACGGCGATCGAGGTGCCGAGCAGCACGAGCAGCGGCGTGAGCAGCACGACGATCGAGACCATCTTCATCTCGAACGACTCGATCTTCTTGCCCACGTACTCGGGCGTGCGCCCGATCATGAGGCCCGCCACGAACACCGCGAGCAGCGCGAACACGAGCATGCCGTAAAGGCCCGATCCCACCCCGCCGAAGATCACTTCGCCGAGCTGGATGAAGAGCATCGGCACGAGGCCGCCGAGCGGCGTGAGCGAGTCGTGCATCGCGTTGACGGCGCCGCACGAGGCCGCCGTGGTCGCGACGACGAAGACGCTCGTCTGCGCGATGCCAAAGCGCGTTTCCTTGCCTTCCATATTGCCGCCGGCCTGCAGCGCGCTCGCGTGCTGATCGACGTTCAGACTCGCAAGCATCGGATTGCCGGCCTGCTCCGCCGAGAGCTCGACGCCCACCGCGACGGCGAATGCGATCGTCATTACCGCGAGCACCGCCACGCCCTGCCTGCGGTCGCCCACGACGTTGCCGAACACGAGGCACAGCGCCGCCGGAATGATCAGGATTGCTAACATCTCGACGAAGTTCGAGAACGGCGTGGGGTTCTCATACGGATGCGCCGAGTTCGCGTTGAAGAAGCCGCCGCCGTTGGTGCCGAGCATCTTGATCGCGACCTGCGAGGCGACCGGACCCATGGCGAGCGTTTGCGTCGTCGCCTGGGTGTCGACGGTGACGGGGTTGCCCTTCGCATCCTTGACTGGATTGCCTTGCGCGTCGAGCCTGGGCGCCGCGTAGGTCGTGGTCTGCAGCGTGGGCACGTCCTGATACGACTTGAAGTTCTGGATCATGCCCTGGCTCATCAGCAGCGCCGCGATGATCGCCGCCATCGGCACGAGCACGTAGAGCGTCGTGCGCGTGAGATCGACCCAGAAGTTGCCGATGGTCTGCGCCGAATGGCGCGCGAAGCCGCGGATCAGCGCGATCACCACGACGATGCCGGTGGCCGCCGAGAGGAAGTTCTGCACCGTGAAGCCGAGCATCTGCGTGAGGTAGCTCACGGTCTGCTCGGGCGTGTAGTCCTGCCAGTTCGTGTTGGTGACGAAGGAGACGGCGGTGTTGAACGCGCCATCGGTCGTCATCGCGCCGAAGCTCTGCGGGTTGCCGGGCAGCCAGCCTTGCACGCGCAGCAGCACGTAAAGAAAGCCCACGCCCAACACGTTGAACGAGATGGTGGCGAACGCATAGCGCTTCCAGTTCATCTCGGCGCTCGGGTCGACCCCGGCGATGCGGTAAAGCAGGTTTTCGAGCGGCGCGAACAGACGCACGACGCGTGAGCGTCCGTCGAGCACGCGCGTGATATAGCCCGCGACGGGGACCGCGAGCGCGAGCAGGACGACGATGAAAATCCCCGCTTGCAGCAGATTGTTGGCGTTCATTCGATATCCTCCGCGCGCAGGAGCGCATGGACGAGATAGACGAACAGCAACAGCGTCGCCGCCCCCGATAGCCAGAATATCCAGGTCATGAGCGCGCTCCCGTTGCGCCCCGATCCGCGCGGCGATACTGCATGAGCTTCTCGCAGCCGGCGATCAACGCGTAAGTGAGCGCGGCGAAGACCGCCAGCCCCCCGATATACAGCACATCCATTGTCGTGTTCTCCATTCGCGGATGACGGATGGCGGTAAGGTAAGGGTTATCGCGTTAAATCCGGATCAAAGCTGCTGGTGCGCGTATAAAAATTGCGTAAACGCGGTGGGGAACGGGACGTGGCATTGGCCTGGGAGGCTTGCTACGGGTGGCTGAAGGCGAATGAGCGGGAGATAAACAGCAAGCAAAAAGGCGCGCATGACTGGCATGCGCGCCTTTTTGCTTGAACGAAAACGAAGCGATTTAGATGCCGCGAAATTACGGCAGCAGAAGGGTCGATCCCGTCGTGCGGCGCGCTTCGAGATCGGCGTGCGCCTGGCCCACGTCCTGCAGCGCATAGCGCTGATTGATCGAGGTCTTGACCTTGCCCGAGGCGATCACCTCGAACAGCTCGGCGGCCATCGCTTCATAGTCCGAGCGCTTCGCGATATAGGTGAAGAGCGTCGGTCGCGTGAAGAAAAGCGAGCCGCGCCCCGCGAACTCCGACGAATCGATGGGCGGCAGCGGCCCCGACGCATTGCCGAAGCTCACGAACATGCCGAGCGGCGCGAGGCAGTCGAGCGATTTCGTATAGGTGTCCTTGCCGATCGAGTCGTACACCACGGGCACGCCCGCGCCGTTCGTGATCTCGCGCACGCGCGCCTGGAAGTCCTCGCGCGTATAGACGATCGGGTAATCGCAGCCGTGCGCCTTCGCGACTTCTGCCTTCTCGTCCGAACCCACCGTTCCGATCACGGTCGCGCCGAGCGCCTTGGCCCACTGGCACACGATCAGGCCCACGCCGCCCGCGGCGGCCTGGATCAGGATCGTGTCGCCGGCCTTCACGCGGTACGTGCGGCGCAGCAGATATTGCGCGGTCAGGCCCTGGAGCATGACCGAGGCGGCTTGCTCGTCGCTAATCGCGTCGGGCAGGCGGATCACCTGGTCCGCGCGCAGCACGCGCTCCTGCGCGTAGGCGCCCGGCGGACGCGCGACGTAGGCTACGCGATCGCCCGGCTTCACGAGCGTCACGCCCTGGCCCACGGCCACGACTTCGCCCGCGGCCTCCATGCCGAGCCCCGCCGGCAGCGGCTGCGGATAGAGCCCCGTGCGAAAGTACACGTCGATGTAATTGAGCCCGCATGCGCTCTGCTTCACGCGGATCTCGCCCTCGCCCGGCTCGCCCACCGTGACGTCCACCCACTTCATCACTTCGGGGCCGCCGGTCTTGTCGTAACGGATTGCCTTGGTCATCTTGCCTCCTTCGTCCTGTGAGTCCTGTGAATCCTGCGATCCTGAACCAGCCCGAGCGCGCCGCGCTCAGATCTCGTCTTTCAGGCGCAGCGTGAGCACGTCGAGGATCATGCGCGCCGTCGAGATGTTGGTCGCGCACGGTACGTCGTGCACGTCGCAGGCGCGCACGAGCGCGTTGATGTCGGGCTCGTGCGGCTGCGGAGTCATGGGGTCGCGCAGGAAGATCACCACGTCGACGTTGCCTTCGGCGAGCTGCGCGCCGATCTGCAGGTCGCCGCCGTGCGGGCCCGAGAGCATGCGCTCGACGTTCAGGCCGTGCGTCGCCGCGATGCGGCCGCCGGTCGTGCCGGTCGCGAGCAGCTCGCAACGACGCAGCGTGTCGACATATTCGCCGGTCAACCTGACGATGTCGTCCTTCTTGTGATCGTGCGCGATCAGCGCGACGCGAGTGGGCATGGCCTTGTTCCTTGTTTCGATGGGTTGAATGTGTCGTTCATGCACGCGGCAATGCGTGGCGGCGTGCGGTGATGCGCGGCGATAAAGCAGCGCGCCGCCACGCGCGAATCGAAACGTACCGGATCAGAATGTGCCCGGATAGGCGCCGCCGTCGATCAGCCAGTTTTGCCCCGTGATATAGCCCGCGTGGACGCTGCACAGGAACGCACAGGCGCGCCCGAACTCGTCGGGCGTGCCGAAGCGGCCCACCGGAATCGCCTTCGCGCGGCGCGCGCGCACTTCGTCGAGCGAGAGGCTGCTCGCCTTCGCCTGCGCGACGAGGGTGGACTGAATGCGATCGGTGTCGAAGGAGCCCGGCAGCAGATTGTTGATCGTCACGCCCGTGTGCGCGACCTGGCGCGCCACGCCCGCGACGAAGCCCGTCAGCCCCGAGCGCGCGCCGTTCGAGAGTCCGAGCACGTCGATGGGCGCCTTCACCGAGGAGCTCGTGATGTTGACGATGCGCCCGAAGCCGCGCTGGCCCATGGCGTCGACGGTGGCCTGGATCAGCGCGATCGGCGTGAGCATGTTCGCTTCGAGCGCGGCGAGCCAGGCTTCGTGCGTGTAGCTGCGGAAGTCGCCCGGCGGCGGGCCGCCCGCGTTGTTCACGAGAATGTCCGGCGACGGGCACGCGGCAAGCGCGGCGGCACGGCCGGCCTCGGTGGTGATGTCGCAGGCCACGGCCTTGACCTCGACGCCGGTGTTCGCGCGGATCTGCGCCGCGGTCTCCTCGAGCGTTTTTTCCGTGCGCGCGACGATCGTCACGTTCACGCCCTCGGCCGCGAGCGCCTCGGCGCAGCCGCGCCCCAATCCCTTGCTTGCCGCGCACACCAGCGCGCTGCGTCCTGCGATGCCCATGTCCATCGTGTTACGGTCCTCGTTCGTGATTGCGTGACGAATCTGTGACGGCAAGGCGACGGTGAGCGTCGTACGACTTTGCCCGCTTTTGCCCGCTTGCCGGTCCGGTTTTTGCGATTCTAGAAGAATCGGGCCGCGCGCGTTGAGCGCCGCGGACCGCGGATCGCATACCGCGCACGAGCGGCGCCGCAATCCGGCGCCAGTCGGCCTCAGTCCGGCCCCGATCCCGCTCAGTTCGCGCCCAGTTCTCGTATACTTGCGCCTGTAGCGCGGCCCAGCGCTCCCGCGAGCCACGCCGGACTTTCGATCCGGCTGCCTGCCGCGCGTGCGGCGGGCCCTGCTCGCCGCACGCTGCGCGCCCCCGCCCGCCTGGAAGCCCAGGCGGTTCGAGGCGCCCGGCGGCGGCACGACCGACACCCCGATCCCCCTTGCAGCCTCGTGCGCCCCGCCATGAAACAGGACAGCCGCTTTCCGAATCTCTTCATCCTCGATCACCCGCTAATCCAGCACAAGCTCAGCCACATGCGCGACCGGGACACGTCCACGCGCACGTTCCGCGAGCTGCTGCGCGAAATCACGTTGCTGATGGGCTACGAAATCACGCGCGAGCTGCCCGTCACGACGCGCCGCGTGCAAACGCCACTCGTCGAGATCGACGCGCCCGTGATCGCCGGCAAGAAGCTCGCGATCGTGCCGGTGCTGCGCGCGGGCGTCGGCATGTCCGACGGCCTGCTCGAGCTGATCCCGTCGGCGCGCGTGGGCCACATCGGCGTCTATCGCGCCGACGACCACCGCCCCGTCGAGTACCTCGTGCGTCTGCCCGATCTGGAAGACCGCAACTTCATCCTGTGCGACCCGATGGTCGCGACCGGCTACTCGGCCGCGCACGCGATCGACGTGCTAAAGCGCCGCGGCGTGCCCGGCGAGCGCATCAGCTTTCTCGCGCTGGTGGCCGCGCCCGAAGGCGTCGAGGTGTTCCAGCAGGCGCATCCGGACGTGCGGCTCTACGTGGCTTCGCTCGACTCGCATCTGAACGAGCACGCCTACATCATCCCGGGTCTCGGCGACGCCGGCGACCGCCTGTTCGGCACCAAGAACTGAGGCCGCCCAAGGGGCGGCGCCCCGGCCCGCCCCTCTGACGTCCCTCAAACGTCCCGCCGCGCTCCCCCGCTTTCCTCCGATCCTTGCCCCCGCGCGCTCGCGCGGCCCCCGCAAAATCCCCGCTCCATCACGCGCACGGGTGAGGCCGAGCGAGCCCGGCGTGATAAAATTCAGGTCCGCCCGACGGTCCCGAAGCAGTCGCGCAGCGCGCCGAAAAGCGCCTGGCGCGGCGCCGAGCGGCCCGGGAAGGGTCCCGGCCGGTCCAGGCGACACCGCCACGGCACTGGCAAGCCGCCGCAGGGCGCGCCAGGCAATCCGGTGCGCGTCCCGGGAAAGCGCGGAAAGCAACCGTGGGCGCCACGGCGCCGGACGCCGCCGTGCAAACCCCGGCCGCTTGCCCGAGCGCCAGCCGAGCAAACGCCGGCATGGCGGGCGGACAGCTTACTCATGGGTACTTCGGGCACATCGGCATGGATGCACTGGCCGCGAGCGCGCCACGCCGTGCCCTGGCATCGTATTGAAAACTGCAGCAACGACAACTGCACCATGCACGCGTGAAGCGTGCGACGGAGAAAGGTATGGCGGGTCATTCGAAATGGGCCAACATCAAGCACAAGAAAGCCGCGGCTGACGCCAAGCGCGGCAAGGTCTGGACGCGGCTCATCAAGGAAATCCAGGTCGCGGCGCGCATGGGCGGCGGCGAGATCGACTCGAACCCGCGCCTGCGTCTGGCCGTCGACAAGGCCTACGACGCCAACATGCCCAAGGACAACATCAACCGCGCGATCCAGCGCGGTGTGGGCGGCGTCGATGGCGCGAACTACGAGGAAATCCGCTACGAAGGCTACGGCATCGGCGGCGCGGCCGTCATCGTCGACACCATGACGGACAACCGCACGCGCACCGTCGCGGAAGTGCGCCACGCATTCTCGAAGTTCGGCGGCAACATGGGCACGGACGGCTCGGTGTCGTTCATGTTCGATCACGTCGGCCAGTTCCTGTTCGCGCCGGGCACGCCCGAAGACAAGCTGATGGACGCCGCGC
The DNA here is from genome assembly GCF_905220245.1 of Paraburkholderia sp. J63. Lineage (NCBI taxonomy): Bacteria > Pseudomonadati > Pseudomonadota > Betaproteobacteria > Burkholderiales > Burkholderiaceae > Paraburkholderia > Paraburkholderia sp. J63. The sequence goes on along the minus strand of NZ_CAJMZF010000016.1, from coordinate 75,764 downwards.
TCGAAGCCGGCGCCGACGACGTCGTCACGAACGAGGACGGCAGCATCGAGGTGATCTGCCCGCCCAACGACTTCCAGAAGGTCAAGGACGCGCTCGAAGGCGCGGGCTTCAAGGCCGAAATGGCCGAAGTCACGATGAAGCCGCAAACGGAAGTCGAATTCACGGGCGACGACGCGGTGAAGATGCAGAAGCTGCTCGATGCGCTCGAAAACCTGGACGACGTCCAGGAGGTCTACACGAACGCGTCGATCGACGAGGAATAAGCAGCATCGGCGCTGCGCGGTCGCCGCCTGGCGGGTAGCCGCCCGGCGGTTAGCCGCCCGGCGGTTAGCCGCCCTCACGATTTCACGGCCGGCGCATGGGTGCGCCGGCCGCAACTGTTTCTGGTTCAGGTCTTTCGGGGATTTACATGAAGTTACTCGTCGTCGGTTCTGGCGGCCGCGAACATGCGCTGGCGTGGAAGCTTGCGCAGGCGCCGCGCGTCCAGCTCGTCTACGTCGCACCGGGCAACGGCGGCACCGCGCAGGACGAGCGGCTCGCCAACGTCGACATCACGGACATCCATGAGCTCGCCGATTTCGCCGAGCGCGAGCAGATCGCCCTCACCGTGGTCGGGCCCGAAGCCCCGCTCGCGGCCGGCATCGTCAACACGTTCCGCGCGCGCGGCCTGAAGGTGTTCGGCCCCACGAAGGAAGCCGCGCAGCTCGAAAGCTCGAAGGACTTCGCGAAGGCGTTCATGAAGCGCCACCACATCCCCACGGCCGCCTACGAGACCTTCTCCGACGCCGCGGCCGCGCACGCCTGGGTCGAGAAAAACGGCGCGCCCATCGTGATCAAGGCCGACGGCCTCGCGGCGGGCAAGGGCGTCGTGGTGGCGATGTCGCTCGAAGAGGCGCATCAGGCCATCGACATGATGCTCGCCGACAACAAGCTCGGCGACGCCGGCGCGCGCGTGGTGATCGAGGAATTCCTCGCGGGCGAGGAAGCGAGCTTCATCGTCATGGTCGACGGCAAGCACGTGCTCGCGCTCGCGTCGAGCCAGGACCACAAGCGCCTGCAGGACGGCGATCAGGGCCCGAACACGGGCGGCATGGGCGCTTACTCGCCCGCGCCCATCGTCACGCCGCAGCTGCACGCGCGCGTGATGCGCGAAATCATCCTGCCGACCGTGGCGGGCATGGAGAAGGAAGGCATCCGCTACACGGGCTTCCTCTACGCGGGCCTGATGATCGACGCGCAGGGCAACCCGAAGACGCTCGAATTCAACTGCCGCATGGGCGACCCGGAAACGCAGCCGATCATGGCGCGCCTGAAGGGCGACTTCTCGAAGGTCGTCGAGCACGCGATTGCCGGCACGCTCGACCAGGTCACGCTCGAATGGGACCGCCGCACGGCGCTCGGCGTCGTACTGGCCGCGTACAACTACCCGGATACGCCGCGCAAGGGCGACCGCATCAACGACATCCCCGCCGAGACCGAGAATTCGGTCACGTTCCACGCGGGCACGCAGATCGTGGACGGCAAGCTCGTGACTTCGGGCGGCCGGGTGCTGTGCGTGGTCGGCCTCGCCGATTCCGTGCGCAGCGCGCAGAACGTGGCCTACGAGACCGTGAACCGCATCTCGTTCGACGGCATGCAGTATCGCCACGACATCGGCTATCGCGCCGCCGGGCGCAAGCAGTAAGCGCAGCGCAGGACACGCGCACGGGGGCGGTTTGCGAACCCGTGCGCGCGCTGCCGGCATACCGGCGTGCGCGCCATCTGGCGTGACCGGCGCCGCCCCGCCTGGCGGTGCATCGCGCCACACGGCAAGCGCACGTGGCCGCCAGGCCGCGCCGGAGCGCAAGCGCCTGAAACCGCGGCGGCGGCGCCTGGCCAAACGGACGACTATCGCCGAACGGCCCGATGGCGTGCAATGCACGCAACAACGGCAACAATGCATGGGCGTCATAGCCGCGAAGCCGCGCCGAACGGCGTAAACTTCCCGCTACCGGCCGCGCCGCGCGACCCGTACCCCGATTCCGAACCCTATCCTGGCGCAGTGCCGGCCCCGCCGCCTCGCCCGCCCCATCGATGACCGAACCGATTCAAGACGGCCAAGCCCGCGTGACGCCCGCAAGCGCCACCCACGGCGCAACCCATGACAGCGCAGCCGTGCGCGCCTGGCTCTCGGGCCTGCAGACGCAGATCGCCGACACGCTCGGCGGCTTCGACGGCACGCCGTTCGCCACCGACAGGTGGCAGCGCGAACCCGGCGAGAAGCTGCGCGGCGGCGGCTGCACGCGCATTCTCGAAGGCGGCCGGTTCTTCGAGCGCGCCGGCATCGGCTTTTCCGACGTCGCGGGCGACGCGCTGCCGCCCTCGGCCACGGCCGCGCGCCCCGAGCTCAACGGGCGCGGCTTCGAGGCGATGGGCGTCTCGCTCGTGCTGCATCCGCGCAATCCGTACTGCCCGACCGTGCACATGAACGTGCGCATGCTGCTCGCCACGAAGGCGGGCGAGGCGCCCGTGTTCTGGTTCGGCGGCGGCATGGACCTCACGCCCTACTACGGCTTCGAGGAAGACGCGCAGCATTTCCACCGCGTCTGCCGCGACGCGCTCGCGCCTTACGGCGCCGGTCTGTATCCGCGCTTCAAGCGCTGGTGCGACGAGTACTTCTTCCTCAAGCACCGCAACGAGGCGCGCGGCGTGGGCGGCATCTTCTTCGACGACTACGCCGAAGGCGGCTTCGACGAGGCATTCGCGATGCTGCGCAGCGTGGGCGAGGGCTTCCTGAAGGCCTACGTGCCGATCATCGAAAAGCGCCGCGCGACACCCTACGGCGAGGCCGAGCGCGAATTCCAGGCATACCGGCGCGGCCGCTACGTCGAGTTCAATCTCGTCTGGGACCGCGGCACGCACTTCGGCCTGCAAAGCGGCGGGCGCAGCGAATCGATCCTCATGTCGATGCCGCCCAGCGCGAGCTGGCGCTACGACTGGCAGCCGCAGCCGGGCACGCCCGAGGCGCGCCTGTACACGGACTTCCTGCCGGTGCGCGACTGGATCTGACGCCGTGACGCAAGACTTGACCGTCCCCGCCGACGCGCCCGCCAGCGCCCCCGGCAACCTGCCGGCCGGCGCGCTCGCGCGGCGCGTGGGCCTGCTCGGCGGCACCTTCGATCCGATCCACGAGGGCCATCTCGCGCTCGCGCGCCATTTCGCGCAGGTGCTGGGCCTCACCGAGCTGATCCTGCTGCCCGCCGGCCAGCCCTGGCAGAAGCCCGAGGTGAGCGCCGCGGAGCACCGCCTCGCGATGACGCGCGCGGCGGCGGCCTCGCTCGTGCTGCCAGGCGTGACGGTGAGCGTCAGCACCGACGAGATCGAGCACGACGGCCCCACCTACACGGTCGAGACGCTGCGCCGCTGGCGCGCGCGCAGCGCAAGCAACGGCGCGGCGGCGCTCACGCTGCTGATGGGCGCCGATCAACTGCTCCACCTCGATTCGTGGCACGAGTGGCGGGAGCTGTTCGCGCTCGCGCATCTCGGCGTGGCGAGCCGCCCCGGCTTCGATTTCACGGCGCTGCCGGGCGCCGTCGCCGCCGAAGTGGCCGCGCGCCGCGCCGGCGCCGCCACGCTCGCGGCCACGCGCTGCGGGCATCTGCTGATCGACGCGACGCTCGCGCTCGATATTTCGGCCACCGAAATCCGGCGCGAGCTGGGCGCGTGCGTGGAGCGGCAGGTCGCGCCGGACGCAATACCAGAACAACGCGGCGGCACGGCCGCCGACAAGGTCCCCGCAGCAGTGTGGGACTATATCCTTCAACATCATTTGTACAGGCACCACGGGTAAACATGGACATCCGCAAACTTCAACGCGCCATCGTCGACGGTCTCGAAGACGTCAAGGCACAGGACATTCGCGTCTTCAACACGAGCCATCTGACCGAGCTGTTCGACCGTGTGGTCGTCGCGAGCGGCACCTCGAACCGCCAGACCAAGGCGCTCGCCAACAGCGTGCGCGAGAAGGTCAAGGAAGCCGGCGGCGACATCGTCAGCACCGAAGGCGAGGACATCGGCGAATGGGTGCTGGTCGATTGCGGCGACGCGGTCGTCCACATCCTGCAGCCCGCGCTGCGCCAGTACTACAACCTCGAGGAAATCTGGGGCGACAAGCCGGTGCGCGTGAAGCTCGCGGCCACCACGGGCTTCGTGGGCGCGCGTCCGAGCGAGCCGATCGACGACGAAGACGAGGACGAAATCGCCGCGCCCGCCGTGAAGAAACCCGCGCGCAAGGTCGCCTCGCGCCGCAGCGCGAAGTAATGGCGCCAGCGACGCGCATTGCGCGCGCAACGACCGGCCACGCGCCGGACCACCCGCGCACAAGCGCGTCACGCATTCGTTTAGCACCATGAAACTGCATATCGTCGCCGTCGGGCACAAGATGCCGGACTGGGTGGCCGAGGGCTTCGAGGAATACACGAAGCGCATGCCGCCCGAGCTGCGCATCGAGCTGCGCGAAGTGAAGCCCGAGCAGCGCTCGTCGGGCCGCTCGGCCGAGAGCGTGATGGCCGCCGAGCGCACGCGCATCGAGGCGGCGCTGCCGAAGAACGCGCGCATCGTCGCGCTCGACGAACGCGGCAAGGATTGGACCACGATGCAGCTCGCCCAGGCGCTGCCCGGCTGGCAGCAGGACGGGCACGACGTGGCGTTCCTGATCGGCGGCGCGGACGGGCTCGATCCGCAGCTCAAGTCGCGCGCCGACACGCTGCTGCGCCTCTCCTCCCTCACCCTGCCCCATGCGATGGTGCGCGTGCTGCTGGCCGAGCAGCTTTACCGCGCCTGGACCATCACGCAGAATCACCCCTATCATCGCGTTTGAAGCGGGCCGGATCGCGGATGGAATGTGCTGGATCGCGGCGCGCCGCAGCCGCCGCGATGCATAAACCCGCGCGAACCCGATTTCCGCCTCATCAAGACGTAAAAACGCCCCGATGACCACTACTGCGCCCTATCCGTTCGTCTATCTCGCCTCGCAAAGCCCGCGCCGCCAGGAACTGCTGCAGCAGCTCGGCGTGCGTTTCGAGCTGCTGCTGCCGCGTCCCGACGAAGACGCCGAATCGCTCGAAGCCGTGCTGCCCGGCGAGGCCGCCGCCATCTATGTCGAGCGCGTGTGCGCCGCGAAAGCCGATGCCGCGCGCGCCCGGCTCGTTGCGGGCGCGCACGCCTATGCGCCGATCCTCACCGCGGACACCACCGTGAGCGTCGACGGCCATATCCTCGGCAAGCCGCACGACGCCGCCGATGCCTACGCGATGCTCGAACGGCTCGCCGGCCGCGAGCACGAAGTGCTCACTGCCGTGGCCGTGGTCAATGCCGAAGGCGTCTGCCTGCCGCTCGCGCTCTCGCGCTCGCGCGTGCGCTTCGCCCCCGCGCTGCCCGCGGCGCTGGCGCGCTACGTCGCGAGCGGCGAGCCGTTCGGCAAGGCCGGCGCATACGGCGTCCAGGGGCGCGCCGCCGAGTTCATCGAGCGAATCGACGGGTCCTATTCGGGTATCATGGGTTTGCCACTTTTCGAAACGGCCGCCCTCCTGCGCGCCGCCGGCATCGACTTCTAAAACCAATCATGAACGAAGAAATCCTGATCAACGTCACGCCTCAGGAGACGCGTGTCGCGTTGGTCCAGCAAGGTGCAGTCCAGGAGCTTCACGTCGAGCGCACGCTGTCGCGCGGACGCGTCGGCAACGTCTATCTCGGCAAGGTCGTGCGCGTGTTGCCGGGCATGCAGTCCGCCTTCATCGACATCGGCCTCGAGCGCGCCGCGTTCCTCCACGTCGCCGATATCTGGCATCCGCGCATCGCGGGCGAAGCGCATGCGCCGGTCCATCATCAGCCCATCGAAAAGACCGTGTTCGAAGGGCAGACGCTGATGGTCCAGGTCGTGAAGGACCCGATCGGCACCAAGGGCGCGCGGCTTTCCACGCAGGTGAGCATCGCGGGGCGCACGCTCGTCTATCTGCCGCAGGAGCCGCATATCGGCATCTCGCAGAAGATCGAGAGCGAGGCCGAGCGCGAAGCCGTGCGCGCGCGCCTGACCGCCGTGCTGCCCGCCGACGAGAAAGGCGGCTACATCGTGCGCACGATCGCCGAGGACGCCACGAGCGAAGAGCTGGCCGCCGATGTCACCTACCTGCGCAAGACGTGGACGACGATCCTCGCGCAGGCGCAACGCATGCCCGCCACCAGCCTGCTCTATCAAGACCTCAATCTCGCGCAGCGCGTGCTGCGCGACTTCGTGAACGACGAGACCTCGCGCATTCAGGTCGATTCGCGCGAAACGTTCCAGCGGCTCACCGAGTTCGCCAGCGAGTTCACGCCCGCCGTGCTGCCGATGCTCCATCACTACACGGGCGAGCGGCCGCTTTTCGACCTCTACAACATCGAGGCCGAGATCCAGCGCGCGCTCTCACGCCGCGTCGATCTGAAGTCGGGCGGCTACCTCGTGATCGACCAGACCGAGGCGATGACGACCATCGACGTGAACACGGGCGGCTACGTGGGCGCGCGCAACTTCGACGACACGATCTTCAAGACCAATCTCGAAGCGGCGCACACCATCGCGCGCCAGTTGCGGCTGCGCAATCTGGGCGGCGTGATCATCATCGACTTCATCGACATGGAGAACGTCGAGCACCGCGACCAGGTGCTCGGCGAGCTGAAGAAGGCGCTCTCGCGCGACCGCACGCGCGTGACCGTGAACGGCTTCTCGCAACTGGGGCTCGTGGAGATGACGAGAAAGCGCACGCGCGAATCGCTCGCGCATGTGCTGTGCGAGCCCTGCCCCACGTGTCTCGGCAAGGGGCAGGTGAAGACCTCGCGCACCGTGTGCTACGACGTGCTGCGCGAAATTCTGCGCGAGTCGCGCCAGTTCAATCCGCGCGAGTTTCGCGTGGTGGCCTCGCAGCAGGTGATCGATCTGTTTCTCGAGGAGGAGTCGCAGCATCTGGCGATGCTGATCGATTTCATCGGCAAGCCGGTGTCGCTGCAGGTGGAGTCGAATTTGAGTCAGGAGCAGTACGATATTGTGTTGATGTGAGGGGCGTGCTGGGTCGCCTCGATCGCCCTCGATCGGGAAGACGCGCTTCGAATCCGTGGCGAAGCGCGCCGCCCCCCGATCACTGATAGCTTGTCACGACCGACACCAACGTCGGCCCCGCCGTGCGTGACAAGGCGCCTGCCTGAAGCCGGATCACCCCGCCGGCGCTGCCAATACCGTATCGTTCGTTGCCATCGACCTGGCGTCTATCGACAGCCCGGCCAGCAGCGCTTACCGACACAGCAGCCGGCGCGGCAAGCGACGCGCTCGCGTTGTCGCCGAGTGCAACGATCGATACGTCGGCGTAAGCCCTGCTGTTTGGCGCGGCGACATACGCGATGGACAGCGCGCCATCGGGCGCGACCGTCCACATGGGCGCGCTCGTGTTTGAAGCGCCGGCAAAACTGCCGGGGGCAGCGGTGATGCCGAACGTCGGTTCAACGATCGCGCCGCTGAAGCGAATGGTTCCCCCCGTTCCAGCCAGCGCGGCATCGCAAGCCGTGAACAGCATCGATGCGCCGAGCGCCCATTGCCGTGCCTTTCGTCCGTGCTTCGATTTCATCGTGCCTCCGTATGGAAGATCGCAAACGCCGCCCATCGGCGGAGCGCGTCTGCGCATGGCTTAACGGCGCATCACGAGCAAATCGTAGGTAGTGCTAATCCTAATTTAAAGATATGGGCGGCGTCATTCGTTGCACGGGCAAGTGGGTCAAGCAACCGTAGATCGTCGCTGACTCGCCACGTCGCGAACCGAATGCCGAGCGGGAAGTGCAAAGACTTGTCAAAGCACCGCGCAGATCAGTTCCGCTTGCCTCCGGAATGGCAATTCGTGCTGTGCGACGGGCGAGAATGCAAACGGCAACACCCTTTCCGGCCCAAGCCATCCGCATACCACGCATGGCAACCGCCCTCGTGCAACGCCCTTGCCTCTCATCCTGACTTGAAATCATACGGGATTCCCGTATAATCGAAAATGCGGACCGTAATCGAAACACCGACATTCCAGAAGCAGGCGGAGCGAATCTGGTCCGACGCCGAACGCCTCGACTTCATCACCTGGATCGCTGCCAACCCGCAAGCGGGAGATGTGATTCCAGGTGCGGAAGGCGCCCGCAAGGTTCGCTGGAAGCGTGCCGGCACCGGCAAGTCGGGCGGTACGCGGATCATCTATTTCGATCTGAGCGATGCGGAAATCGTGTTGCTCGTAGCGGTCTATGCCAAGGCCGAGCGCGAGAACATGCTCCCCAAGGACATCCGGAAGGTAGTGTGATGAAGGACATAGAGAGAATCGCCAAGGCCATTGAGGCCGATGCCGGCGAGCCGCTGCCGGATCTGCGGCAGGCGCTCGAGGAAGCGAAGGGGCGCATCGGTCGCGTGACCACTCCAGAGCAGATGCTCGTGCGTCAGGCACGTGAGGCGTCGGGCATGACCCAGCCGGCGTTTGCCGAATGCATCGGGACTCCCGTTGCCACGCTGCGCGATTGGGAACAGGGACGATTCGCGCCATCGGGCGCTGTGCTGTGCCTGCTGCGCCTGATCATCAAGCATCCCGAACTCATGGCCGAGCTCGCCGCCTGACCCCAGGTCTGCGCTAACTCACATTGCGGCTTCGCGCCTCCCGGCGCGAAGCTGTCGCACGCATCATCGGAGCACCGCAGTTGAATCATCAGCGCGCCACCCTTTCCCAGCTGGGCGAGTTCGACGAGATCGTCGACGTGAGAACGCCGCTCGAATACGCCGAGGATCACGTGCCCGGCGCGATCAATGCCCCCGTGCTCAGCAACGAGGAGCGCGTGATCGTCGGCACGTTGTACAAGGACTCGCCCTTCGAGGCCACGCGCGTGGGCGCGGCCATCGCCGCGCGCAATATCGCCATGCATCTGGACACGACCTTCGCCGGGCGTCCGCGCAACTGGCGCCCGCTCATCTACTGCTGGCGCGGCGGCAAGCGCTCGGGCTCGATGACGGCCATGTTCAACATGATCGGCTGGCGCGCGCGGCAGCTCGAAGGCGGCTACAAGACCTGGCGCCACGCCGTGCTAGAGGCGCTCGGCACGCTGCCCGCCCATCTGCGCTACGTCGTGCTCGCCGGGCCCACGGGCAGCGGCAAGACGCGTCTTCTGCAGGCGCTCGGCAAGGCCGGCGCGCAAATGCTCGATCTCGAGGCGCTCGCCGCGCATCGCGGCTCGCTGCTCGGCGCGCTGCCCACGCGCGCGCAACCCTCGCAGAAGTCGTTCGATACGGCGCTGGTTCAGCAACTGCGCGCATTCGACCCCGCGCAGCCCGTCTTCGTGGAGGCGGAAAGCCGGCGCATCGGCGCGATCACGCTGCCGGCCGCGCTCGTCGAGGGCATTCACGGCGCCACCTGCATCGTGGTCGAGGTGGCGCGCGAGGAGCGCGTGGCGCTGCTGCTGGAGGAATACGGGCATCTGCTCGACGACGAGACCTACTTCCGCGAGCAATTGCTGAAGCTCACGCCGCTGCACGGGCGCGAGCGCATCGAGTCGTGGTGCCGTCTGCTCGCGGAAGGCCGCCACGCGGAGCTGTCCGAGGTGCTCGTCACCGAACACTACGATCCCGCGTATTCGCGCAGCACGCGCAAGCACTATTCGACGCTTTCGGCGTCGCCGCACTTCGTCTTCCATCCGATGACGGGCGACCCGGTCGAAGAAGCGCGCGCGCTGCTCGCGCAACTGCACGGCGAAGATCTGCTTGGGGAGAAGTCGGAGCAAGCGCCCGGTTGAATCCGGGCGACGCTCGCCCGCTGTCTGCTTGTGTCGGGGACGGGCGCCGGATGGTGCGTGCCGCCCCCGCTGGCCAACCCGGGAAAAAGCGCCCGGGCACCCATTCCGTGCCCGGGCTAAGCCATCGGAGTCCCGATGGTGGAGGTTTCCTCCGGGGCAGGCCTCGTTTCGGAGCGGCATTGCACCGCCCGATCGCTACTCGATCGCCCACCGGCTGCGAGCGCCGCGTCGCCCTCCAGCAGCACGGCGCTCGATTGCTCAACCAGGCATTCGACTAAAGCCGGCTAGCGGCTTAGGGATGCGCGTACATCGCATTCCAGTCTTGCGCCGACACCGTCGCACCACGGACGCCCGATTCCGATGCATTCGCGACACCGCCGTACGCGCTATTGCCGTTCTGCGCGGCGATCCTGGCTTGCGCGGCCTGGATCGCGTCCGGGTAGTGCGCTTGATCGCCATCGCCGACGCGGTAACCGACCTTCTGGAGTTGCACGAGCTCTTCGCGCACCTGGGCGCGGGTGATGGTCGAGTGCGACTGCGCGAACGAAGCGACGGGAACGACGAGTGCAGCGGCAACAGCAACGGCTTGAATCAGGGACTTCATGGTTACGACCTCCAGTTTGTTCAGGACGGCCGACGTGCGACTGTGTGTATGTGCATGCGACCGATGTACGCATCGTATGCCTGTCAGACTCCAGGGTTAACCCTTGAAATCCTAGGGGTCCTTTCCAGATTTCGGAAGAATCGCGGGAGGCGCCGCGCGGGCACGCGGCGCAAGCTAGCGGGTCGGGGAAATGTCGGCGACGAGTTCGAGGAGCGCGTCCACGTGGGCCTGCACGCTCGCGTCGTACAGCACGGCGGAATGGAAGCCCGATGACCCATCGATGGGTCCGACGGGCCCCTCGGGTTCGACGCGCTGTCCGGGCGCCGCCACGGCCGCTTCGATCGCGCGGCGCAGGTCGGCGGCGTCGCCGGGCTGGAACAGATATTTGGCGGTATCGGCGATGGCGTCGCAGCAGCCGATATTCGAGGAGAGGATGACCGGCGTGCCGCACATGACCGACTCGATGCCGACGAGCCCGAACGGCTCGTAGGTCGACGCAAGAATCGAGTAATCGGCCGCGCGATAGGCGTTTTCGAGGTCCTTCACATAGCCGATGTAGCGTACGCGCTCGCTCGCGCGTTCGGGCGGGCGCCCCGCCACGGCCACCACGACGGGCAGGTCCAGCGCTTCGACGACCTGCTCGATGAGCGGCAAGCCCTTGCGTTCGTGGCTGCTCGATGCGAAGAGCAACACCGTCTCGTGGTCGGCGAATCCGTATTGCCTGCGCAGCGCGGCGCGCGTCGGGGCGTCCACGGGTGAGAAGCGCTCGCCGTCCACGGGGGGACAGAGCACCCGGATCTTCGCCGCGTCTACGCCATAAAGCTCGCGAAGTTCCGAGCGCATAAGATCCGAATGCGCGACGATCACGCGCGATCGCGCATATTGCTGGCTTTCGAGCGCGATCTGCCGGCTGTCGGAGCCGCGCTGCGTGCGCCCCGTCGCGCGCAGAAAGCCGCGATGCGTGCCGCCGCAGATGGCGATCTCCGAGGAATCGACCCGGTTGCAGCCGATCAGCACGTCCACGCCCGCGCGCCGCCGCAACGTCGTGAGCCGCCGCGAGAACCACGCGTCGCGCAGCTTCCCCGGCAGCAACGAAACGTTGATGCGATGCGGCTCCACGAGCGTGTATTCGGGTACGGATGGATCGAACTTGCGGGCAAAGAACACGGGCCGCACGCCGCGCGCGGCGAGGCCCCGGACCAGGTCCATCGCATAGCGTTCGAGGCCGCCGCTATGCTTGAGCGCGTTGCAGGAGATTCCAACCTTCATGACCGGTCCGACAGGTAAATTATTGTGCGCAATTCTCGCGTGGGCCGATTATAAAGCGCCAGTTCCTGACAGCGCCGAAGCCCGCCGCGCGAGAGTCTTAGGCGTGGCCCGACGCGGGCGTACACGATCCGCGAAAATTTCTGTAATGCGCCCGGTAAGCCGGGGTAAGCCGCCTGTCAGCGCATCCCGCGTACCCAAAATGCCCTCCGGTATAATCGATCGATTCATGGGCAGTCGCGCCGGGTCATCCGTTTGACCGGCTTGCACTGACCGCGGGGGGCGCAGCAGCGCTCGCCCGGCTGCATCGACATAACAACTGACTGCCCGCCCCGATTTGCGCCGGCCGACATGAATCACGATACGACGACCTACCCTCGCCGCCTGGCTCCAATCGTTACCCTGCTGCTCCTGCTTGGACCCGCCACCAATCTGGTCTGGCGCGGCGGTACGGGTTACTGCTTCTTCCTGCTGCTCGCGTTCGCGCTCTATGGCGCCTGCGCGTACCGCCGTGACCCCCGCTATTTCGCGCCGTGGCGCGAATACCGCTGGTACACCGCCGCGATGCTCGCCCCGCTCGTCGTGGTCGTGCTCCAGCAGCCGTTGCTCGGCTACTGGGCGCCGCACCAGTTCGACGCGCTGTCGCGCCTCACGCTCGCGCTGCCGATCTTCCTGCTGCTCGCCCGCCTGCCTTCGCGCCGCCTCACGGTGGTCGGCTGGGGCTGCGCGCTGGGCGCGCTCGCGGCGAGCGCCTGGGTGTTCGTCGACCGTCCCGCGGGCGGCTGGAACGACACCGAGCGCCTCTCGAACTACTACACCAACGCGATTCCGTTCGGCGACACCGCGCTGCTGTTCGCGTTTCTCGCGGTGTTCACGTTCGGCTGGGACCGCAAGGCGCGTCCGCTGGCGCTCATCGTCAAGCTCGCCGCACTGGTCGCGGGTGGCTTCGTTTCCTATCTCTCGGGCACGCGCGGCGGCTGGATCGCGGTGCCCGTCTTCGCGCTCCTGCTCGGCGTGCAGTATGGGTGGTTTTCGCACTGGAAACGCGTGGTCGTCACGCTGGCGCTGCTCGCCGTGGCGGCCGGCGCGTTGTTTTCGACGAACGGCATTCGCCACCGCGTGGCCGACGCGGGCTCCGATTTCACCCTCATGCAGCGCGGCGACAAGGACACGTCGGTGGGGCTGCGCCTGCAACTGTGGAACGCCTCGGTGACGCTGTTCGAGCGCCATCCGGTCTACGGCGTGGGCAAGGGACGTCTGGAACAGGCACTCGGCGAGCTCGCGCAGCACGGCGAGGCGAGCCAGCAGATCGTCAATGAGCGCGCGCACAGCGACTTCTTCTCGGCCATCGCCGAAATGGGCGCCGTGGGCGCGGCCACGCTCTTGTTGGTCTACTTCGGCACGTCGGTTTATTTCTGGCGCGCGCGCCGCGCCGCCGATTCCGTGATCCGCACCGCCGCCTGCAGCGGCCTCGCGGTGTCGTTCAGCACGATCCTGTTCGGGCTCACGATCGACGTGCTGGTGCCGATCCAGGTCGTCGTCCTGATCGCGCTGCTCACGACCAACTTCCTCGCGATCATCGTGTCGCGCAAGCGCGAACTCGAAGGCGGCGCCGCGGCCTGAGCGGCCGCTCCTCCCTGCCCTTACGCCGCGTTCTGCTGGAACTGGATCTGATGCAGATGCGCGTACAGCCCGCGCTGTTCGAGCAACTGCTGATGCGAGCCGCGTTCGACGATACGGCCCGCTTCCATCACGAGGATGCGGTCCGCGCGCTCGATGGTCGAAAGCCGGTGCGCGATCACGAGCACCGTGCGGCCCTTCATCAGCGTTTCGAGCGCCGCCTGCACGTGGCGCTCCGATTCCGAGTCGAGCGCCGACGTCGCTTCGTCCAGAATCAGGATCGGCGCGTCCTTGTAGATGGCGCGCGCGATCGCGAGGCGCTGGCGCTGGCCGCCCGAGAGCTTCATGCCGTTGTCGCCGACCAGCGTGTCGATCCCTTCAGGCAGCGCCGCGATCGTGTCCCAGAGATTGGCCGCGCGCAGTGCGTCCTCGACGCGTGCAGGATCGGCTTCTTCGCCATAAGCCACGTTGTTCGCGACCGTGTCGTTGAAGAGCGTCACGTCCTGGCTCACCATCGCGATCTGGCTGCGCAGCGCGTGAATGTCGTACTCGGGCAGCGGTACGCCGTCGACGAGAATCTCGCCGCCGCTTGGATCGAAAAAGCGCGGCAGCAGGTTCACGAGCGTGGTCTTGCCGCTGCCCGAGGGGCCCGCCAGCGCGATCATCTCGCCCGGCGCCGCGCTGAACGTCACGCTTTCGAGGATCGGCCGCCCGTTCCCATAGTCGAACGACACGTTGCGGAACTCGATCTCGCCGCGCGCGCGCTCGAGCGGCTTGCCGCCGCCCGCGGGCTCGGCCGGCTCGTCGATCAGGCCGAAGATCAGCTCGGCGGCCGTCATGCCGCGCTGCAGCGGCTGGTTCACGTCGATCAGGTGCTTGAGCGGCGAGATCACGAGCAGCATCGAGGTGACAAAGGCCACGAAGCCGCCCACCGTCGTCTGGTCGTGCGAGGCCTGCACCACCGCAATGGTGATGACGATCGCGAGCGCGATCGAGGCAAGGAACTGCGTGAGCGGCTGCGCAAGGCCGCCCGAGATCGTCATGCGCATCTGGTAGCCGCGCAGGCGCTTGCTCATCTCGCCGAAGCGGTCCATTTCGTACTGCTCGCCGTTATGAACCTTGACGACCTTGTAGCCGCCCACGGTTTCTTCGACGATGTACGACAGCTCGTTCGTGAGCGCCTGGTGCTCGCGGTTCAGGCGGCGCAGGCGCCGGTTGATCTTGCTGACGAGCCAGCCGATGGCCGGCAGCAGCACCGCCACGATCAGCGTGAGGCGCCAGTTGAGGATGAACAGGTAGCCGAGCAGGAAGACCACAGTGAGCGAGTCGCGCACGGAGGTGACCAGCACGCTCAACAGCACGCCGAGAATCTGGTTGACCTCGAACACGATCGCGTTGATGACCGTGCTCGCCGTCTCGCGCTGGAAGAAGCCCACGCTCGCGTGGATCATGCGTTCGAACATCTTCAGGCGCAGCTCGAGCAGGATCCGGTTGGACACGTACTGGAGCAGGTAGCCGGAAGCGTACTGCGCGAGGCCGCGCACGAGCGCAAGGCCGATCACGGCGCTGGGCACGATCCATCGGGCGCTCGGGCTGCCCTTGGTGCCGAAGCCGTGGTCGAGCAGCGGCTTGAGCAGCGCGGGAATGCCGGCCTCGGTCGCGGCCACGATCGCCAGCGTGGCAATGGCCGCGATCGACACCCAGAGGAGCGGCTTGAGGTACGGCCACAGCCGCCGTCCGACCGACGCGGGATTCGACTTCGTGCCGGTGCCGATCGGCTTGCTGAGGGTGGATTGTCGGGACGTCTCGCTCAAGGAATCCTCTGGAAAGGCGTGTGCTGGAAATGCGCGATGAATACGGGTGTGAATGCGACGCGTGCCGGGACAACTGCCTCGGCCAACCGGCCGGGCCACCTGCCGCTTCGGGGCAGCCAGACAGTCTGACGGACGGTCCGGCGGCGCGGTACGCATTGTATACGCTTGGCGCGGGTGCGCCCGACGCGAGAAGCATCGTCTAGAATACGCACCTCTGCGCCTGGCCGGTCCCCGGCGGGCGCGACGCGGCTCACCGCTTCCGACACTCCTCCAGAACAGGCGACCTCTGCATGTCCGACGGACTTTCTCCGACCCGCCCTGGCCGCGAGGCCAGCGGCACGCCGCGCGCCACGCTTTCGGTCATCGTGGTGGCGATGAACGAGGCGCACGACATTGGCGACTGCCTCGAATCGGTGCGCGGGCTCGCGATGGAAACCATCGTGTTCGACTCCGGCAGCACCGACGGCACGCCCGATATTTGCCGCGCGCTCGGTGCGCGCGTGTTCGAAACCAACTGGCCCGGCGACGGCCCGCAGAAGAACCGGGCGCTGGCCGAAGCGCGCGGCGACTGGGTGATCTGCCTCGACGCCGACGAGCGCCTGAGCCCCGAGCTGCGCGACGAAATCGCCACGCTGCTCGTGCAAGGCTCGACGCACGCCGCCTTCAGCACGCCGCGCCGCTCGAGCTTCTGCGGGCGCTTCATGAAGCATTCGGGCTGGTGGCCCGACCGCATCGTGCGCCTGTTCCGGCGCGGCAGTGCGCGCTTCACCGACGTGCGCACGCACACGCACCTCGAAATCGACGGCACGACCGGCCGCTTCGACGGCCCGTTCATCCATATTTCGATGCCCAACCTGCACGAGGCGCTGGACAAGACCAATGTCTACTCGACGGAGGGCGCGCTGACGATGGCCGAGGCCGGCAAGCGCTCGTCGCTCGCGAAGGCGCTCGGCAAGGGTTTCTGGGCGTTCTTCCGCACCTGGGTGATACGCGCGGGTTTTCTCGACGGCGCCGAAGGGCTGATGCTCGCCATCAACAACGCCGAGACGACGTACTACCGCTACGTCAAGCTCGCGCTGCTCACGCGCGACGGCAAGGTCGCGAAAAAGCGCTAAACGGCGCTCATTGACGGCGCTCCATTTGATTGCGCTCCGTTGAGACCTGAAACGCAGAACGGGCGGCCCTGGCCGCCCGTTCTGCTTTCACGCGCCCGATAACCCGTCGTCAATAGACGATTTCGATGGCGCTGCCCGCGAACTCGCCACGCAGCGCGGCGATGAGGTCGTCGGTGGGCTTCACGCGCCAGGCGTCGCCGAGACGCACCTCGCCTTGCGCGCGGTCGTTGCTGTAGACGATCTGCACCGCGAGGCCATTGGGAATGACCACCTGCTCGCGCTCGCGGCCCCGGCCGCCATAGCCACCGCCGCCGCCATCGCGCCCGCCACGCCCACGCGTTTCCACGACCGGCGCGGGCAGCGAATCGTCGGGCTTCGCGCGATGCGCCTCGAGCACCGTGCGCAGCGCGAGCGCGTCGGCGTTGCCGTTCATCTGCACCTTCACGGCCTGCGCGTAGCGGCTGCGAGCGCGTTCGAGATCCATCACGGTATCCACGGTGAAGCGGATGCCGCCCGTGAACGCGTCGTTGCGCGCCCCGCCCTGCACGACCAGCAGCTCGTCTTCCTTGAAGAGCGCCTTGTGCGCCTCGTATTGCTCGTTGAACACCGTCACTTCGCACTGGCCGGTGCCGTCGTCGAGCAGCGCGATCAGCATCTTGCCGCGCTGGGTCATCTGCGTGCGCAGCGAGGCGATCACGCCCGCGACGAGCTTGTCGCGCCCTTCCTTGAGCTCGCCGATCTTCTGGCGCACGAAGCGCCGCACTTCGTCCTTGTAGGCGTCGAAGAGGTGGCCCGACAAATAGAAGCCGAGCGCACCCTTCTCTTCCTGGAGCCTGCGCTTGTCGCCCCAGGCGGGCTCGTCCACCAGCTCGTGCGCGGCCAGCCGCGCGTCGCCCATGTCGAAGAGACCCGCCTGCATGGCGTTGGCGCTCGCCTGCTCGGCGGCCTCCATCGCCATCGGCACGGAGGCGAGCAACTGCGCGCGGTTCGCATGGATCGAATCGAACGCGCCCGCGCGGATCATTGCCTCGATCGTACGGCGGTTCACGAGACGCCGGTCGATACGCTCGCAGAAGTCGAACAGGTCCTTGAAGAGACCGCCTTCCTCGCGCGCACGCAGAATTTCTTCGATGGCGTTCTGCCCGCTGCCCTTGATCGCACCGAGACCGTAGCGGATCGTGCGCGAGCGCTTGCCTTCGGCCACATGGGCATCGGCGACCGGCTCGAAGCGATACGCCGACGCGTTGACGTCGGGCGGCAGCACCTTGAGGTTGTTGGTGGCGCAGTCCTCGAAGAGGATCTTGACCTTGTCGGTGTCGTCCATGGCGAGCGACATATTCGCCGCCATGAATTCGGCCGGATGGTGCGCCTTGAGCCATGCCGTGTGATAGGCGAGCAGCGCATAGGCGGCCGCGTGCGACTTGTTGAAGCCGTAGCCCGCGAACTTCTCCATCAAATCGAAGGTTTCGTCGGCCTTCTCGCGCGTGAGGCCGTTTTTCGCCGCACCTTCCGCGAAGATCTCGCGGTGCTTGGCCATTTCCTCGGGCTTCTTCTTGCCCATCGCGCGGCGCAAAAGGTCAGCGCCGCCGAGCGAGTAGCCGCCGATGATCTGCGCCATCTGCATCACCTGCTCCTGATAGACCATGATGCCGTAGGTCTCTTTCAGAACCGGTTCGACGCGCGGATCGGGATACTCCACCACTTCACGGCCGTGCTTGCGCGCGCAGAAGCTCGGGATCAGGTCCATCGGGCCCGGACGATACAAGGCCACGAGCGCGATGATGTCCTCGAAGCGGTCGGGCTGGGCGTCCTTGAGCATGCCCTGCATGCCGCGGCTTTCCAGCTGGAACACGGCGACCGTATTCGCTTTCTTGAGGATCTGGAACGAGGCCGCGTCGTCGAGCGGCACCTGCGCAAGCGACCAGTCCTGCTTCGACGGATCGAGCATGCGGATATAGCGCTCGGCCCAGTCGAGAATCGTGAGCGTGGTCAGGCCCAGAAAGTCGAACTTCACGAGGCCAACGGCTTCCACGTCGTCCTTGTCGTACTGGCTCACGACGCCGCTTTCGTCGCCCTGCGTGTAGAGCGGGCAAAAATCCGTGAGCTTGCCCGGCGCGATCAGCACGCCGCCCGCATGCATGCCCACGTTACGCGTGAGCCCTTCCACGAGCTGCGCAAGATCGAGCAGCTGGTGTACTTCGTCTTCGTTGTCGTAGCGCTCCTGGAGCAGCGGCTCTTCCTTCATCGCGTCGGCGATGGTGACGTGCTTGCCCGGCTTGAACGGAATCAGCTTGGCCACGCCGTCCGTAAAGTTGTAGCCGAGGTCGAGCACGCGGCCGATGTCGCGCACCGCAGCCTTCGCGGCCATGGTGCCGAAGGTCGCGATCTGCGAGACCGCGTCGGCGCCGTACTTCTCCTTCACGTACTGAATGACGCGATCACGCCCGTGCTGGCAAAAGTCGATGTCGAAGTCGGGCATCGAGACGCGTTCCGGATTCAGGAAGCGCTCGAACAGCAGGTTGTAGCGCAGCGGATCGAGGTCGGTGATGCCGAGCGCGTAGGCGACGAGCGAGCCCGCGCCCGAGCCCCGGCCCGGCCCCACCGGCACGCCGTTGTTCTTGGCCCAGTTGATGAAGTCCGCGACGATCAGGAAGTAGCCGGGGAAGCCCATCTTGATGATGGTCCCGCACTCGAAATCGAGCCGTTCGTAGTAGCGCGCGCGCTCGTTCTCGCGCTCGGCTTCGTCGGGATAAAGCTGCACGAGGCGCTTTTCGAGGCCCTCTTTCGAAAGCTGCACGAGGTAGTCGTCGAGCGACATGCCATCGGGGGTCGGAAAGAGCGGCAGCTTCGGCTTGCCGAGCTCCAGCTTGAGATTGCAGCGCCGCGCGATTTCGATGGTGTTCGCGATGGCCGAGGGAATGTCCGCGAACAGCGCGGCCATTTCTTCCTGGGTGCGAAAACGCTGATCGGTCGTGAAGCGCTTCTGGCGGCGCGGATTCGCGAGGATGTCGCCTTCCGAGATGCACACGCGCGCTTCGTGCGCGGTGTATTCCTCGTCGGTCATGAACTGCATGGGGTGCGTGGCGACCACGGGCAGCTTCAGCTCCGCCGCGATCGCGACGGCCTGCTCGACGTACTGCTCGGCGCCTGGCTGGCCGCAGCGCTGCAGCTCGATGTAATAGCCGTTCGGGAACAGCTTCGCCCAGCGCTGCGCATGACGCTTCGCGCTTTCGACGTTGCCCGCCGCGAGCGCGAGGCCCACGTCGCCCTGCTGCGCGCCCGAGAGCGCGAGCAGCCCTTCGCCGAGACCCGCCTCGAGCCAGGCAACGTCGATTTCCGCGCGGCCGCGATATTGATTCGTGAGCCACGCCTTGGAAAGCAGTTCGCAGAGATTCAGGTAGCCGACCTTGTCCTTCACGAGCAGCAGCAGGCGCGAAGGCTTGTCGCGGTCGTCCGGATTCATGATCCAGACGTCGCAGCCGGCAATGGGTTTGACCCCTTTGCCGCGGGCTTCCGTGTAGAAACGGACGAGGCCGAATGCGTTGCCGAGGTCGGTGAGCGCGAGCGCGCCCTGACCGTCCCTGGCCGCCGCCTTGACGAGGTCGTCGAGGCGCACGATGCCGTCGGCAATCGAGAATTCGGAGTGGACGCGGAGATGGACGAAGCGGGGATCTGACATGGGCGTCATTGTACCTCTACGATCCGGCGATTTTTGCCGCCGCCTGCACGCAGAACGCCGCGTTGGCCAAAACGGCCCGGGCCATACGGATAAGGCCTTGCGCGCCATCAGCATTGCGCGACATGCAGTGCAGCGCGCAGGAGGCGCCGCATCGCCCGGTTGAGGGATAATAGCGGATTACGCCCGCCGCGCAGCCTGTCGCACTTTGGCCCCCTTTGCCACGCCTCACGCCGCGCCCTCACCGCGCTTTCACCCCGATTTCGCCACCGGCTCGATCGGCGCGCGCCGAAGAGGCGGGTCCGTCCGATTCAGGTTTTCAAGTTGGCCATGCGTATTCTCAATCTCTCCGCCTACCAGTTCGCGACACTCGACAAGACCGCCGAATGGCGTCCGCTCGTGCTCGAACGCTGCCACGCGCTCGACTTGCGGGGCACCATCCTGCTCGCGCCCGAAGGCATCAATCTGTTCGTCGCGGGCGACGAAGGCAACGTGCGCGCCTTCATGGACTACATCAACCATGACCCGCTCTTCGAAGGCAAATTCGCGACGCTGCGATTCAAGGAAAGCTTCTCGGAAAATCGCCCCTTCAACCGCATGCTCGTGCGTCTGAAGCGCGAGATCATCACGATGAAGAAGCCCGCGATCCGCCCCGAGGAAGGCCGCGCGCCCTCGGTCGCGCCGGTCGTGCTCAAGCAATGGCTCGATCGCGGCTTCGACGACGCGGGCCGCCCCGTCGTCATGCTCGACACGCGCAACGCGTTCGAAGTGGATGTCGGCACGTTCGAGCAGGCGCTCGATTACCGCATCGACAAATTCAGCGAATTTCCGGGCGTGATCGAAGCAAACCGCGCCGATCTCGAAGGCAAGACCGTGGTGTCGTTCTGCACGGGCGGCATCCGCTGCGAAAAGGCCGCCATCCACATGAAGGAAGTGGGGATCGAGCACGTCTATCAGCTTGAGGGCGGCATTCTCAAATATTTCGAGGAAGTGGGCGGCGCGCACTATAGCGGCGACTGCTTCGTGTTCGATCAGCGCACCGCGCTCAATCCGCAGCTCGAACCCACCGACACCGTGCAATGCTTCGCATGCCGCGCCGTGGTCTCGCCCGCCGAGCAGGCTTCGCCGCTCTACGTCGTGGGCGAGAGCTGCCCGGCGTGCCATCCGGAGCGCGCGCAAGCGTCTGCAGGGGCCCAGGCTCCGGCCCAGGCGGCTTGATTCACGTGTGAGCGTGAGCGCACCGGCTCGACCGCAGCAGGAATATCGCGGGCGCTTCGCGCCCTCTCCCACAGGACCGCTGCATTTCGGCTCGCTCGTCTCGGCGCTCGCGAGCTGGCTCGACGCGCGCGCGCATGGCGGCGCGTGGCTCGTGCGCGTGGAGGACATCGACGGCCCGCGCACGGTGCCCGGCGCCGCCGAGGACATCCTCGCGACGCTCGAGCGCTTCGGCTTTCACGCCGACGAGCCGCCCGAATGGCAAAGCCGCCGCGTGGATCTTTATCGCGCGGCGCTCGACCGGCTGATCGCGAAGGGGCACGTCTATCCGTGCGGCTGCACGCGTAAGGAAATCGCCGATTCGCAACTGCACACGCACCGGCGCAACAGCACGTTGATCTACCCCGGCACCTGCCGCGACGGCCTGCACGGCAAGCCCGCGCGCGCGTGGCGTCTGCGCGTGCCGGACGACGATCCGCACGCCGCGCACCATCCTGCGCTGATCCTTTTTGACGACCGCTGGCAAGGCCCGCAGCAACAGGACCTCGCGACCGAGGTCGGCGACTTCGTGCTGCTGCGCGCGGACGGCCAGTGGGCCTATCAGCTCGCCGTGGTCGTCGACGATGCCGCGCAACACATCACACACGTCGTGCGCGGCGCCGACCTGCTCGACTCCACGGCGCGCCAGATCTGGCTCCAGCAGTGCCTGGGCGTGCCGACGCCCGCGTATCTGCACGTCCCTGTGGTGACCAACGAGGCCGGCGAAAAGCTCTCGAAGCAGACCGGCGCGCTGGCGCTCGACGCAACGCGGCCTCTGGAAGCCCTGCTGGCCGCCGCGCGGCATCTCGGGCTCGAATTGCGCAACCCCGCGCCCGCCACGCTCGAAGCCTTTCAGGCCGACGCCATCGACGCCTGGACGCGCCGCCTCGCGCAACTGCCGGCCATCACTGCGTGAACGCGTAACGCTCGATTGCGCACAGAAATGCGAAAGCGGCGTGCCGGTCGAAACCGGCACGCCGCTTTTTTCATCGCGCGAAGCCGCGCCAACAAGCTAAATGCGTATCACGACGACGACGAAGACGTCGGCTTGTTACGCCACGCCGAACCCAGGCCGCCCAGCAGCGCCGCGAGCGGCTGCTTCGGCTTTTGCGAGGTGGCGGCGGCCGCGGGCTTGTCCTCGGCCTGGCTGCGCGCGCTCGGCGACGGCTCGTAAGGCTTCAGGAAGAAGTCGTCGACGGGCTGCGCCTGGCGGTGATGATGCGGCCGCTCGTACGCGCCGGCGCGGCGGTGGCCCACGCGCTCCCCGCGGCCTTCGTGACTGTGGCCGTCGCGCCCGTCACGCTCCCGGCGGCGGCTGCCGCCCTCGTGATGCGCGACCGGCGTGTCGACCACGAGACGCTCGACGGTCAGCGGGCGCTTGATCAGCTTTTCGATGTCGGCGAGCTGCTTCTTCTCGCTCGGGCTGCACAGCGAGAGCGCGTCGCCCGAGGCGCCCGCGCGGCCCGTGCGGCCGATACGGTGCACGTAGTCTTCGGCGTTGAACGGCAGATCGAAGTTGATGACGGCCGGCAGCTCGGCGATGTCGAGGCCGCGCGCGGCCACGTCGGTTGCCACCAGCGCCTCGATCTCGCCGCGCTTGAAGGCGTCGAGCGCCTGCATGCGCTCGTTTTGCGAGCGGTCGCCGTGAATCGCGGCGGCCACGATGCCCTGCTTCTCGATCTGGCGCGCGAGCCGGCTCGCGCCGATCTTGCTGTTGCAGAACACGATCACCTGCTTCAGGCCCCGGTCACGGATCAGTTGCACCACGGCGCCCGTCTTGTCACCTTCGGCCACTTCATAGACGACCTGGGTGACATTGGTGGCCGTCGAGTTGCTGCGCGCGACCTCGATGGTCTGCGGCGTGCGCAGGTAGGTCGCCGCGAGCTTCTTGATTTCGGGCGAGAACGTGGCCGAGAACAGCAGCGTCTGACGCTCCTTCGGCAGCAGGTTCAGGATGCGCTGGAGGTCCGGCAGGAAGCCCATGTCGAGCATGCGGTCGGCTTCGTCGAGCACCAGCATCTGCACCTGGCCCAGATTCGTGGTCTTCTGCTGCACGTGATCGAGCAGGCGGCCCGGCGTCGCGATCAGGATTTCCACGCCCCGGCGCAGCTCGTCCGATTGCGGATTCATGTCGACGCCGCCGAACACCACCGCGCTGCGCAGCGCCGTGTGCTGCGCGTAGGTGCGCACGTTGTTGGCGACCTGGTCCGCGAGCTCGCGCGTGGGCGTGAGGATCAGCGCGCGCACCGGATGGCGCGCGGGCGAGGCGCTCGTGCTCGCCATCGGCAGCAGGCGCTGCAGGATCGGCAGCGAGAAGCTCGCCGTCTTGCCGGTGCCGGTTTGCGCGGCGCCCATCACGTCGCGGCCCGTGAGGACCACGGGAATGGCCTGCGCCTGAATGGGCGTGGGCGTCGTGTAGCCCTGCTCCTTGATCGCCTTGAGGATCTCGGGCGCGAGGCCGAACTGATCGAAGGTCTCGGTGCTGGGCTTGACGGCTGTGTCGGACATGGTGGCTTCGCTATAAAGGCGCTATGCGCGTGAGGCGCGGCGCGCCTCTGAATAATCACTGCTGGTTGCTGCCGGGTTGCTTCGAAACGTGCTGGCAAACCGTGCTGACGAACGCTACGGCGGCTGCGGGGCCGCAGCGGCTTTCTGCCCGGACTGCCGGCCGCGGCAGCCGCGGCGTCAATTCGACGAACGGCTCGCGCAAGATGCCCGGCATTTTCGCGGGAACGCCATCGATCGATGGTGCGCAGGGTGCGCTGGCTGCACGGCCGCGCTCGACCCGCTCGTTCCCTTGTTGCCGGCCGGTGTGCCTCGATGCACTTTCATGCACGCTGGCCCGGCCGCTTCAGTCGATGTCGACGTCCTGACGCCCCGGCGTCCGTAATGTCCGCCTTGCGTCCCCACTTCATGGCGCCGGATCGTACCGGCGCTCACGGGCGTGGCAATCTGCCCCATCGCCGGCCGGAGCCCGCCACGAGGGCGGACGCAATCCGGCGAAAGGCCGGTATTGTAGCACCTTGGCATAAATCCCTATGGCCGCGCGGATCGGCTTCTGCAACGCCGGGCGCCGCACGGCCGGACCCAGACTGCGGCAGATCCGGCCCTTTGTGGCCATCCAGGCCAATTCAAACCGCCCGCGCTCACCACGTTTCGCGCATCACCATGAGCCGCAGCTCGGTCATGTCCTCGATCGCGTAGCGCACGCCCTCGCGCCCGAGGCCCGAATCCTTCACGCCGCCATACGGCATGTTATCGACGCGAAATGACGGAACATCGTTGATCACGACGCCGCCCACTTCGAGCCCGTCCCAGGCGCGGTGCGCGTTCGCGAGCGAATCGGTGAAGACGCCCGCCTGGAGGCCGAAGTCGCTGTCGTTGACGATCTCGAGCGCCTTGCCGAAGTCCTCGAAGCGCTCGAGAATCGCCACCGGCCCGAACGCCTCGCGCCGGTAGAGCTCGGTATCGCGGCCCACGTTTTCGAGCAGCGTGGCCTCGAACATCGCGCCGTCGACCTGGCCGCCCGCGACGATCTTCGCGCCCGCCTGCACCGCGCGCTCCATCCAGCCCGCCAGACGCTTCGCCTCGGATCCGGAGATCATCGGCCCGACGAAGGTCTGTTCGTCCTTCGGGTCGCCCATCTTGAGCGATTTCACCTTGGCGATCAGCTTCTCGCGCAGCGCGTCGTAGATCGACGCGTGCACGAGAATGCGCTGCACGCCGATACAGCTCTGCCCCGACTGGTAATAGGCGCCGAACGCGAGCCGGTCGACTACGTAGTCGAGCTTCGCGCCCTGATCCGCGTCGACCACGGCCGCCGCGTTGCCGCCCAGTTCGAGCACCACTTTCTTCTTGCCCGCCTTGTTCTTGAGATCCCAGCCCACGGCGGGCGAGCCCGTGAACGAGAGCAGCTTGAAGCGCTCGTCGGTGGTGAAGAGATCGGCGCCGTCGCGGTGCGCGGGCAGGATCGAGAATGCGCCCTTGGGCAGATCGGTTTGCGCGAGCACCTCGCCGATGATGAGCGCGCCCACCGGCGTGCGGCTCGCGGGCTTCAGGACGAACGGCACGCCCGCCGCGAGCGCCGGCGCGACCTTGTGCGCGGCGAGGTTGAGCGGGAAGTTGAACGGCGAGATGAACGAGCACGGTCCGATCGGCACGCGCTTCACGTAGCCGTGATAGCCCTTCGCGCGCGCCGAGATTTCGAGGTTCACGATGTCGCCGTCGATGCGCACGCTCTCCTCGGCGGCCACGCGGAACGTGTCGATCAGGCGCGTGACTTCGCCGCGCGAATCGTTGATCGGCTTGCCTGCCTCGATGCACAGCGCCATCGCGAGCTCGTCGAAGCGCTCGCGAAAGCGCGCGACGCAGTGGTCGATCACGGCCTGGCGCTTGAAGGGCGGGAACGCGCGCATGGCGGGCATCGCGGCCTCGGCGGCGGCGATGGCCTGGTCGATGGCCTTCGCATCGGCGAGCGCGACGCGCGTGGCGACGGCGCCGCTGTATTTGTCGGTGACTTCGAGATCGGTGTTGGCGGCAACGGCCTCGTTGGCCAGGTAATACGGATAAGTCGGTTTCAGCATGACGTGTTCTCCGGAAATACGGGGCGTGGCGCAAGGCACGCGCCTGTTCGTTGTGCAGCCCGCACGCCGCGGCACCTCAGAGCTGCGCGCTCAGCCGCTTGATCTCGCGATTGAGCACGCGTTCGTTGTCCGAATAGTCGACGGGCACGTCGATCACATGCACGCCCGGCGTCGAGAAACACTGCCCGATGAGCGGCGCGAGCTGATCCGCCTCGCTCACGCGATGGCCGTGCGCGCCATAGCTCTGCGCGTACTCGACGAAATCGGGGTTCTGCAGCGTCATCCCGTAGTCGGGGAAATTCATGTTCTCCTGCTTCCAGCGGATCATGCCGAAGGCGTCGTCGCGCAGGATCAGCACGACGAGGTCGAGCTTCAGGCGCACCGCCGTCTCCACTTCCTGCGAGTTCATCATGAAGCCGCCGTCGCCGCAGACGGCGACCACCTTGCGCTCGGGGTGCACGATCTTCGTCGCGATGGCCGAGGGCAGCCCCGCGCCCATCGAGGCGAGCGCGTTGTCGAGCAGCAGCGAATTGGGCTCGCGCGCCCGGTAGTAGCGCGCGAACCAGATCTTGTACATGCCGTTGTCGAGGCAGAGGATGCCGTCCTCGGGCATCGCGCCGTAGACGTCGTGCACGAGGCGCACCGGATACATCGGAAAGCGCGGGTCGTGCTGGCCCTTCGCGAGATGCGCGTCGAAGTGGCGCTTGATCTCCTCGAAGCGCGCGAAATCCCACGCGTGCTCGCGCGGCTTGAGCGCTTCCTTCAATTGCCACACCGCGTTGGCGATGTCGCCCACCACCTCGATCTGCGGGAAATAGACGGGATCGACCTCGGCGCCCAGAAAATTCACGTGAATGACGGTCTTTTCCTCGGCGCTGCGCATGAAGAACGGCGGCTTTTCGATCACGTCGTGGCCGACGTTGATGATGCAGTCGGCGTGCTCGATCGCGCGGTGCACGAAGTCGCCGTCCGAGAGCGTGGCGTTGCCGAGCCACAGCGGATGCGATTCGTCGATCACGCCCTTGCCCATCTGCGTGGTGAAGAACGGGATGCCGGTCTGGTCGACGAACTCGCGCAGCACGTTGCGCGTGGTCTTGCGGTTGCCGCCCGCGCCGATCATCAGCAGCGGATGGCTCGCCGAGCAGATCGCCGCCACCGCATGCGCGACGGCCTTTTCCTCGGCGACGGGACGGCGGCTGTAGCTCTTGGGGATGGGCTTGCCGTCGCCCTCTTCGTCGGCCACGTCCTCGGGCAGCTCCAGATGCACCGCGCCCGGACGCTCCTGCTCGGCCTGGCGGAACGCCTCGCGCACGAGCGCCGGAATATTGCCGATGGAGACGATCTGGCGCGCGTACTTGGTGAGCGGCTCCATCATGCGCACCACGTCGACAATCTGGAAGTGGCCCTGCTTGCTGGTCTTGATGGGCTTCTGGCCCGTGACCATGAGCATCGGCATGCCGCCGAGCTGCGCATAGGCGGCGGCGGTCACGAAGTTGGTGGCGCCCGGCCCGAGCGTGGCGAGACACACGCCGGTGCGGCCCGTGAGCCGGCCATAGGTGGCGGCCATGAAGCCCGCGGCCTGTTCGTGACGCGTGACGATCAGACGGATCTTCGAGCGCCGCAGCGATTCGAGCAGATCGAGATTCTCCTCGCCCGGAATGCCGAACACGTATTCGACACCCTCGGCTTCGAGCGCCTTCACGAACAGATCGGATGCTTTCATCGGCTACCTCGCGGTTCTGCTAGCGCCAGTTCAATGCGCTTGCGTACGACATGGCCTATACGCAATCCGCATGAATCGTGCGCGACGACCGCCAGATTACGCCGGTGGCGCGGATCGCGTCGGCAAGCGTGCATCGGCTCCCGAGATCGCTCGCGCGGCGAGCGGCCTAGCGCATGATCGTGGCGCAGCCGGACACGATCGGCTTGGGGCTCGCTTCGTTCATGGCGTCGTAGAGATCGGCGCCGGGACCCTTGGTCCACCAGGTATAGCGGTCGGCGACGTACTTCACGCCGGACGCGGCGATCACGCCGACGAACAGCAGATTGCGGCCCTCGACGGGAACGAGCGCGAAGCTCTGCCCGTTGGTGCCGTTGATGTAGGTGACCTTGAAGGTCTTGCCGTCCGCGCAGGTATAGCGGAACGTGTGGCGCGGCTGGGTCTGGATCTCACGCACGTCGAGCGAGGCGGCCTGCGCCGCGAGGCTCGCGCCCATGCCGGCGCCGAGGACGGCAAGCGCTGCCGCGCAGGCCGCGAGCCTGCGCGGCAGCGCACGCGCGTCGGCCGGTGCGCTGAGGTTGTGGGCGAAGGGGCGCGCGTCGCTGCGTCCGCGGATCATGGCGTGTTCTCCGGTGTTGGGTTGAGCTGGGCGGGTACGTTGCGTCGCTGTTGCGTCGCTGTTGCGTCGGCTGGCGCGCCTGGCGCACGCGTCAGGGGTCGATCACATCGGCGCAGGCATCGGTGGGCGCGGCGGCCACGTGCCCGACCAGTGGCACGATCTTCAGGCCCGCGGACGCCACGCGGCACGGCGCGGCGGCAAGACCACAGCCCGAGAGCGCGAAAACGCATCCGACCACGGCCAGCGTGCGCAGCGCATACAGCGCAATCGACTTCATCATCCCCACCTTCCTGCAGTTGCGTGACACGATAACCCGGCAAACGCCGTGGCGCCTTGCGGATGCGCCGCCGCTGTCGCACGCCGCGCAGTGAAAAACCGAAATTATTTGGCGCCGGGCGCGCGGCGCGCATGCGGCAGATGCGCGCCGTGGTGAGCCAGGAGCACCGACTATTCCGACGCCTCGCCCGACACAGGACGCACCGCCGCCGCCGCGGTCCGTGCGCGCGAGCGTGCTTCCTCGATATCCGCGCCCGTCGCGAGCGCCACGCCCATCCGGCGCTTCACGAAGCTCTCGGGCTTGCCGAACAGGCGCAGGTCCGCGCCCGGCACGGCCAGCGCCTGCGCGACGCCCTCGAAGGCGATGCCGCGCGCATCCATGCCGCCATAGATCACCGCCGACGCGCCCGGCCCGCGCGCCGTCGTATCGACGGGCAGCCCGAGAATCGCGCGCGCATGCAATTCGAACTCCGAGAAGCGTTGCGACGCGAGCGTCACAAGGCCCGTATCGTGCGGACGCGGGCTCACTTCCGAGAACCAGACGTCGTCGCCGCGCACGAACAGCTCGACGCCGAAGAGGCCGCGGCCGCCCAGCGCCGCCGTCACCTTGTGCGCGATCTCGCGCGAGCGCTCGAGCGCCCTCGCGCTCATCGGCTGCGGCTGCCACGACTCCACATAGTCGCCGTCCACCTGGCGATGGCCGATCGGATCGCAGAAATATGTCTCGACGGCGCCGCTCGCGGAATCGGTCGCGCGCACGGTGAGCAGCGTGATTTCGTATTCGAAGTCGATGAAGCCTTCCACGATCACGCGGCCGTGATTCACGCGCCCGCCCGCGAGCGCGTATTGCCAGGCGCGCTCGACGTCGGCGTCGCTCCTGAGCACCGACTGCCCCTTGCCCGAGGACGACATCACCGGCTTCACCACGCACGGGTAGCCGACTTTCGCGATGCCGGCCTTCAGTTCGTCGAGCGAATCGGCGAACGCGTAAGGCGAGGTCGCGAGGCCAAGCTCCTCGGCGGCGAGGCGGCGGATGCCTTCGCGATTCATCGTGAGCTGCGCGGCGCGCGCCGTGGGGATCACGACGGCGGCGCCCTCGGCTTCGACGGCCGCCAGCGCATCGGTGGCGATGGCCTCGATCTCGGGCACGACGAGGTGCGGACGCTCGGCGTCGATGAGCGCGCGCAGCGCCTTGGGATCGGCCATGTCGATGACGTGGGCGCGATGCGCGACCTGATGGCCCGGCGCGTTTGCGTAGCGGTCGACGGCGATCACTTCGACGCCGAGGCGCTGCAGCGCGATGATCACTTCCTTGCCGAGCTCGCCCGCGCCGAGCAGCATGACACGGGTGGCGGAAGCGGAAAGCGGCGTGCCGATGCGAGTGCCGGTCTGCATGATGATCTCCAGGAATGACGATGAAGCCGCGCGCGAAACGCGCATGACGGGCGCGTTTCGGGATGCACGAAGGCGAGGGAGCGCCGATGTTAACACCGCCGGCAGCGCGCCGTGGCGCCTGCGCGTGAAATAGGCGCGAATTGCTCGCGAGTTGATCGCGAACGGTCCGCGAACGGTCCACGATGGCGGATGAATGGCTCAGCCATGGCGCCCGGAATGCGTCTCGACCGCGCCGGGAATACCGCTCGAACGTGTGCGCGAAGCCTGCTTTTGTGAATCTTTGACGAACGTTTGCGCTCGCATGCCGCCCCTTGGTGCGTTACGCTTACGCCTTCGCCAGTTACGAGGAACGATGCGATGCCCCACCGCTCGAGCGCACGCCCCGCCGCACGCAATATTGCGCGCCTGCTCGCCTCGCGTGTTTCACGTGTCTCACGCGCCGCGCCGCTCGCGGCGGCGGCAGCGGCTGCGCTGATGCTGGCCGCCTGCAAGCTGCCGGTTCACGAGCAATCGTCCGCGCCGCCGCCCGACCCGTTCACCCCCGCGGCAACGCAGTTGCTCGACAACACCCAGTGGCAGCTCGTCGAATGGAAACGCGCCGACGGCACGCTGCGCGCGGTGCCCGGCGCGAACACCGCCAACGGCGCGCCCACGGATACGGCGGGCGCACCGAACGCGCGGCCCGTCACGCTCGACCTGTCCACCGCCAGCGGCCAGCGCCGCGCGAGCGGCTTCTCGGGCTGCAATCGCTACATGGGCAGCTACACGCTCAAGGACGGGCTGATCTCGTTCGGCCAGCTCGCGGGCACGCGCATGGCGTGCATCGGCGCGGGCGGCGAAATCGAAGGCCCGTATCTCGACGCACTCGCGCATATCCAGCGTACAGGCGTACAGATGCGCGATCCGCAGGCGCTGCTGCTCATTCTCGACAATGGCGACCGTCTGACGTTCGCCCGTCCGGGTTCGTCCGCGGCCGCCGTCGCGCCGACCGGTGCATCCGGTGCATCCGGTGCATCCGGCGCCGCCGCGCCCGCGAAGCAG
This sequence comes from Paraburkholderia sp. J63, assembly GCF_905220245.1. Lineage (NCBI taxonomy): Bacteria > Pseudomonadati > Pseudomonadota > Betaproteobacteria > Burkholderiales > Burkholderiaceae > Paraburkholderia > Paraburkholderia sp. J63. Next base: position 44,965 of record NZ_CAJMZF010000016.1, on the reverse strand, counting down.
GGCGAGTGAGGCGTCGCACCGTCCGCAGCCGCGCCCTCGCACGGCGCGGCTCTTTTTTTGGCGCGCGCCGCAGCACGACGTGCGCACGCATGACGCGCACGGGTTGGCGGCGCAGGCCGCCACGACCTGATTTCCCGCTGAATTTTCCGCTGCAGGCTGCCCGATGTTCGGCCCCTCCGGCCTCACCTGGCGTCTATCCGATTGATGCCCGCGCCGGCAAAACTGCAGCGCCGCGGCAACGCGCATTGCCGTACGCCGAGGCCTGGCGGTTACACTCGACACGTTGCACCTCTTTGTTGCACCTCTTTTAATCGTTGATCTCTGGCATGCACACGGTAGTCCCTGGCTGGTTCGGCTTATCGGCCGTCTGGTTCATCCCTCTGATCTGGCGGCTCGTGAAGTCGGTGCTGCCCGGCGGCGCGGGCTTGCGCGGCCCAGGCACCATCCGGCTCTGGCTCGGCTTTGTCTGCGTGTTGCTGGCGAGCTGCACGCTCGAGGCCACGCTCCTGCACATCGACGGCTTCGATGCGCTCGGGCATGCGCTCGCGCTCGGCCTCGGCAAGCTGGTCGGGCACACCGCCGCGCCGCTCGCCATGACGGCACTGCTGTTCGTGAGCCTGCCCTGGCTCATCGATTTCCGCTGGCGCAACTTCTTCGCATGGGCCGACGACTCGCTCGGATTCGGACTGAATATCCGTCTGGCGAGCAGCGACAACGACGACGGCGAGCGCCGTAGCCGTCGCGCCGCGAGGCAAGACGCCGCGCCGCCGCAAGGCGCGGCGCGCTCGGGGCTGGACGGCCTCGGCAGCCTGGGAAACCTCGGCAAGCTGGCGAGTGGCCTGGGTAGTGGACTCGGGCTCGGTGGCGGCGGCCTCGCCTCAGGCACGGGGCCGAGCATCGGCTCGGGCGGCGGCGCGGCCGAACCGCTCGACGGCACGCGCCGCAAGCGGCCGACCGTGTGGCGTCCGCAGATGCCCGGCAAACGCGCGGCGAGCGCCGCGGGTGCTGCCGGTGCCGCTGCCGGCGCTGCGGCGCAGGGCAAGGACGGTGCCTCCGCTGCGCACGGCGGCGCACGTGGCGGCGCCTCGCCCTGGCGCACCGAGCCGGATTTCGCTTCGCCGGAGCCCAGCCCCGCTGCCGCGTGGGCGCGCACCGAACCCACCGCACCGGCAGGCTGGCTGCGCGACGGCCAACCGGCCGCGCGCCCTCCCATGCCCGGCGCACATGGGCCCAATACCGTGAATACGGCGCCCGGCGATGCGTGGCGCAATCCGTCTTCGAGTCTGAATGGAACCGCGCCGCTGTCCGCGTCGGCTGGACCTGCGCGCGCTGGCGCGCCGGCCGATGCACGTCGCGGCTCGGCCATGGGCGCGCACGGCACGCCACTGCCGACACCGTCGGCCAGCTTCCCCGCTGACACCCGTCGCCAGGCAATGGCCGGCATCGGCGGCACGGCGGCTGGCATGGCCGCCTCCGCCGTGGCGGGAGCGCCTGGCGGTGCCGCGTTGGGCGGTATTGCGTCGAGCGGCGCTCTGTCGGGCCGTGCGTCCTTAGGTAGTGCGGCCCCAGGTAGCGCCCCGTCAGGCAGCGCGACGCTTGCTGGCGCGACCGGCAACTCAACGCCGTGGCGCGCGTCGCCGACACGTGCGGCAGCCACACTGGCGGCAGCTCCGCTTTCATCCCCGCTTTCGCCTCTGAGCGCGCCCGGTGCGCGCCCGGCGGCTGCATCGGCCGCGCACGCCGCGGCGCTCGCCTCGATGACCACCGTCACGCCGCGCGGCCCTTCGGCGCCGCGTGACCCGCTGGTGTCGCCCTTTGCGCAGCCGGCCCCCGTGCGCCGCAGCACGCCGCCGCCCGTTGCCGGCAGCACGGCCGCGCGCGCGGCGGCAGCGGCCGCACCGCAAGCGCGTCAGCAGAAGCCGCAGCGGCCGTTCGTCTGGCCGACGAAGAGCACGCCCAGCACGGCGCAACGGGCACCCGCGCCATTCGGTGCGTCCGCAACGACGCCGCTCGCGTCCGCGGGCCAGGTCACGCCGGCCTATTCCCGCCCCGCGCACGGCGCGGCATCCGCGCCGCAAGCGCCGCTCTCGACGAGCGTGCTCGAAACCTTGCGCTCGATCGAGGAAAACGCCGCCCGCTGGACGACGCTCGCGGGTGCGAGCCTCGCGCGCCGCAGCAGTATCGATCAGACCGTTGCGCAAACCGAAGCGCCCCTCCGTACGGAGGCGACGCCCACGTCCGGCGACGCGAGCGCCCCCCCGGCGCACGCGCAGTTTCCGCTCGCCGCGCCGCAGATCGCGCCGCCGCCCGAAACGGCGATGCCCGATGAAGCGCGCCCGGTTAACGGAGTGGGAGGAAACGCCGATGTGACAGCGCCTTCGGACGCCGCATCGGCCGGATTCGCTCAAGAGCCTGTAAGGGTGCGCGACGATGCGTCGCTGGCCTCGCCGCCTCTGGCGCAACGGGCCGAGCCCGCCTTGGTGTCCGTTACACCAACTGCCTCGATGGCACCGGTTGCGCCACTCGCCGATGCCGAATCCGGTACGCCGTGGACCTACGCCGACGACACATCGAATCCGTTCGCTCTGCCCTCGTTCCTCATCGATGTCCCGGAAGAAGACGCGCCGGCTGATGTGGCATCGGCGCCAGTATTCACGGCGCCTGGTTCAGTCGACGTAGTACCCGCCGAACCCGTCACGCCTGCCAAGTTCGTCAAACCTGTCACGTCCGTCGCCACCGCCACGCCTGCCGCAGCGGTCGCTCCACAGGCTACGACTCCATCAGCAGAGCACGCGAACTCGTCCATCCAGTGGCCGACCTTCGATAACGGCATGCCCTGGATCATGCTCGACGACGAGCTCGACGCAACCGAACCGGCAAACATTGCGCACGACGAAGCCGCCTCGACGCCCGAGCAAGCGCCTGCTGCTGCCAGCCTCGTAACGCCCGGCGACGCTGCCGCCGCGAATGCTGCCTCGTCGTCGGTGCCTCCCCTGCAGGATGCCGCCGCAAACGCGACGCACGAGGCGCACCAAACGCACGTAACGCCAATTCCCGAGGCAACGCGCGATGCCCCCGAACCGGAAAGCGCTGAAAACGTAATCCGCTTCCCGCGCGTTGCGACCGGGTCGTTGCACGCTGTGCCGTCCACGCCGGCAAGCGGCGACGCCATCGCGCAAGTTCCGCCCGTGAGCGCCGGGCAACGCGAGGACGCTCCGGTTGACCACTACGAAGCCCCGTCGCGCACGCCGGACACCAACGTGTTCACGCCGACACCCATCGTCGAAGTGCCTTCGTTCCTGGCCGCCGTCCCGACTGCCGCGCAGCCGACGCCCGTTGCGACGCCTGGCTTCGCGCCCCACGCACCTGTAGCGCCGCACGCCTGGCCGACGCCGGCTTCGTTCAGCACCGCGCCAGTCCACACAACCGATGCGCCCGCCATCGTGACCGCCGAGCCGGAGCCCGCGGAACCTGCAGAGTCTGGTCCGGAAGCGCCACAAGCCGCCTCCACGACACCGGCATCAGCATCTGAACCGGCATCAGTTAGCGTCACGAACACGCCCGCCGTTACCGCACCTCAAGCGGCGCCCCAGGCCACGCCTGGCACCGCACCATTCGTTGCGTCGACGGTCGAAGTGCAAGCGCAGACCGCTGCGCCCACAACGATCAAAGCGCAACCGCGCACGGCAGCGCCCACGACACCCGTCGCGCACGAACCAACAGCGCCGCTGTCGCCCACGAGCGTCGCACCGGGCGGCTACGCCGACGCGACCCCGCCCTGGGCGCAGCCACAGCCGGCAACAACCACGGCACAACCGCTCGCGGCCCTGGGCAACGGCGCACAAACACCGCCCGCCCCCCAGCCCGAAGCCCCGCGCCAGCCCGTGCGCGGCCATGCGCCGACCTCGTTCGAGTTCCAGCCGCTCAGTGCATCGGCGGTCGAGCTGCCCGGCATCGATCTGCTCGAGCGCGCCTCGTCCGAAATCGAGCCCGTCTCCGAGCAGAAGCTCGCCGAAACGAGCCAACTGATCGAGCAGCGCCTGCAGGAATTCAAGGTGCCCGTCACCGTCGTGGGCGCGTCGGCGGGCCCGGTCATCACGCGCTTCGAAGTCGAGCCCGCGCTCGGCGTGCGCGGCAGCCAGATCGTCGGCCTCATGAAGGACCTCTCGCGCGGCCTCGGCCTCACCTCCATCCGCGTGGTCGAGACCATCCCCGGCAAGACCTGCATGGGCCTCGAATTGCCCAATGCGCGCCGCCAGATGATCCGCCTTTCGGAGATCCTTGAATCGGCGCCCTACCACCGCTCGCAGTCGAAGCTCACGATCGCGATGGGCAAAGACATCGTCGGCCATCCGATCGTCACGGACCTCGCCAAGGCGCCGCACATGCTCGTCGCGGGCACGACCGGCTCGGGCAAGTCGGTGGCGATCAACGCGATGATCCTCTCGCTGCTCTACAAGGCGACGCCCGAGGACGTGCGGCTCATCATGATCGACCCGAAGATGCTCGAGCTCTCGGTCTACGAGGGCATTCCGCATCTGCTCGCGCCCGTTGTCACCGACATGAAGCTCGCCGCCAACGCGCTCAACTGGTGCGTGGGCGAGATGGAGAAGCGCTACCGGCTGATGTCGGCGGTGGGCGTGCGCAATCTCGCCGGCTTCAACCAGAAGATCCGCGACGCCGCCGCGCACGAGAAGAAGATCGGCAATCCGTTCTCGCTCACGCCCGAGGCGCCGGAGCCGCTCTCGCCGCTGCCGATGATCGTCGTGGTGATCGACGAGCTCGCCGACCTCATGATGGTGGCGGGCAAGAAGATCGAAGAGCTGATCGCGCGTCTCGCGCAGAAGGCGCGCGCGGCCGGCATCCACCTGATCCTCGCGACGCAGCGTCCTTCGGTGGACGTCATCACGGGTCTCATCAAGGCGAACATCCCGACGCGCGTGGCGTTCCAGGTGTCGTCGAAGATCGACTCGCGCACGATTCTCGATCAGATGGGCGCCGAGTCGCTGCTCGGCCAGGGCGACATGCTGTTCCTGCCGCCGGGCACGGGCTATCCGCAGCGCGTGCACGGCGCGTTCGTCGCCGACGAGGAAGTCCATGCCGTGGTCGAGTATCTGAAGCAGTTCGGCGAGCCGGAATACGTCGAAGGCATCCTCGACGGGCCGGCCGGCGAAGGCGCGCCGCAGGACCTGTTCGGCGACTCGCCCGACGCGGAAGCCGATCCGCTCTACGACGAAGCCGTCGCGTTCGTCGTGCGCACGCGGCGCGCGTCGATCTCGTCGGTGCAGCGGCAATTACGCATCGGCTATAACCGCGCCGCGCGCCTCGTCGAGCAGATGGAAGCGGCGGGACTCGTCTCGCCGATGGGCATCAACGGCAGCCGCGAAGTGCTCGTGCCGGGCCAGCCCGAATAAGCCAGCGCACACGATAAAACGCCGCACCGGACCCGATCCGGCGCGGCGTTTTTTTCATCCATCCACTCGCCGCGCGGCGCTCAGAATTCGTAGCGCGCCCAGAAGAATCCCAGATCGCCCTTGTTCGCGCCGCCCGGCAGGCGCGGAATGAACGCACCCATCACCGACGCGCGCCGATAGCGCAGCGAGGCCACCGGCAGAACCAGCGGAAACGGCACGTAGTGCGCGATATCGGCGCGCGCGCTAAAGCCCGCGAAGTAGCCGCCGCCGATCGAGAGGCCGCCCAGCACCGGCTTCGTGTACCACTGGCGCGCCCAGCCGCCGATCGGCTCGGGGCTGTCGTGCGAGTCCATGAAGACGAACAGGAACAGGATGTCGTCGTTGCCGTTTTCGTCGGTGAAATGCTTGCCCGCTCCGCCGCCCCACGACTTCGCATTGAGCGCGTGACGCTCCTCGGCGGTGTAGCCGTCGATATGCCAGCCATAGCCGGTCAGATAGAGATCCCACGTGCCCTGGTCCCACACGCGCTCGACGCGTGAGCAGGCGCCCGCGATCCAGGCGCTCGAAAAGTCGCACGCGGCGCGCGCATTGTTTGGCAGACCGAACTGAAGCAGGACCGCCACGCCGATCGGCAAGGCGAACGCGTTGACTGCGCGTGGTATCCGGGCCATGTGGAAACCTCACACGGATCGCAGCGGCGGCGCCGCGCGCATGCCCACGCGCGGCGCCCCGCTTCAAGGCGCGACGAACTTGAAGTCGACGGGCGAGCCGATATCGATCCGCTTCGGATTCGGTTCGAGCAGGCCCGTCTCCTGATCGCGGCGGAACACGTAGGCCGTGTCGCTGTTCTGGTTGCCGACGATGAGCCACTGGCCGCTCGGATCGATCGCGAACTCGCGCGGCGACTTGCCGAGGCTCGACTGACGGCCCACGCGCTTGAGCTTGCCCGTCTGCGCGTCGACGGCAAAGATCGAGATGTCGTTGGCGTCGCCGCGGTTCGACACGTAGAGGAACTTGCCGTCAGGCGAAAGGTGCAGCGCCGCCGCGCCCACGGCGCCCTTGAAGCCCGGCTCCGCGAGCTTGTCGACCTGTTCGAGCGTCATATGGCCGTCGTGATACGCGAACACGCTTATCGTGCCCGCCAGCTCGCTCGTGAGATACGCGTAGCGGCCATCGTTGCCAAAGACGAGATGGCGCGGGCCCGTGCCGGCCTTCACATCGGTATAGCGCCACTCGGCCGGGCTCACGAGGCCGCGGCTGCCATCGGGCGTATAGCGATAGGTCCAGAGCTTGTCGGTGCCGAGATCCTGGGTGAAGAGGTAGCGCCCGTCCGGCGAAAACACCGTGGAGTGCACGTGCGCGTTGTCCTGGCGCCCCTTCACGGGGCCGCCGCCCTCGTGGTGCACGGTGAGCACCGATTGGCCGAGCTTGCCGTCCTGCTCGACGGGCAGCACCGCGAAGCTGCCGCCGGGGTCCGCGGCCACCGAGTAGTTGGCGACGAACAGGTAGCGTCCATCGGGCGAGAGGCTCAGATAGCACGGGTCGTTGCCCTGCGAGGACACCTTGTCGAGGAACGTGAGCTGGCCGCTCGCGGCGTCGAAGCCGAACGCGCTCACGTCGCCGCGCAAGCTCGCCGGGCCGTTGTCGCCGGGCAGCTCGTTCACGGCATAGACGAAGCGCTTGTCCTTGCTCACCACGAGATACGACGGATTCACCGTCTTCGCCACGCTCACCTGCTGGGCGTCACCCGTCTTCGAATCGAAGCGATAGACGTAGATGCCCTCGCTCTTGCCACCGGTATAGGTGCCGACGATCAGGTCGTAGACGCCATTGGCCGCATTGGCCATGGTGTCGGCGGGCGCCGTGCCCGCGCTGGTCTGAGCGAACGCCTGGGTTGCGGCGACTGAGGCCATGATGGCAATACCCTTGATGATCTGATGAATGAAGCCGCGCCTTTTCGTGCGCGGCGCATGGTGACGACGATCACGCCGATGCGCGGGCATGGCGATTGCGGCGGCATGAACCTGAAACATGTCGACCTCCTTTTTCTTGTCGAAGCTGGAGCGAATCGGCGGCGCACGGCGGCGCGAGTCGATGCCAACGAGCATTGCGCGAACACCGATCTGCCGCGCGAATGTTATGAGGGTTTGAAGCCCAGTATAAGAGACGTTGCGCGCGGCTGGGCGTTGGGCGCGCAGCGCACTTCATGCTTCGCCACGCCCGGCTATCCAACACCGTGGGAGAAACACTATGGACGTCCATGTCGCCATCGGCCCGCTCGTCGCGCTCATCGCCGGCATCCTGATCCTCGTGGTGCCGCGCCTGCTCAACTACATCGTTGCGCTATATCTCATCATCATCGGCTTGATCGGGCTCTTCGGCGTCGGCGGGCATCTCGGGCATTTTTGATGCCGGCTGTTGATGCCGGCCGCGCCTTCGCGAAAGTTCCCGCATCGGTCTTTTGTGCGCGGCGGGCAGTAAAACGCGTTGCGCGAGTCCCCCCGCACCCACTACTCTTGTGCGTGCATGTGCCCTATCCGCGGGCCTGTTCCTGTTCGTAACGGGCCCAAGCGTAATGCTGTCAATCTGCTTACCATGCCTGCACTCATCGAAGACTATGCAATGATCGGCGACGGCCATACGGCCGCGCTTGTGTCCCGCGACGGTTCCATCGACTGGCTCTGCTGGCCGCGCTTCGACTCCGGCGCGTGCTTCGCGGCGCTGCTCGGCACTCCGGAAAACGGCCGCTGGCTGATTGCGCCCGTCCCGCCCGCCGACGGCGCCCAGGCCGAAATCAAGACCACGCGCCGCTACCGCGGCGACACGCTGATCCTCGAAACCGACTTCGAGACGCCCGAGGGCGCCGTCACGCTCATCGACTTCATGCCGCCCGGCAATGGCTGGAGCGAGCTCGTGCGGCTCGTGGTGGGCCGGCGCGGCACCGTGCGCATGCAGTGCGAGCTCGTGCTGCGCTTCGACTATGGCTTTTCCGTGCCGTGGGTGAGCCGCCTCACTTACGAGAGCGGCATCAAGGCCACGGTCGGCCCGGACACCGTGGTGCTGCGCACGCCCGTCGACCTCCAGGGCGAGAACATGCGCACCGTCGCCGAATTCGACGTGAGCGAAGGCGAGCGCGTGCCGTTCTCGATGGCCTACGCGGCCTCGCATCTGCGCCTGCCGCCGCCGCGCGACCCGTTCACGGCGCTCGCGCGCACCGAGAACTTCTGGGAGGAGTGGTCGGCGCGCGGCACCGTCGAGGGCCGCTGGGCCGAGCCCATCCGCCGCTCGCTCATCACGCTCAAGGCGCTCGCGTTCGAGCCCACGGGCGGCATCGTCGCCGCGCCCACCACGTCGCTGCCCGAGCAACTGGGCGGCACGCGCAACTGGGACTACCGCTACTGCTGGCTGCGCGACGCCACCATCACGCTGCTCGCGATGATGCGCGGCGGCTATTACGACGAGGCGCGCGCCTGGCGCGCGTGGCTCGGCCGCGTGATGGCGGGCTCGCCCTCGCAGTTGCAGATCATGTACGGCCTCGCCGGCGAGCGCCGCCTGCCCGAGTTCGAGCTCGACTGGCTGCCGGGCTACGAAGGCGCGAAGCCGGTGCGCGTGGGCAACAACGCGGTCGGGCAATTGCAGCTCGACGTTTATGGCGAAGTCATGAACGCGCTGCATCTCGCGCGCGTGGGCGGTCTGCAGGCCGACGAAACCGCGTGGTCGATCCAGTGCGCGATGCTCGAGCATCTGGAGAAGATCTGGACCGAGCCCGACGAAGGCATCTGGGAGACGCGCGGCGGACGCCAGCACTTCACGTTCTCGAAGGTCATGGCGTGGGTGGCGTTCGACCGCTGCATCCGCTCGGCCGAAAAATTCGACCTGCCGGGCCCGCTCGATCACTGGCGCACGCTGCGCGACACCATCCACGCGACCATCTGCGAGCGCAGCTTCAATCCCGCGCTCAACTCGTTCACGCAGATCTATGGCGGCACCGATCTCGACGCGAGCCTCCTGCTCATGCCGCTCGTGGGCTTCTTGCCCGCGACCGACCCGCGCATCGCGGGCACGGTCACGGCCATCGAGCGCGACCTGATGTGTGAAGGTTTTGTGATGCGCTACCGCACCACCGAGTTCAACGACGGCCTGCCCCCCGGCGAAGGCGCGTTCCTCGCCTGCAGCTTCTGGATGGTGGACAACCTCGCGCTCCAGGGCCGCATGGACGACGCGCGCAAGATGTACGAGCGCCTGATCGCGCTCGCCAACGACGTCGGGCTGCTCGCCGAGGAATACGACCCGATCGAAGGCCGGCTTGTGGGAAATTTCCCACAAGCGTTCTCGCATGTGGCGCTCGTCCATACGGGCCTCAATTTGATGCGCCACGAGCAGGAAATGGCCCGGGCGACGGGGCATCCGGCGGTTGGCGGCGTTCCGCCGATCGAATCGGACCTCGCGACGACGACCAGTACGGCGTCGTAAAGCGACGAAAAGGGATAAAAAAGGTTCGATACTGCACGAAAGCGACCATGCCCGTGCCCCAAGTGCGCTACACTTGAAATCTGCGTTGCTGCGTTGCACAACGATCGGACCTGGCCGGAAACCGGATGGCGGTTTCTGGCACGAGGATTCGCGTTGGCTCGCGGCAAGCCGTGTGCCGCGCCGCTTGAGCGGCCGACTGCAAAGCCGATAAACAGGCTAATTGACCAACTTACCGGCCCGCTTCTGCGCCGTGCTCATCCAGCGCGGCCCGGGGGCGAACCGCCTCTGATGCCGGAGCGTCCATGCTCTACCAAATCCGTGAATTTCAGCGCGCCCTGCTGAGCCCGCTTACCGCCTGGGCCCAGGCCGCCTCCAAGTCGTTCTCGAACCCGTCGAGCCCGTTCTCGCTCGTGCCGGGCGCCACGCGCCTCGCGGCGGGCTACGAATTGCTCTACCGTCTCGGCAAGGACTACGAGAAGCCTGAATTCGATATCCGCCAGATCGAGAAGGATGGCTTCAACATCCCGATCGTCGAGCAGACCATCATCGAAAAGCCGTTCTGCCGGCTGCTGCGCTTCAAGCGCTTCGCCGACGAAACCGCCGCCGTCGCCGCGCTCAAGGACGAGCCCGTGGTGCTCGTGTGCGCGCCGCTCTCGGGCCACCACTCGACGCTGCTGCGCGACACCGTGCGCACGCTGCTGCAGGACCACAAGGTCTATATCACCGACTGGATCGACGCGCGCATGGTCCCGCTCGAAGCCGGTCCGTTCCATCTGGACGACTACATCGCGTACATCCAGGAATTCATCCGCCATATCGGCGCGAAGAACCTGCACGTGCTCTCGGTGTGCCAGCCCACGGTGCCGGTGCTCGCGGCCATCTCGCTGATGGCGAGCCGCGGCGAGCCCACCCCGCTCACCATGACGATGATGGGCGGCCCGATCGACGCGCGCCGCTGCCCCACGGCGGTCAACTCGCTCGCCACCGAGCATTCGATGGAATGGTTCGCGAACAACGTGATTCACACGGTGCCCGCCAACTATCCGGGCGAAGGGCGCGCGGTCTATCCGGGCTTCCTGCAGCACGCAGGCTTCGTCGCGATGAATCCGGGCCGCCACACCACCGCGCACTGGGACTTCTACAAAAGCCTCCTGCGCGGCGACGAAGAGGATGCCGAAGCACATCGCCGCTTCTACGACGAATACAACGCGGTGCTCGACATGGCCGCCGAGTATTACCTCGAGACCATCCGCACGGTGTTCCAGGAGTTCAGCCTCGCCGAGGGCACGTGGGACGTCGCCGGTGAGCGCGTGCGTCCGCAGGACATCCGCGAGACGGCGCTCTTCACGATCGAAGGCGAACTCGACGACATCTCGGGCTCCGGCCAGACGCGCGCCGCGCACGATCTGTGCACGGGCATCCCGGAGCACGAGAAGCATCATCTGACCGCGGAAAAGTGCGGCCATTACGGTATTTTCTCGGGCCGCCGCTGGCGCACGATCATCTATCCGCAACTGCGCGACTTCATCCGCCAGCATCAACGCGCGAAGCAGAACGCAAAAGAAAGCGCCGTGGCCTGACGGGCAACGACGCTTTCGGGTGCTAAAGAATCTCGAAGCGGTAATCGAAGCACGATATCAAACGCCGCGCCCTGATCGAACAGGGCGCGGCGTTTTTCATTTGCAGCACTTTAGTTGCGTGCCCGGTTGCGCATCGTTAGCGCCTTATTTGCGCATCAGAAACGCGAGCAGCATCTCGGTGTTGAGCTGGATGATCTCGGCGCGCTCGGCGCTCGTGCTGAAGTCGCGTCCGAGCGTGGCGTTGAGCGTGTAGCGATTGGACACGATGTAGTAGCCCATGCCCGAGAGCGTCACATAGAGGCGCAGCGGATCGATGTTCGCGCGAAAGAGCCCCGCGGCCTCGCCGCGCGCAAGAATGGAGCCGAGCGTGGCGACGATCGGCGAAACCATCTCGTGAATGCGCGTGGACTTGCCCATATAGCGCGCCTCGTGCAGGTTCTCGTTGTTCACGAGCCGCAGGAGATCGGGATGATCGCGGTAGTAATCCCAGACGAAATGCGCGAGCCGCGTGATCGCCTCGACTGGTGCGAGCCCGGCGAGATCGAGTGCGCGTTCGGCCTCGTTCAATGCGCCGAATGCGTGCTCCAGCACGGCAGTGAACAACTGCTCCTTGCTGCCGAAGTAGTAGTAGAGCATGCGCTCGTTGGTTTCCGCGCGGCGCGCGATCTGGTCGACGCGGGCGCCGAACAGGCCGCCGCTCGCGAATTCTTCCGCTGCGGCAAGCAGGATGCGGCGGCGCGTGCCTTCAGGATCTCTTTTGATTTTCGTCTGATTCATGGTGGCAGGATCGCTCAATAGGCGCGCGGCTTTCCACTTTGCGCTGCCGGGCCTCTCCAAGCCCATCTTGCGGCAGCGTGGCATGGAGCGCGCCGGGTTAATGGACTGACACCCTTCGCTTCCCGGTCTTTCTTTGTTTGCAGTCGTCTTGACCCCTCGCCCGACGCTGCGTATTTGACGCCGTCCTGCGGACTCGATCCGATGCCTCGCGCATGCGTGCAAACACTCGCGCAGCCATTCGAATTAAGCGCTTTGATTATGGCACATGCCCCGCCGATGGCAATGCGGGAAATCGGCGATAATGCGGGCTTTGGCACGCGTGCGTGCGCCCCGCAGACGTTGCGCTCCCGCAGTCCGTCGCCTGTCCACGCCGCCGCCCGGCCAGACCCGCTCTCGTCAAACGCGCGACATCGGACCAGGCCCGGCGGGCCCGCCCAGAAATCGCAACCGTGAACGATTCCAGAACACTCGCAGATCGCATCGAAGATCTGCTGCCCCAGACTCAATGCACCAAGTGCGGCTACGACGGCTGCTGGCCTTATGCCGAAGCCGTCGCCGCCGGCACCGCGAATTACAACCAGTGCCCGCCCGGTGGCGCCGAAGGCGTCGCACGCCTTGCCAGGCTGCTCGGCAAACCGGTGATCCCCATCAATCCCGTGAACGGCGTCGAGCGGCCGCGCCCCGTGGCCTTCATCGACGAGCAGTTGTGCATCGGCTGCACGCTGTGCATGCAGGCGTGCCCGGTCGATGCGATCGTCGGTGCGCCCAAGCAGATGCACACCATCGTCAAGGATCAGTGCACGGGCTGCGATCTGTGCGTCGCGCCGTGCCCCGTGGACTGCATCGCGATGATTCCGGTGACCGGCAACGCAACGGGCTGGGACGCCTGGAGCCAGCAGCAGGCCGATGAAGCCCGCGTGCGTCACGACCGCCGCCAGGCGCGGCTCGCCGCCGAGCGCAACGCAGCCGAAGCGCGCGCTGCTGCGCGCCGCGCCGCTGCAGCGCCTGCGGGAGCGGCCGCTTCCGGTGGTTCAACCGCTGCGAGCACCGTGCCCGATGCGCCGGCCAGCGCGCCTGCGAGCACCGACGATGCCGAAGCGAAGAAGAAAGCGATCATCCAGGCCGCGCTCGAACGTGCGCGGCGCAAGAAAGCGGAGCTGGCCGAGCACGGCGTTGCCCCGCGCAATACCGAGCACGTGAGCGCCGACGTGCAGGCGCAAATCGATGCCGCCGAGGCTCGCCGCAAACGTCTCGGTATCGGCGACGATGCGGGTGCTCCGGCGCAAGCCGCGGGCAAGACCGCTGGCACCGCTACGCCCGCCGCAGCGCCTTCCGCCACGCCCGAGCCGCCCGCACAAAACAGCGGCCAGAACGAGCGCAGCGAACACGACAACCCTCCGCACGACGACAAACCCGCATGAGCCGCCTCGAGCGGACGGCCCTCGCATACCAGTCATGAACGCCACCAAGCGCCGCGCCATCTACGAAACCTTCCAGAGCCTCGATCCGCACCCGACGACCGAGCTGGAGTTCACGACACCCTTCGAACTCCTGATCGCCGTGATGCTCTCCGCCCAGGCCACCGACGTCTCGGTGAACAAGGCCATGCGCAAGATGTTTCCGGTCGCCAACACGCCCGAGGCGGTGCTCGCGCTGGGCGAGGAAGGCGTCGCCGACTACATCAGGACGATCGGCCTCTATCGCACCAAGGCGAAGAACGTCATCGCCACCTGCAAGATCCTGATCGAGCAGCACGGCGGCGAAGTCCCGCAGACGCGCGAGGCGCTCGAAGCCCTGCCCGGCGTCGGACGCAAGACCGCGAACGTGGTGCTCAACACGGCGTTCGGCCACCCGACCATCGCCGTGGACACGCACATCTTCCGCGTCGCCAACCGCACCGGTCTCGCGCCCGGCAAGGACGTGAAGGCCGTGGAAACGGCGCTGGAAAAGGTCACGCCGGCCGAATTCCGCCAGGACGCGCATCACTGGCTGATCCTGCATGGGCGCTACGTGTGCAAGGCGCGCCGCCCGGAATGCTGGCATTGCGTGATCGAGCCGCTCTGCGAATTCAAGCCGAAGACGCCGCCGCCCGAGCTCTGACGAGGCCCGCCGGCGCCCCGGCGCGGGGCGCATGCATCGGCATCAAGGCATCGGCGTAAAATTGCGGCTTGAGCCGCCGCGTCAGGCGGATTCGCAGCGCTTCAGGCGCTCGCTACCGAGCCCTTTTCACCGCACGTTTCAAGCACGACACGATGTTCAATCCCAGCCGCGACGAAGTCCGCCGCTTTTTCACCGAGACCTGGCGCAAGCAGCGCGCGGGCGAAATCCTCACGCCGCTCGAAGCGATGGCCGCCGACTGGATCGTCGAGCATCCCGAGTACCACGCACAGCTCGCCGACGCCGAAGCGGCCGCCGCCGAGGACTACTCGCCCGAGCGCGGCCAGAGCAATCCCTTTTTGCATCTGTCGATGCATCTCGCGATCAGTGAGCAGCTCTCGATCGACCAGCCGCCGGGCATCCGCGCGGCGCACGAGCGGCTCGCGGCGCGACTGGGCTCCACGCACGACGCGCAGCACGCCATCATGGAATGTCTCGGCGAGACGATCTGGGAAGCCCAGCGCACCAATACGCCGCCCGACACCGACGCTTACCTCGCCCGCATCGAACGGCGCGCCTCGCGCGACTGAATTCCGGCCGGGTCCCCACTGAGAAACGGGAAAAGGCCATGAAAAAACACCCCGTGTGAGACGCCTCTACGCATCTCACACGGGGTGTTTCGCATCCGCGCGCAACTCGTGCACAGCATCATGCATATCGCATGACGCCCGCTCCGCGCTTATTTTTTCTCGACCAGATCGCCCTTGAGCGATTCGACGTAGGCGGCCAGATCCTTCAGATCGCGCTCCGAGAGGCTCTGCACCTGCGCCTGCATGATCGGATTGCTGCGGCCGAAGTTCGGGTTGCCCGTGCCCATCTGGTACTGGCGCAGCGCCCAGTAGACGTAGTCGGCGTGCTGGCCCGCCAGCTTCGGATACTCGGGGCTCACCGGCTTGTTCAGGTTCACGCCGTGGCAGGCCGCGCAGTTGTGGCTGTCGGCGAGCACCTTGCCGTTGGAGGCGTCGGCGGCCTGCGCCGGCTGCAGGGCCAGCGCGAGCGTTGCGGTGGCGCAAACCGCGAGAGCGGTCTTGAGAAGCGAGGCGCGGGCAGCAATGCCGCCGCGGCGGGCAGACGTGTGCTCGGCCGTGTAGGGCTTGTTCATGGATTCTCCTGTCCCGTGCCGGTTACTTCTCGGGATTGTTTTTCGTGGCGGCCGTCTGCGACGAGTAGTACGCCGCGATATCGGCGATGTCCTGGTCGGACAGCGACGACGCGATCGCATGCATCGTCCCGAAGTGGCGGTCGCCCTTCTTGTAGCCGTGCAACGCGTTTTCGATGTACTGCGCGTTCTGGCCGCCCAGGATTGGCACGTGATAGACCTCGGGATAGGCGGTGCGGTAGTCGGGAATACCATGACAGCCGATACACATCGCAACCTTGCCCTGCCCTGCCTTCGCGTTGCCCACGACATCCGCGTGTGCCGTGGCCGCGAAGCCCGCCAGCACTGTCAATGCTCCGAACATGACGTGCTTGCCGACAATTTTTTTCATAGCATCCAACCTGGCTTGAGGGGATTCGAACGCCCGAACCGCAGGCCACGGCCTGCGCCGCATTACTGCTGTTTTACTTTTGGGTCGCCGTGCAGGCCGAAAAAAATCGGTCCGAGTATACCGCGACGCCCCGCCACACGTCCACCGGGCTGCCGCCCGCATGGCGCCCGCTCAGGCCCGCCGGACGGGGCTCGGGCGTGAATGGAAAATTCGCGGGCGGTCCGGCGTGGGGGCGTGCGGGTCATCCCTGATGCGTCTCGCCCATCAGGCGCGAGCCACAAACAGGTGCCGCATCGGGCGGACCCAACGATACGCGAGCCCCCCCGGACCCAACACCCCTTCTGACTTATACTGGGATTTTTTTAGCGAGCGGTTGATCATGCGCGCCACGCGTTTCGAAGGCTCTTCGCAGTATGTCGCCACCGACGACCTCAAGCTCGCGGTCAACGCCGCGATCACCCTCAAACGGCCGCTGCTCATCAAGGGCGAGCCCGGCACCGGCAAGACCATGCTCGCCGAGGAAGTGGCGGCGGCGCTCGACATGCCGCTCATGCAGTGGCACATCAAGTCCACCACGAAGGCGCAGCAAGGCCTCTACGAGTACGACGCGGTCTCGCGCCTGCGCGACTCGCAGCTCGGCGACGAGCGCGTGAAGGACATCGGCAACTACATCGTGAAGGGCGTGCTGTGGCAGGCGTTCGAGTCGGAGCAGCAAAGCGTGCTGCTGATCGACGAGATCGACAAGGCCGACATCGAATTCCCCAACGACCTGCTGCGCGAGCTCGACCGCATGGAGTTCTACGTGTACGAGACGCGCGAGCTCGTGAAGGCGAAGCAGCGCCCGCTCGTCATCATCACGTCGAACAACGAGAAGGAACTGCCCGACGCCTTCCTGCGCCGCTGCTTCTTCCACTACATCAGCTTCCCCGATCCGGCCACGATGCAGCGCATCGTCGAGGTGCATTACCCCGGCATCCGCCGCGATCTGCTCAACGCGGCGATGGAAAGCTTCTTCGAGCTGCGCAACGTGGCGGGCCTGAAGAAGAAGCCGTCGACTTCCGAGCTGCTCGACTGGCTCAAGCTGCTGCTCGCCGAAGACATTCCGCCCGACGCCCTGCGCGCGGCCGATGGTTCGAAGTCCATGCCGCCGCTCGCCGGCGCGCTGCTCAAGAACGAGCAGGACATGACCCTCTTCGAGCGGCTCATCTACATGAACCGCCACAACCGCTAAGACCACCGCCAGGCGCGGGGCAAGCTCGCAAGGCCGGAGAATCCGCATGCTGATCGACTTCTTTTACACGCTGCGAGACGCGAAGCTGCCGGTCTCCGTGAAGGAGTACCTCACGCTCGTCGAAGCGCTCAAGGAGCGCGTGATCGCGCCCTCGCTCGACGACTTCTACTACCTCGCGCGCATGACGCTCGTGAAGGACGAGCAGTATTTCGACCGCTTCGATCAGGCGTTCGGCGCGTACTTTCGCGGCATCGAGAAGAAGTCCGAACTGGCCTTCGAGATTCCCGAAGACTGGCTCAAGAAGAAGCTCGAACGCGACTTCACGCCCGAGCAGCGCGCGCAGATCGAGGCGATGGGCGGCCTCGACAAGCTCATGGAGCGCCTCAAGGAGCTGTTCGAGGAGCAGAAGGAGCGCCACGAAGGCGGCAGCAAGTGGATCGGCACGGGCGGCACCTCGCCGTTCGGCAACGGCGGCTATAACCCCGAGGGCATCCGCATCGGCGGCGAAGGCGGCCAGCGCAGCGCGGTGAAGGTCTGGGACGCGCGTGCATACCGCGACTACGACGACCAGGTCGAGATCGGCACGCGCAACATCAAGGTGGCGCTGCGGCGCCTGCGCCGCTTCGCGCGCGAAGGCGCGGCCGAAGAGCTCGACCTCACGGATACCATCCGCAGCACGGCCGCGAACGCGGGCTGGCTCGACATCAAGATGGTCCCGGAGCGCCACAACAACGTGAAGGTGCTGATGCTGCTCGACGTGGGCGGCTCGATGGACGATCACATCAAGCGCACCGAAGAACTCTTTTCGGCAGCGAAGGCCGAGTTCAAGCACCTCGAGTTCTACTACTTCCACAACTGCGTCTACGACTATCTGTGGAAGAACAACCGCCGCCGTCACGCCGAGCGCACGCCCACCTGGGACCTGCTGCACAAGTTCACGCCCGACTACAAGCTCATTTTCGTGGGCGACGCGACCATGAGCCCCTACGAGGTGCTGCAGCCGGGCGGCTCGGTCGAGTACAACAACCCCGAGGCCGGCGCCGTATGGCTGCGGCGTCTCGCCGACCAGTTCCCGCATTTCGCGTGGCTCAACCCCGAGCCCGAGCGGCTATGGGAGTATCGCCAGTCGGTGTCGATCATCCGCGAGATACTCGGGCATCGCATGTATCCGCTCACCGTCGCGGGGCTCGAAACGGCCATGCGCGTATTGAGCAAATAGCGGCACCGTACCGCGAGGCGCATGGCGAGACCGTTGCGCACACAACCATAAAACGAGGAGATTTCCTGCATGAACGCGCCTTCGTCCCCGGACCTGCCATCGACGTTCCGGCCCGGACCGCTGCGGCCCTTCGCCGATACGTCGGTGGCCACGATCGTCGCGGGCTTCGTCGCGATGATGACCGGCTACACGAGCTCGCTCGTGCTGATGTTCCAGGCCGGCCAGGCCGCGCATCTTTCCCCGGCGCAAATCTCATCATGGATCTGGTCGCTCTCGATCGGCATGGGCCTCACCACCATCGGGCTGTCGCTCTGGTACCGCGCCCCCACCGTGATCGCCTGGTCGACGCCGGGCGCGGCGCTCCTGATCGGCTCGCTGCCGCACGTGCCCTATGCCGAGGCCATCGGCGCCTATCTCGTCTGCGCGCTGCTGCTCACGGCCGTGGGTGTGACCGGCTGGTTCGATGCGCTGATGAAGCGCGTGCCCGCCGGTATCGCGGCGGCGCTGCTCGCGGGCATCCTGTTCGAGATCGGCATCGAGATCTTCCACGCCGCGCAGGTGCAGACGCCGCTCGTGCTCACGATGTTCTTCGCCTACCTGCTGATGAAGCGCTGGGTGCCGCGCTACGCGATCGTCGGCACGCTCGTGGTGGGCGTGGCCGCGGCCGCCGCGCTCGGGCTGCTCGACTTCAGCCACTTCCGCGTGGCCGTCGCGAAGCCCGTGTTCACGATGCCGGCGTTCTCCGTTTCGGCGATCGTGAGCATCGGCATTCCACTGTTCGTCGTGGCGATGGCCTCGCAGAACGTGCCCGGCATCGCCGTGCTGCGCGCCGACGGCTACAGCACGCCCTCGTCGCCGCTCATCGCCACGACCGGCATCGCCTCGCTCATACTCGCGCCGTTCGGCTCGCACGGCATCAATCTCGCGGCCATCACCGCGGCGATCTGCACCGGCCCGCACGCCCATGAAGACCGCGCGAAGCGCTATATGGCGGCCGTCTGGTGCGGCATTTTCTATCTGATCGCGGGCATCTTCGGGGCCACCATCGCGGCGCTGTTCGCGGCGTTTCCGCAGGCGCTCGTGGTCTCCATCGCGGCGCTCGCGCTGTTCGGCTCGATCATGAGCGGTCTCACCAACGCCATGCAGAACCCGAAGGAGCGCGAAGCCGCGCTCGTGACCTTCATGGTGACGGCTTCGGGGCTCACGCTGCTTTCCATCGGCGCGGCGTTCTGGGGGCTCGTGGCGGGGGTGATCACGCAGGTGATCCTGAACGCGCGGCGCGCGTGAGACCTGGAGGGCCGTCGCGCGGCACTGCACTTGCGCAGTCGTCGGCAACGCCTGCAGAGCCGACCCGCGCGGCGCCTTGGCGCGTGCCTGAGACGTGCCTGATGCATGCCCGAACGCATGCGAGACGCATCCCGGACGCGCACGTCATCGCACCGCCACCCGATCCGCCATAAAATGGTGGCGTACGCCGTGCCCGCCGGCACGGCATCGCGCTCCGTCCCCGCACTCGCGGATGACCGTGCCAGGGACGGCGACGCAGCGCCCCGTCATGCGCCGTTACGGTGACGTATTGCGGGTGTGCAGGCGTTTCAGGCGTTCTGCATTTCGCGTTCCGCCCTTCGCGCCAGGAGCCCGCAGCTCCGGGGCGCGAGGCCGTTCAACTCCTACCAACGCCGGCGCGCATGCGCCCACAAGGCCTGACATGACTACCGCACTCGATCAGCTCAAGCAGTACACCACCGTCGTCGCCGATACGGGCGACTTCCAGCAGTTCGTCCAGTACAAGCCGCAGGACGCGACCACGAATCCGTCGCTGATCCTCAAGGCCGTGCAGAAGGCCGAGTACCGGCCGCTGCTCGAAAAAACCGTGCGCGATCATGCGAGCGAATCGGTCGAATCGATCATCGACCACCTGCTGGTCGCCTTCGGCACCGAGATCCTCAAGATCATTCCGGGCCGCGTCTCGACCGAAGTGGATGCGCGCCTCTCGTTCGACACGAAGAAGTCGATCGACAAGGCGCATCACATCATCGACCTCTACAAGCAGGCCGGCATCGCGCGCGAGCGCGTGCTGATCAAGCTCGCGTCCACGTGGGAAGGCATCCGCGCGGCCGAGGTGCTGCAAAAGGACGGCATCCGCTGCAACATGACGCTGCTGTTCTCGCTCGCGCAGGCCGCCGCGTGCGCCGAAGCGGGCGCGCAGCTCATCTCGCCGTTCGTCGGCCGCATCTACGACTGGTACAAGAAGGCCAAGGGCGCCGACTGGGACGATGCGAAGGATGGCGGCGCGAACGATCCGGGCGTGCAGTCGGTGCGCAAGATCTACGCGTACTACAAGAAGTTCGGCTACAAGACCGAGGTGATGGGCGCGAGCTTCCGCAACACGAGCCAGATCGTCGAGCTGGCCGGCTGCGACCTGCTCACGATCAGCCCGGACCTGCTGCAAAAGCTGCACGACAGCACCGACAAGGTCGAGCGCAAGCTCTCGCCCGAAGCGTTCAAGGACGCGCAGATCGAGTGCGTGGCCGTGGACGAGCCGTCGTTCCGCTTCCAGATGAACGAAGACGCGATGGCGACGGAGAAGCTCGCGGAAGGCATCCGCGCGTTCGCCGCCGATGCGATCAAGCTCGAAAAGATGATCGAGGAACTGCGCGCGCGTTAATCGCGATGCCGCCATCGAGCGGCCACTGAGCCTTCGTTGAGTCTTCATTGAGCCGCCGTCGGGCCGCACAGGCATCCTGTGCGGCCCTTTTTGCATGCCGCGCCGGGTGGGCGCACGATCCCGTTCGCGGCGCCCCGCCGCGCATACTCCATTCCCGTCTGCGCACTCGCAAACCCTGGTGACACGGGCCCGCGAAACAGGCATTTGGACATCCGGAGCGCCTAGAATCAGTGCAGCGGCGCCCTATGCCGCGCCATCCCGGCCCCGCCCTGCCGCGCAGCGTCATCCAGTCCGCGCGGCATGGCTTCATGGGACCGGCCATCCCGGGATCGCCCACCGTGGGATCGCCCGGCGATCCAGTCCGCAAGGAAATTGACGATGCAAATCCAGCCCTATCTGTTCTACAACGGCAACTGCGAAGAAGCGATCGCGTTCTACCGCGAGGCGCTCGGCGCGCAGGAGCTGTTCAGGATGCGCTTCAAGGAGGCGCCGCCCGACCCGGAGGGCCCAATGCCGCCCGAATTCGCCGAAAAAATCATGCACGCCACGCTCCAGATCGGCGACGCGCAAATCTTGATGTCCGATGGCGGGTGCATGACGCAGAACGACAAGTTCGCCGGTTTTAGCGTCTCGCTCACGGGAACCGACGCCGCCGCCGCACGGCGCCACTTCGACGCGCTCGCCAAGGGCGGGCAGGTGACGATGCCGTTCCAGAAGACCTTCTGGTCGCCCGGCTTCGGCATGCTGACCGACAAGTTCGGCGTGCCGTGGATGGTCAGCGCGCCGCACGACAATCCCGCCGCCTGAACGGCGCGAGAACGCTCCCACGCAGCGCCCAGGCGCGCGTCACACCATGCGGTGCATGTGGGCGCGTTCGATGTTCCATCTGGGCTCGGTTTCGAGGAGCAGGGCACGCAGTTGCCCCACCTGCTCCTCGAAGCGCTGTTCGAGCCAGTACGGCCCCTGCATTTCCGGCGCGAGCGGTGCGGCACCCGGCTCCAGCGGCGCCGTGCCGGGGACGCCCGTTGACACACCTGTTTGCGTCGCCTCGGGCGCCAGGTCCGGTGCGACGCCCGATCCGGCCAAGCCCCCCGCCCCGCCCGAAGCCGCCTCGAGCGCCCCCGAGCGCAACGCGCGCGCGGCCGCCTCCGGATGCCGCGTGCCGCCAAAACGCAGCGCCCGCGCCGTCGCCAGCAGCGCTTCGCGCACGGATGCGCTGCGCCCCGCGAAGGCCACGCGCACAAGCTGCTGCTCGTAGTTCCCGAGTCCCGTCGACATCATCTCCAGCGAACTCAGCAGCGAGCGGTGCAGACGCTGCACCTGCTCGAGCCGCGCGAGCGGCACGTCGATCTCCTTAGCCACCGAAGGCATCAGGCCGCGCAGTTGCACGAGCCGCGCGTTCAGGCGCCGGAAGGTCTCCACCTGCGCATCGGTGCTTACGTGCGCGCCGCTCACCACCTGGGCGTAGACGCGCGCGATCTCGCGCAGATTGTCGGCGAGCCGGTAGCGCCACGAATAGGTCGCGTGCAGCGGCAGCGCGAACGAAAACGCCAGCGCGATCACGATGCCGATCATCACGTTGAGCGTGCGCCACAGACCCGTGTCGATGAGGTTATCGCCGTGGCCCGCGACGATGCACATCGTGATGGCCGTGAGGAGCGGCACGTAGCCCGCCTTGCCGATCGCGTAATAGCTGCAGACGGCCGCGACGATCGCCATGAGCAGGTAGGTGAGCCACGTGAGGCCCGTCACCGCCTGCACGACGATGAGCGTCAGGCCGATCAGCGC
This sequence comes from Paraburkholderia sp. J63, assembly GCF_905220245.1. Taxonomy (NCBI): domain Bacteria; kingdom Pseudomonadati; phylum Pseudomonadota; class Betaproteobacteria; order Burkholderiales; family Burkholderiaceae; genus Paraburkholderia; species Paraburkholderia sp. J63. Next base: position 22,168 of record NZ_CAJMZF010000016.1, on the reverse strand, counting down.
GCCGAGCACGGTGCCGAGCGCCCGCTCGGCGGCCTTCTTGCGGATGTTGCCGTGGTGCTGGAGCCCGCCGATCACCACGAGCAGCGTGACCGACGCCCAGATGCCGTGCGGAACGTCGATGCCCGTGGTGGCGAGGATCGACACGAGCATCGCGAGCCCCACGCGCACGCCGTGGATGATCCCGGCATTGCGGTAGCGATAAAACGGCGACGTGAGCGAGCGCCAGATGCGCGCCGCGCGCGAGCGCCGGCGCACGGGCCTGCGGCGGCCGGCGGTGTTCGCGTCCTGGCGCAACGCATCGCCGGTCGCGGCTGCTGCTGCGGCGGCGGATTCGGAGTCGGTTTCGGTGTCGTGGTCGGACGAAGCCATGGCGCGCTCGAAGCCTGCTGGACGTGACGCAAGTGGGCGGAAAATCGACGAAAAAGCGGCGAGGAACCGCGAACGACGTCTCCGCAGAGGTCGTCCCTGCGAGCATCGTGCACCAGAAAAACAAATGCCCGCAACCATGACGTTGCGGGCATTGCGTGGAAACGAGGCGGCGCGCACGGGACCCAGGCTCGAGCCCGGCCCCCGGCGCGCACCCGGTCAGCCTTCGACCGGGTCGAGATAGTCCTCGGGGCGCGTACGGTCCTCGCCCTTTTGCATGCCGACCAGGTGCACGAGCAGCGAAACCACCACCGAGACCACGAGGTTCACGATCAGCGACCACACCGCCGCATAGCCCGGCACGTCCATCCCGAACAGATGCACGACGAAAATCGAGCCCTTGAGGTGCAGCGAGATGGCCATCCACGTGCCGGTGGCAATGCCCACCGCCCAGCCGAGCAGCAGGCCGCGCCAGTCGAGCATGCGCGTGTAGAGGCCGAGCACGATCGCGGGCAGCGTCTGGATGATCCAGATACCGCCGAGCAGTTGCAGCTGGATCGCGTACGTGAGCGGCAGGCCCAGGATGAACGCCACGGCGCCCACCTTCACGATCAGCGAGACCAGCTTGGCGATGTTGGTCTCCTGTTCGTGATTCATGCCGCGGTTGATGAACTCCTTGTGGATGTTGCGCGTATAGAGGTTCGCCGCCGCGATCGACATGATCGCCGCCGGCACCAGCGCGCCGATGCCGATGGCCGCGAACGCCACGCCCACGAACCACGACGGGAAGTACTGCAGGAACAGCGCCGGCACCGCGAAGTTCGGGCCGAAGGCCTTGAAGTACGGCGCGTACTGCGGCATGTCCTTCACGCCCGAGGCGAGCGCCATGTAGCCGAGCAGCGCGAGCAGGCCGAGCACGAGCGAGTACGCGGGCAGCATCGCCATGTTGCGGCGGATGGTGTTGCCCGACGACGACGAGAGAATCGCCGTGACCGAGTGCGGATACAGGAACAGCGCGAGCGCCGAGCCCACCGCGAGGGTCGCATAGGCGCTATAGCCGTTCAGGCTCGACGCATCCGGGGCCTTGAGCAGCAGCTTGGCCGGCGGCACCGCGCTGAAGATATGACCGAAGCCGCCCAGTTGCGCGGGAATCACGATCATGGCCACGATGATCGTGACGTAGATGAGCACGTCCTTCACCACCGCGATCATGGCCGGCGCGCGCAGACCCGAGGTGTACGTGTAGGCCGCGAGGATCGCGAACGCGATGATGAGCGGCAGGTCGCCGACGAAGCCCGTCGTATTGAAGCCGAGCGCGCCGATCACCACCTCGATACCCACGAGCTGCAGCGCGATGTACGGCATGGTCGCGACGATGCCGGTGACCGCGATGGCGAGCGCGAGCATGCGGCTGCCATAGCGCGCGCTAACGAAGTCGGCCGAGGTGACGTAGCGGTGACGCTTGGCGATGGCCCAGAGCTTCGGGAACACCACGAACGCAAACGGATAGATCAGGATCGTATAGGGCAGCGCGAAGAAGCCCGTTGCGCCCGCACCGAACACGAGCGCCGGCACCGCCACGAAGGTGTACGCCGTATAGAGGTCGCCGCCGAGCAGGAACCACGTGACGACGGTGCCGAAGCGCCGGCCGCCGAGACCCCACTCGTCGAGATGGGCGAGATCGCCCTTGCGCCAGTGCGCGGCGAGAAAGCCGACGATCGTGACGCCGATGAAGAGCAGGACGAAGACGAAGGTTGCGACGACGTTCATTGCGCACCTCCCGCCTTGCCGGCGCCCGTCGAGCGGCCCTTGGTCTTGAAGTAGACGAGCGCGGTGATAACGGCGCTGATCAGCACCCAGAGCAATTGATACCAGTAGAAATAGGGGAAGTCCCACAGCGTGGGCTCGACCTTGTTGTACGACGGCACCCAGATCATGGCGATCCAGGGCAAGAGCAACAGCCACAGCCAGTGCTTGCTGGCCTTGTTGGCGTCGGCGTCGTGAGCCATGACGTCTCCTTGTTACTTATGTAGTTATGGGGGTTTTGAAACGGTCCACCGCCCGATATGAAGCGGCTCCTGGCCTGCGAGATCGTGCCTCGCAAGGTCCCCGAAAGCGCAGAAAAGAGTAGCGACGCCGCGGCGGCGGGTCAAGAAGGGCGGACCCCAATTTAGATGAGGTTGTCAAGACACAGTGCCAGCGCGCTTGACGTGAAACTGTCAGCCGTTAGAAAGCTTCGTGGTTCGAAGCGTAAAAAAACCGGCCCCACTTGTCATGGGGCCGGCTTTTCCTTGTACACGTCCGGCCTCTGCCGATGCCTCGATGCGCCGACGTGCGCCACGCCTCGCGGCGCTGGGCACAGTCCGCAACCGTCAGATAGCGAACGTTTCTCCGCTCTTGCCGTTTTCGGCGTCCGACGCGCGCAGCGCCTTCACCCATTGATGCGCCGGCAAGCCGAGCTTGCTTTCCAGCAGGCGCGCGCGCTTGTCGAGCGCCGCCCAGCTCACCTCGAGCGCCGGACCCGAGAACGCCAGCGCAATGCGATTGCCGTCGTGCACTTCGGGCAGCGCGATCACGCGGCCGTCGAAGGCCTCCTTCAGGCGCTTCATGTTGCGCACATAGCTCGGATGATCGCCGAACAGATTGATGGTCGCGACGCCCGCATCGGCGAGGCACGCGCGCGCCGCGCGATAGAACGCCACGCTGTCGAGCACCGGACCGCGCGCGGTCGCGTCGTAGACATCGATTTGCAGCGCGCCGATCGTGCCGTGATTGGCGCGGTCGTGCACGAAGTCCCACGCATCGAGCTCGCGCACGGCGAGACGCGCGTCGTCGTGCGGCAGCTCGAACATCGTGCGCGCGGCCACCACGACCGCCGGGTTCAGCTCGATCGCCTCGACCTTCGCGGGACGCAGATAGCGATGCGCGAACTTGGTCAGCGACGCGGCGCCGAGACCCAGTTGCACGATGCGCGCAGGCGCGGCGAGGAACAACAGCCAGGCCATCATCTGCTGCGCGTATTCGAGCTCGATGTGCTGCGGCTTGGACAGACGCATCGCGCCCTGTACCCACTCGGTGCCGAAGTGCAGATAGCGCACGCCGCCCTCTTCCGAGAACGTCACGGGCGCAAAGCGCGGCTTGCGCGGCGCCTCGATGACCGGCGCGTTGTCCAGATCGGCGTCGGCCTGCTTCGAGGCGGCGTTGCTGCGGGTCTTGCTGCGCGTCTTGCTGAATGCGCGCGCTTCGGCCGAAGCGCGCTTGATGAGAGTCGTCATGTGAAGATGTCTTGCTTGTGAGGAGCAGATGCAGAGGCGAAATCCATCGCCACTGCGAGGGCGACCGAGAGCATAGCATTGGCGGCGCATCGGGCCGGTTTTATGCGGCAGGCGTCGGCCCGGTTTTACGGGTTCCGCCCGGCTTCCGCTGCTTCAATTGCATGCGCTCACGCCGCCCACGCCATTGCAATGCTGCACGCGCCAATGGCTTTCGTCGGAGAGACCCACGCCCGCGTTCGTGCCGCCGATCGCGGGCGTCCCCGCTTTCAAGGCGATGGGATTCACGCGCACCGGATGAAAATGCATGTCGATGCGCGCGATATGCAGCGGCAACGGCACCGCGGGCAAAGGCGAAGCCACGTCGATCGCATGCTCGACGGACTCGTCGTAGTCGTCATTCCCGGTCGAGTGCAGGAGCTTCACGGAGCGGATCGAGCCATCGGACGCGACGCTGATCGAGACAACGGCTTCGGCATCGAGCGGCACCTTCTTCGGATTCACGAGCATGTTGCCGCCGAGCTTGCAGCTCACGTAGCGCCGCCATTGCCACGAACTCAAGCTGGCTTCCGTGGGCGGCGCGAAGCCCGGCGTCGCGACGAACGCGAGACAGCGGTTCATCACTTCCTGTGGCGAAGGACGCACGTGCGGCCCCACCGTCGACAAGTCGTCGGATGCGCAGGCGGCCAATGCGAGCGCGAGGGGAACAGCGATCAGGAACGGGCGTTTTTTGTTCACTATGGTCTCGTGTCCCGGCGACGAGGAGAATGCGCCCGGACGGGCGCGAGACCATGCTAGCGTGGCGAGATTGCAGCGGGTTTACGTTTGGGTGCGCTGGCGCGCGGTTCTCCGGCGAACTCGCCCAGCGCGCGCCATGCCACGAGCTTCGCGGCAAAAGTCATCGACGCATAGGCAGGACTACTGGAGGGCAGACGCAGGATGCGAAAGCGCCTTGCGTGTGGCCCGAGAATGCGCTCGCCGATGCGCGCCGCGGTGCCGCCGTTGAATGCGATGGCTTCCCCGGCCGAATGGCCAACTTGCACTGACCCGGTAGCCGGAGGATATTGCATCGCAATTGCGACGCATCGAGGTACGCCATGAAATCCGCCACCATTCCCTCTATCCGGGTCGAACCGGAACTCCTTGACGCGGCCGAAAATGTCCTGGGCGAGGAAGAAACGCTCTCGGGCTTCGAGCAATCGATCCGCGAGGGCATCGAACGTCGTCGCAACCAGAGCGAGTTCATTGCTCGTGGCATCGCATCGCGCGATGCGGCTCTACGCACCGGCGACTACCTGCCCGCTTCCGAAGTGCTGGCAAAACTGGAAAGGCAGCTCGATGCCCTTCGCACGACGCGGGCAAAATCTCGATGACGAATACGGTCCGGTTCACACGGGCGGCTTCCGATGATCTGGATCACCTTTATGGCTGCATTGTCGAGCGCGACGACGCCGATGTCGAACTCACTTCCCGCGCACTTGTGGCCATCGCTGCCGGTATCGCGACACTGGAATCGTCACCATTTACTTGCCGCAAAGCGCATTCGTCAATGCCATTTTTGCGGGAACCGGTTATTCCGTTCGGCGCATCGGAGTATGTTGCGTTATTCGAAATCGACGACGATCAAACGGTGACGATCCTCGCCCTGCGCCGCCAACGCGAAAGCGATTATCACTGAGCCGGAGTTTTCGAAACAAGCGACGTATTCGACACGAAATCGCTCGTTCGCGTTGAGAAAAGAAGGCGTCCCGGACCTCGTACCTACATCTGCAACCACTGACGCAGCGCCACCCAGGCGCGCCGCTTCACGTCGTAAGGCACCGCCGCGTACGCCGGGCTGCTCGAGGGCAACCGGATGAGCCGATATCGACCTGCCGTCTCATCAAGCGAGCGCATCCCGATCTTCTCCGCAGTTCCGCCGTTGAACGCGATGGCGACCAGATTCGGCAGCGTATCGACCAGCGCAACCAGATCGTTATGCGCATGATCGCGAATACTGCTATCAAGGCTCCCGATACGTCGAGCCTCAGCAACAACGTCCCACAAGCCGACGCGATGTTGCAGCAAGGTTTCGAGCCGAGTCGAATAATCCATCGCGATGAGATCCGCCCCGATCACATCACCAACAAGCGCCCAAAACTTGTTCTGCTTGTGCGCGTAATACTGCTGATGCGCGAGCGACGCCTCGCCCGGCAAGCTGCCGAGGATCAGCACGCGCGTATGCGCGTCGACGACGGGGGCAAAGCAGCGCTTGAGGCTCATCGGCGAAGGCTCGCTGGCTTGGACGACGGCGCTCAGCGCACCGCTTGTTGGGACGGATGAGAGGCGCGGGAGGCCGTGTGCCCGAGCGGCCCTCGCTCGCGCGCCGAATGCGCGGACAAGGCCGGCTGCGCATCGCGTGCGAGATGGGCCCACAGCGCGGGCAGCATGCATTCGGTCACGAGCAGCGGCGCGCCGTGGCGCTCGAACACCGAACGGCGCGCCACGAACGCGTGCGGCACATGCGCCTGCGTCTCGCGCGCGGCGAGCGCATGGAGCGGATGCCGCGCGCCCACGCGCCGGCTCACGAGCGCCGAGCGCGCGACGCCGCTATCGGTGTAGAGCAATTCCGCCAGCGGACGCGTGCGCAGGCGGCGCATGGCCTGCCAGATACCGTGGCTCGCCACGAGCGGCGTGACGCTGTGCGCGGCCACGAACGGCACGCCGTCGACTTCGAGCACGATCTCGCGCACCCAGGCGCGCTCGCGCGGCGCGAGGCCGAGCGCTGCGCATTCGTCGGGCCAGGGCATATCGACGGCTTCGCGCGTCACGCGCACGACGACGTGGCCGAGCGCGCGCAGATGCGCGGTGAGCGACCCACCGCGCGTGAGCCAGTCTTTCTGATCGGCATTAAAGGCCGCGAGGGGCGCGACGCGCCAGTGCGCGTCGGCGGCATCGAATCGGATGGGCATGGCGCGCATTATAGGCCGCGTGCATTGCAATCCGCCGGCGGCCGCACATCGAAGCTAAACGGAGCCGATTGAAGCCATAAAGAAAATCCCCTTGCAGCTCAAGGCCGCAAGGGAATCGATGATGCAATCGCCGCGCACACGCGAAGCATGCGCGGTGACATCCGCCTTAACCCGGCCGCCCCAGCAACAACGCATTCGTCCGCTTCACAAAGCTCGCCGGGTCCTCAAGCGCACCGCCTTCGGCCAGCAGCGCCTGATCGAACAGCAGATGGCACCAGTCGCCGAAGTCCGCGCTATCCGTGCGCAGCGCCTTCACGAGCGGATGCTCGGGATTGACTTCGAGGATCGGCTGCATCTGCGGCGCCTGCTGGCCCGCGGCCTTGAGCATGCGCTGCAGATAGCCGCTCATGTCGCCTTCGTCGGCCACGAGGCAGCTCGGCGAATCGGTCAGGCGGAACGTGAGGCGCACGTCCTTGGCCTTGTCCTTGAGCGCGTCCTTCATCTGCTCCACGAGCGGCTTGAGCGCTTCGCTCACCTTCTCTTGCTGCTGCTTTTCCTCGTCGTTGAGCGCGCCCAGATCGAGGTCGCCGCGCGCCACGCTCGCGAGCGGCTTGCCGTCGAATTCGTTGAGGAACGAGAGCATCCACTCGTCCACGCGGTCCGTGAGCAGCAGCACTTCCACGCCCTTCTTGCGGAATACTTCGAGGTGCGGACTATTCTTCGCGGCCTGCCAGGTATCGGCGGTCACGTAGTAGATCTTCGTCTGCTCGGGCTTCATGCGCGCGACATAGTCGGCGAGCGAGACGGTCTGCTCGTTCGTGGCGTTGTGCGTCGACGCAAAGCGCAGCAGCTTCGCGATGCGCTCGCTGTTGCCATGATCTTCGCCCACGCCTTCCTTGAGCACCTGGCCGAACTCGGTCCAGAAGGTCGCGAACTTCGCCTTGTCTTCTTCCTTCGCTTGTGCATCGGTTTGCGCCGAAGCCATTTCTTCGAGCATCGAAAGCACGCGCTTGGTCACGCCGTCGCGAATCGCCTTCACGTCGCGGCTTTCCTGGAGGATTTCGCGCGAGACGTTGAGAGGCAAATCGCTCGAATCGACCACGCCCTTCACGAAGCGCAGGTAGTTCGGCAGCAGTTGCTCGGCGTCGTCCATGATAAAGACGCGCTTCACGTAGAGCTTCAGACCGCTCTTGTGGTCGCGGTTCCACATGTCGAACGGCGCGTGCGCCGGCACGTAGAGCAGTTGCGTGTATTCGCTGCGGCCTTCGACGCGGTTATGCGTCCATGCGAGCGGATTCTGGTGATCGTGCGCGAGGTGCTGATAGAACTGCTGATACTGCTCGTCGCTGATGTCGTTCTTCGCGCGCGTCCACAGCGCGCTCGCCTGGTTGATGGTCTCGTACTCGTCCTTCGTGACCATCTCGCTCTTTTCCGCGTCCCATTCTTCCTTCTTCATTTCGATGGGCAGGCCGACGTGATCCGAATACTTCTGGATGATCGACTTCAGCTTCCACGCCGAGAGCAGCTCGTCTTCGCCTTCGCGCAGATGCAGCGTGATCGTGGTGCCGCGCTGCGCGCGCTCGATCTTGTCGACCGAGAATTCGCCCTCGCCCGCGCTTTCCCAGCGCACGCCTTCGCTCGTGGGCAGGCCCGCGCGGCGGCTTTCGACCGTGATCTTGTCCGCGACGATGAAGCCCGAGTAGAAGCCCACGCCGAACTGGCCGATGAGCGCCGCGTCCTTCTGCTGGTCGCCCGAAAGCTTGCCGAAGAATTCCTTGGTGCCCGAGCGCGCGATCGTGCCGAGGTTGGCCACGGCTTCGTCGTGGCTCATGCCGATGCCGTTGTCGTCGATGGTGACGGTGCGCGCGGCCTTGTCGAAGCCCACGCGGATGCGCAAGTTCGGATCGTTTTCGTAGAGCGCGCTGTTCGCGAGCGCCTCGAAGCGCAGCTTGTCGGCCGCGTCCGATGCGTTCGAGACCAGCTCGCGCAGGAAGATTTCCTTGTTGCTGTACAGCGAATGGATCATCAGATGCAGAAGCTGTTTCACTTCCGCCTGGAAGCTCATGGTTTCTTGTGCCATGGTCGGGGTCCTCGTTCGTTGCAATCAGATCAGTAAGGTTGGCGGCGCGCGGGTTCCTGCCCAGCCGGCTCCCGCGGCGCATTGCTCGCGCATATGGGGACGCGCTGCGCAGGTTTCAAGGGCGCCGGGCTCGGGCGCTGCGGGCGCCCTCGGGCTCAGGCGCGCCCGGCTTGGGCAGCGCCGGATCAGGGCCGCCGGGCCGCGCCGTCCAGGTAGCCGGAGAGAAACGTCGGCAGCGCCGGGTCGCCGCAGTTCGCGATGTTAAAGCGCATCCACGTGGTGGGCGACTGGTGCGGCGAAAACAGGCTCCCCGGCGTGAGCAGGAAACCCGCCTCGTGGCCGGCGGCCGTGAGCGCGTCGGCGTCCACGCCGGTGTCGACCCACAGGAACATGCCCGCGCCCGGCGCGATGAAGAGCTTGCAGCCCGCGCGCTCCAAGAGGCGCGCGGCCTTGTCGCGCACGGCGTCCAGCCGCGCGCGCAGGCGCTCCACGTGGCGCCGGTAGTGGCCTTCGGTCAGCACGCGAAAGAGCACGCGCTCGTTGAGCTCGGGGCTCGTCATGCCCACGAGCATTTTCTGGTCCGCGACCGCCTGCGCCACATCGAGCGCACTCGCGACGAAGCCCACGCGCAGGTTGGGCGCGAGCGTCTTCGAAAAGCTGCCGAGGTAGATCACGCGGCGCAGCTGGTCGAGGCTCGCGAGGCGCGTGGCCGGATAGCCCGTGGGGCAAAGATCGCCGTAGATATCGTCTTCGACGACGATGAAGTCGTACTGCTCGGCGAGCCGCAGGATGCGAAACGCCTGCGCGGCCGTGAGCGAGGTGCCGGTGGGGTTCTGCAGCACCGAGTTGATCACGAGCATTTTCGGCCGCCACGTTTGCACGAGCGCTTCTAGCGCGTCGAGGTCCGGCCCTTCGGGCGTGTACGGCATGCCGACGAGACGCGCGCCTTGCGAAGCGAAGCGGCCGAACATCTGGAACCATGCGGGGTCGCCCACCACGACGGTGTCGCCGGGCTGCACGTACAGTCGCGCGAGCAGGTCGATAGCCTGGGTGACGCCCGAGACGAGCACGATCTGCTCGGGCGTCGCGCCGATCTCTAGCTCGGCAAGGCGCGTCTGCAACTGCTGGCGCAGCGGCAGGAAGCCTTGCGGCGAGCCGAAGCCGAGCAGTTGCGCGCCGCTCTGGCGGCCGAGCGAACGCATGGCGCCCGCCAGCAACTCGCCGTCGAGCCAGCGCGCGGGCAGGTAGCCGAGCCCCGGCCCCTTTTCCGGATGCGTCGACGAATGGAGCATGTTGCGCAGCAGCCAGACCACGTCGAGGGTGGGCGGCGGCGCGGGTTCGGCGCTCCCGCTGGCGTCGATGCCGGCCGCGGTCGAACGGCGCTCGAGCGGCGTCACGGCCGCGAGCCGCTCGCGCACGTAGAAGCCCGAGCCGCGCCGCGAATCGAGATAACCTTGGGCGACGAGGCGCTCGTAGGCCTCCACCACCGTGAAGCGCGAGACGCCCTTGTCGAGCGCGAGCTTGCGGATGGACGGCATACGCATGCCGGGTCGGAACACGCGCTCTTCGATACGGCGGCGGCCCCATTGGACCAGCTGGTCGACGAGCGTGGTCGTGGCCGCGTCGTGCGGCGCCGGGATCTGGTCGAGGGGGACGGACACAAGGGGTACGGACGACATGGCGGCTCCAACTGTACCGAACACTATCGGAGCGATTGTACCGTTACTGTCTGCCACCATACCGGTACATTTCTTCGCATAGGGACCGGTAAGGCGCCGATCATGCGCGCACTGCATGCATCATCAGGCTTCCCGTCCTTCCGGCCGCTTTTCGTGCTTCCTGTTGCGACTGGCGCTCACCGTGCGCCGTGGGCCCCACGCGCGCCAGTCCGCCCCGCTCTCCAGACGATTTTTATGACCGCCACGCCGCTCCGTCTCGATCATCTCGTCGTTTCCGCCCGCACGCTCGACGAAGGCGGGCAATACGTCGCCGATACGCTGGGCGTGGCGCCCGCGGGCGGCGGCGCGCATCCGCTCATGCGCACCCACAACCGCCTGCTCGGGCTGTGGGGCGGCATCTACCTCGAGGTGATCGCGATCGACCCCGGCGCGAGCCCGCACGCCGCCGGCCGCGCGCGCCTCTTCGCGCTCGACGATCCCGCCGTGCAGGCGCGCCTCGAAACGGGGCCGTACCTCTCGCACTGGGTCGCGCGCGTCGATCCGCCCAAAAGTCTCGAACGCTGGCGCGGCCAGTATCCGCAGCGCATTGCCGACCTCGTGCCGATGACGCGCGGCAAGCTGAGCTGGCAGCTCACGGTGCCGCTCGACGGCGCGTTCCCGTCCTGGCAACGCGCGGGCGACGGCATCGTGCCCTCGCTGATCCAGTGGGACACGCCGCGCCATCCGTCGCAGACGCTCACCGACACCGGCATCGTCCTCAAGTCGCTCACGGGCTTCCACCCCCACGCGCAAACCGTGCGCGAGCAGGTGAGCTGGCTCGGCGCGGCGTCGCTGATCGCGGTGGAAGAAGCCGCTGCGCCCGCGCTCGTCGCGCAGTTCGAAACGCCATCGGGATTGCGCACGCTCGGCACGCCCGTGTCCGCGCGCGCCGTCTGAGCGCGATTCGCGTCATAATCAAAGGCTTTCGGCGGTCCGCGCCCCTTGCGCCGGCGCCGCCTCAATCCGGGCCAGTGCGGCCCGCCCGACCTCAACAAGGAGACCCCATGGACCAAAGCGATCTCAAGGCTGCCCCCGCGTGGCAACTGTCCGAGCGTGCGATCAAGCTGACCAGCTCGGCGATTCGCGAAATCCTGAAGGTCACCGAACGGCCCGAGGTCATCTCGTTCGCGGGCGGCCTGCCCGCGCCGGCCTCGTTCCCGGTCGAGGAAATGCGCGCGGCCGCCGACCGCATCCTGCGCGACAGCCCGACGGGCGCGCTCCAGTACAGCGCGACCGAAGGCTATCTGCCGCTGCGCGAATGGGTCGCCGAGCGCTACTCGGTGGGCGGCGCGAAGATCCGCGCCTCGCAGGTGCTCATCACCACGGGCTCGCAGCAGGCGCTCGACCTGCTCGGCAAGGTGCTCATCTCGCCCGCGAGCCCCGTGCTCGTGGAAACGCCCACTTATCTGGGCGCGCTGCAGTCGTTTTCGCTCTACGAGCCGCGCTACGTGCAGGTGCCCACCGACGACCAGGGCCTCGTGCCCGAAGGCCTCACGCCCGAGCTCACCGCCGACGCGCGCCTGCTCTACGCGATCCCGAACTTCCAGAACCCGACCGGCCGCCGCCTGCCGCTCGAACGCCGCGAGGCGCTCGCGCGCTTCGCGCAGCGCGCGCCCTTCCCGGTCATCGAAGACGATCCCTACGGCGCGCTCGACTACGCGGGCCAGCCGCTGCCCACGCTGCTCTCGATGGCGCCCGAGCATATCGTGCATCTGGGCTCGTTCTCGAAGGTGCTGGCGCCGGGCCTGCGCGTGGGCTACATCATCGCGCCCGAAGATCTGCACTTCAAACTGGTGCAGGCCAAGCAAGCCACCGACCTCCATACGCCGAGCTTCACGCAGCGCATCGTCCACGAAGTCGTGAAGGACGGCTTCCTCGACACGCATATCCCGAAGGTGCGCGCGCTCTACCGCGACCAATGCGCGGCGATGCTCGACGCGCTCGCGCGCAACATGCCCGAGGGCGTGAGCTGGAACCGCCCCGAAGGCGGCATGTTCGTCTGGGTGACGCTGCCCGAGGGCATCGACACCATGAAGCTGCTCGAAGAAGCCGTCGCGCAGAACGTGGCCTTCGTGCCGGGCGCGCCGTTCTTCGCGAGCGAGCCGCAGCACAACAAGCTGCGCCTCTCGTTCGTGACGGTGCCGCCCGCGAAGATCGACGAAGGCGTGGCGACGCTCGCGAAACTCATCCGCGCGCGCATCTGATGTGCGCGCACCGATCACCCCAACCGTACAAGGACTCCTGATCATGGCTGACATCAACGTCTACGACCGTCTCGAACAGCTCGGCATCGAACTGCCCGAGGCAGGCGCACCCGCCGCGGCCTACGTGATGAGCGCGCAGAGCGGCAAAACCGTGTACCTCTCGGGCCACATCGCGAAGAAAGAAGGCAAGGTCTGGGCCGGCAAGCTCGGCGAGTCGCTCACGACCGAGGAAGGCAAGGCCGCCGCGCACTCGGTCGCGATCGATCTGATCGCGACGCTGCACGCCCACACGGGCGACCTCAACAAGATCAAGCGCATCGTCAAGCTGATGAGCCTCGTGAACTCGACGCTCAGCTTCACCGAGCAGCACATCGTCACGAACGGCGCCTCCGAGCTGATCGCCGAAGTGTTCGGCGAGAAAGGCAAGCACGCGCGCTCGGCATTCGGCGTCGCGCAGATTCCGCTCGGCGCGTGTGTAGAGATCGAGCTGATCGCCGAAGTCGAGTAAGTATTCGCTGTAAAGCGGATCGGCCTGAGCGGTCCGCACCCGCGCAGCTTCCTCCCGCGCACGCGCCGTCCGGTGCGTGCGCCACCATCGCGGCGAGCGCGCGATGCAGCCTGCAGCGCGTTTTGCCCCTCCCGGCCGCCGCCCCCGTCACGCTTCTTTCTCTCGCGCCATGACCCAGCCCAGCGTCCGCTTCAAACAGGTCGACGTGTTCGCGTCGCGTCCCTTCACGGGCAATCCGCTCGCCGTCATATTCGACGCCGACGGGCTCGACACGGCGCAGATGCAAACCATCGCGCGCTGGACCAATCTCTCCGAAACCGCCTTCCTGCTCGCCCCCACCGACGCGCGCGCCGACTATCGCGTCCGCATCTTCACGACGCAGGGCGAATTGCCTTTCGCGGGCCATCCGACGCTCGGCGCCGCGCACGCGTTTCTGGAGAGCGGCCGCGAGCCGAACACGCCGGGACGCCTCGTGCAGGAATGCGGCGCGGGCCTCATCGAACTGGCCGCGCGCGGGCCGGCAGCGCACGCCGACGACGCGACGCCCATCTGGGCATTCGCCGCGCCGCCCGCGAAAATGACGCCGCTCGCCGAGTCGCAATACGACGCGTTGCGCGCGGCCCTGCGCTCGGACGCGATCGATTTCGGTGCAACGCCCTACGGCGTCGACAATGGTGCGCCCTGGCTCGTCGTGCATCTGTCCTCGGCGCGGGCGGTGCTCGCGCTCGACATCGACTACGACGCGCTCGCCACCGTCGCCGCGAGCGTGGGCGCGCAAGGGCTCGCGGCCTACGGCGAGCATGGCGCGGACGGCCCGGCCACCTTCGAGGTGCGCTGCCTCATGACGGGCCTCGGCAAAGGCGAAGACCCGGTGACCGGCAGCGCCAATGCCGCCATCGCCATGTTGCTCGCGCAGCAAAACCGCCGTCCCGGCAGCCGCTATACGGTGCGCCAGGGCACCGCGATGGGGCGCGACGGCCGCGTCTTCGTGGACTACGACGACGCGGCGGGCAAGATCTGGATCGGCGGCACCACGCGCACGGTCGTCGACGGTACGATCCGGCTCGCATGAGCGGCGCGTGATCCCCGCGTGATCGTCACGCGACGGTAATCCGTCGTCACCGGATCGCCGCAGATGTGCATGCGAGGCGTGCGCCCAACACCGCCCCGCATTAATCGAACCACACAGGCGCATCCAGCGCGCATACGTCGATCCCTACGTTTGCAGGCATGCGTCCTGCGCAGACCCGCGCCGGTTCATGCTCCGCGCCGCCATGCGCGGCATCTCGTCTATGCGCCGCGAATCGCGGCCGCGCCCCCGCCCGCCCGCGACTGGCGTATACCCGGGGAGGGATGGCTTCCTTATTCATTGCCCAACCATTAAGATCCAGACATCGGGCGCAAACACGCGTCCGCTGGCCCTTGTTCGCGCACTTCGCGCTATTTCCACAGCCGCTTTTCGCATTCGATGCCGCCGATCCAACCGAGCGCCTTGTCATCGTCCCGGCCGCCGCATCAGCGGCGCGACGGTGCGTGCGTGCGGCGGGCGAGATGAGCGCGAACTGGCGCCCTTTCTCGCGCGACGCGGGCCTGCGCAGCGCTGCGCCCGGGCCGGCCTACACACGTCCGCGCACGCTGCTCGCCATTCCGCTGCTCGGCGTCCTCGTGCTGATCCTGCTGTGGGCCGTGATCTTCACGCGCCTTGCGGTCGAGAAGGACGCCACCGAGCGCGAGGCAACGGCCTCGGCCGCCATTCTCTCGGCGGCGCTCGAGCAGCACACGGTGAAGGCGATCCACCAGGTCGACCAGATCACGCGCTTCGTGAAATACGAGTTCGAAAAGACGCCCGACCACTTCAATCTCATCAGCACGGTCGAGAAAGGCGTGGTGCAAAGCGACTCGCTCGTGCAGGTGTCGATCATCGACGAGCACGGCACGCTCGTCGCCAACACCGCCGAGCCCAATCCCAAGCCCATCGACCTCTCGGACCGCGAGCACTTCAAGGTGCACGAGCACGAGAACGACGACCAGCTCTACATCAGCAAGCCGGTGCTCGGCCGCGTCTCGGGCCACTGGACCCTGCAGATGACGCGCCGCCTCAATCATCCCGACGGCTCGTTCGCCGGCGTGGTGGTGGTCTCCGAAGACCCGAGCTACTTCACGAGCGACTTCTACAACAACGCCGCCATCGGCCGTGACGGCGTGATCGCCGTGATCTCGGACACCGGCGCCGTGCTCGCGCGCCGCACCGGCAATGCTGAGCGCGCGAGCGGCGCGTTCTCGGCGAGCGGCGTCTATCCGATTTCCGAGCATGTCTCGGGCACCTACGTCGATCCGATCGACCACGTCATGCGCATCGTCTCGTACCGCCATATCGACGGCTATCCGCTCGCGGTGCTGGTGGGCCTCTCGCAAGCCGAGCAGTTCGCGGACTACAACCACACGCGCAACGTCTACCTGATGATGGCGACCTTCATCTCGCTCGCCATGCTCTCGTTCTTCGCCGTGGCCACAGGCTTGATCGGCAAGCTGCTCGGGCGCGAGCGCGAGATGTCGCAACTCGTGCAGTACGACCTGCTCACGGGCCTGCCCAACCGCTACGCCACGCTGCAGCGGCTGCGCCACGAAGTCTCGCAGCCGGGCAATCTCGGGCGCCTCGCGATTCTCTTCATCGACCTCGACAACTTCAAGACCGTCAACGACACGCTCGGCCACAACGCGGGCGACATCGTGCTGCAGATGAGCGCCGCGCGTCTGGCCGACGCCGTGGGCGGCGCCGGCACGCTCGCGCGCATCGGCGGCGACGAGTTCGTGGTGATCGTCAAGGGCGACGAGATCGAGAAGCGCGCGAGCGCGATCGCCGAAGTGACCAACGCCGCGTTCACGCATCCGTTCGACGTGCGCGGCAGCGCCTTCGTGCTCCATGCGAGCACGGGCATCGCGCTCTTCGCCGTGGCGCACGAGAGCGAGATCGACCTGCTCAAGAAGGCCGACCTCGCGATGTACGCCGCGAAGGAAGCGGGCCGCAACTGCTTTCGCTTTTACTCGCCGCAGCTCGCGCACCGCGCCGACCATCTGATGAAGTGGGAGCAGCAGCTGCGCATCGCACTCGGCGAAGGCCAGCTCTTTCTCGCCTATCAGCCGAAGATCGACCTGCGCCGCCGCTGCATCACGGGCTTCGAGGCGCTGGTGCGCTGGAACCATCCGCAGTACGGGCTCATTCCGGCGAGCGAGTTCATTCCGGTGGCCGAATCGACCGGCCTCATCGTGCCGGTGGGCGACTTCGTGATCCGCACGGCGTGCGCGCAGCTCGCGCAATGGCAGCAGCAAGGCTACGAGACGCTCTCGCTCGCCATCAACATCTCGGCGGTGCAGTTCTGGCGCGGCGACCTCTACGAAACGGTCGCGCACGCGATCGAGGAGACCGGCATCGCCGCGCACAAGCTCGAACTCGAAATCACCGAGACCGCGATGATGGAGTACCCCGAGCTCGTCTCCGAGAAGATCTTCGCCTTGAAGCGCCTCGGCGTACGCGTCGCGCTCGACGACTTCGGCACCGGCTATTCTTCGCTGTCCTACCTGAATCGCTTCGCCGTCGACACGCTCAAGGTCGACCGCTCGTTCGTGCAGGCGATTCCGGCCGACCGCAGCGTCTGCGTGATGGTCTCGGCCATCGTCAATCTCGCGCGCTCGCTCGGCCTCACCGTGGTCGTGGAAGGGACCGAGACCGAGGAGCAGATCGCGTGGCTCTCCGCGCTCGGCCCGATCGAGGCGCAGGGCTTCCTGTTTTCGCGCCCCGTGCCCGTGGAAGGCGTGCCCGCGCTGATCGAGCGCTTCGGCGTCTGCGGCATGTCGCAGGCCCTCGGCACGGCCGGGCAAGGCGAACGCCTGAGCGACGCCCCGCAGTCGCGCTGAACGGCGGCCGCCCTCACCCGCAGTGCGCCGCCGTGCACTAACGTGCGCGTGTCCCCGTAAAGCCGCCGAAGAACGCCCGCGCGTTGGCCTCGAGGCTTTCGAGGTGGTAGCCGCCTTCCTGCACGATCACCGAAGGCAGGTCCAATGCGCCAATCGCTTGACCGAGCTTGCCGAAGCCTTCGGTGCTCACGGCCACCTTCGACTGCGGATCGTCCTTGTAGATGTCGAAGCCGAGCGCGAGCACGAGCGCATCGGGCTGAAAGCGCCTGAGCACGCGCAGCGCCGCATCCACGCGCTCGAAGAACGCGTCTTCCGACGCGCCGTGCGGCATCGGCAGATTGACGTTGTAGCCCGCGCCCGCACCATCGCCGCGCTCGTCCTCGTAGCCCGCGACCACGGGATAGAAGTTGGTCGGGTCGCCATGAATCGAGATATAAAGCACGTCGTCGCGGCCGTAGAAGATCTCCTGCACGCCCTGGCCGTGGTGCATGTCCGTGTCGAGGATCGCGACTCGCTTGAAGCGTCCGCGCAGCGACTGCGCCGCGATGGCCGCGTTGTTCAGATAGCAGAAACCGCCCGCCGCATCGGCACGCGCATGGTGGCCGGGCGGGCGGCACAGCGCATAGCTCGCACGCGCGCCGTCGTTGACCGTCGCGGCCGCCGCCAGCGCGCTCTGAGCCGACCAGTAGGCCGCGCGCCAGGTATTCGTCCCCACCGGGCAACTGCCGTCGGCGAGATAGCGCGCCGCCTGGGCGAGCACGCCGCGCAACGGATTCGGATCGCGCACGTAGATGTTCGACATCACTTCGTCGCCCCAGTCTTCGGGCATGCGCTTCCACTCGGCGTGCGCTTCCTCGAGGAAGCGCAGGTAGTTCATGTCGTGCACGGCGGCGATCGGCGCGGTGCCGAAATCGGCGGGCTCGCTCACCTCGAAGCCGAGCGCGTGCGCGGCGGCAACGAGACGCGCGGCGCGCTCCGGCACTTCCTGCGGCTCGCGCATCTGGCCGCGCGAGAGATAGCTGCGCGGATGATGGAGCAGTTGTTCGGGATGAAACCAGGTCTTCATGCTCAGTATTCCTTCAAGGTTTGCTCATGCACTCGAGTGCGCCGGATAACCTGCACTCCGGTGCAGCACGGTTCGTGCAATTTCATGCAGACAAGGCTTGCGGCGCACGTGCACTAATGTGCTCGCCCACGCGCACGCCGGCGCGCGCGGCCACCGCGTTGAGCAGCACGTTCGTGCCCGCCGTGACGTCCTCGGGCAGCGCATCTTCGGCTTCGTTGTGCGAGAGGCCGTCCACGCAGGGGATGAAGACCATCGCCGTCGGGCAATAGCGCGCGAGGTGGATCGCGTCGTGGCCCGCGCCGCTCACGATGCGCTCGTTCGAATAGCCGAGACGCTCGACCGCCTCGGCCACGAGCGCGACGCAAGCCGGGTCGAACGGCGTGGCCGGCGAGGTCCAGCAATGCGCGATCGCCACGCCGAGCCCGCGCGTGCCGCCCACCGCCGCGCAGACCGCGCGCAGGTCCTGCTCCATCGCGTCGAGCTCTCCATCGTCGGGATGGCGCAGATCGACCGTGAAGGTCACGTTGGCCGCGATGGTGTTGCGCGACGAGTTGGCGATCTGCACCTGGCCGATCGTCACAAGGCCGAGCGGCGCATGGCGCGCCATCGCGCGCTCGATCTCCAGCGCCATGTGCGCGGCGCCGAAGAAGGCGTCCTTGCGATAGCGCATCGGCGTCGTGCCCGCGTGCGCGGCCACGCCCGACACCGTCACGTCGAACCAGCGGATCGCCTGGCCGCCCGTCACCACGCCGATGGTCGTGCCGTTCGCCTCCAGGATCGGGCCCTGCTCGATATGCGCCTCGAAATACGCATCGACGGCCACGCCCTGCACGGGCCGCGTGCCGCGCGCGCCGCATGTGTCGAGCGCCTCGCCGAGCGTCACGTCCTGGGCGTCGCGGCGCGCGAGCGCGTCGTCGAGCGTCATCGCGCCCGCGAACACCGCCGAGCCGAGCATCGCGGGCGTGAAGCGCGCGCCCTCCTCGTTGGTCCACGAGCAGATCTCGATGGGCTTTTCGGTCACGGCGCGCGCATCGTTGAGTGCGCGCACCACTTCGAGCGCGGCCAGCACGCCGTAGACGCCGTCGAAGCGGCCGCCCTCGGGCTGCGTATCGAGATGGCTGCCCATCAGCACGGGCGCGGCCTGTGGATCGGCGCCTTCACGCCGCGCGAAAAGATTGCCCACCTGATCGGTCCACACCGTCATGCCGGCCTCGCGGCACCACTGCGCGAACAGCTCGCGGCCGCGCCGGTCTTCCTCGGTGAGCGCGAGACGGCGCACGCCGCCGCCCGCGGTCGCGCCTATGCGCGCCATGTCCGTGAGGCTCGCCCACAGGCGCGGGCCGTCGATATGCAAGAGGTTGTTCATCGGTCTATCCATCTCCGGTCGAATAGTAGTTTGGGTCTGCACGGCCTGCGCCTGAGTGCAGGTCATGCACTGCGGCACAGGCAGTGCAGATTGCGCAATGCAGTGCAGGGCGCGCAGCGGCATTACCGTGCAGCGCGCCGCGCGTATCAATGCATCAATGCGAACTGAGCGCCTCGGCGGCTGCTTCGTCATGCGCCTGAGAGGCGCGGCGCGCGTCGAGACCGACGATGCACAGCAGCGACACCGCAGCCAGGCAGGTATAGAACACCGCGAGCGGCCACCATTGACCCGCATAGCGATGCGCGAGCCAGGTGCCGACGAGCGGCGTGAGACCGCCGGCCACCGCGCCGCACACCTGGTAGGACAGCGAAATAGCGGAGTAGCGCACGCGCGTGGGGAACACGCCCGAGACGAAGCCCGCGATCACGGAATAGAAGCTCGCCATGCAGACCACGGCGATGGCGATGCCGATCACCATCGGCACGACCTGGCCGCGCTGGACCAGCACGAACATCGGGTACGGCGAGAGCATCGCCGCGATGGCCGCGCACTTCAGGAAGCGCGCGCCGCCCATGCGCTCCGCGAGCCACGCGGCGATGGGCTGCGCGAGGAACTGGATGATCGCCACCGCGAACAGGCAGTCGAGAATCAGCGAGCGCGTGATGCCGACGTACTGCGTCGTGTACGCGATCATGAAGGTGTTGGTGAAGTACACGCCCGCGATGCCGATGGTGTTCGCGCCGATGCACAGCAGCACGAGCCCCCACGCCGAGTGGAGCACTTCCGCGACCGGCAGCTTCACGGTGCGGCGCTGGACCTTGAGCTTCTCGAACTCGGGCGACTCGTTCACGCCGAGGCGGATCATGATGCCCACCACGAGCAGCACCGCCGAAACGAGGAACGGCAGGCGCCAGCCCCATGAAAGGAAATCGGCCTTGTCGAGCGAGGTGACCGAGCGGAACGCCAGCAGCGAGAGAATCAGGCCCGCCGGGGAACCGAGTTGCGCGAACGACGCGAAGAAGGTGCGGCGGCCTGCGGGCGCGTGCTCGCCCGCCATCAGCACCGCCCCGCCCCACTCGCCGCCCACCGCCACGCCCTGCACGATGCGCAGCAGCACGAGCAGCGCCGGCGCGAGCAGGCCGACCTTCGAGTACGACGGCAGCAGGCCGACGCAGACGGTGGCGACGCCCATCATCATGAGCGTGGTCATGAGCGCCTTCTTGCGGCCGATGCGGTCGCCGAGATGCCCGAAGATCACGCCGCCGAGCGGCCGCGCGAAGAAGCCGACGGCGAACGTGGCGAACGAAGCCATCGTGCTCACGAAGCGGTCCTCGGACGGGAAATAGAGTTCGCCGAACACCAGCGCGGCGGCCGTGGCGTAGATGTAGAAGTCGTACCACTCGATCATGGTGCCGATGAACGCCGCTGCAGCGGCGCGCACCGGCTGTCGTGTGGCAGGGGTGGTGGTTTGCGGGGTGGTCATGGGGGTGTCTCCTTGCGGTTTGGTCGTGCGTGCTGCTTGCCGCAGGACTTGCAATACGCATGAAAGCTTTATCGCTGTCCATAAAACATTAGTCAAATTTCGAGTTATTATTCGGCACATAAATTTGACTAATGACTGCGCCGCAGACCGGCGAGGAGACTGCCCATGCGCGCCGACACCACCCGCTTTCTCAACGACCGGCTCGACTGGAACCTGCTGCGCACCTATCTCGCGATCATGCAGGAGCGCAGCCTGAGCCGCGCCGCCGCGCGCCTCTACGTGACGCAGCCCGCCGTGAGCCAGGCGCTCAAGCGGCTCGAAGACGCGCTCGGCCGCAAGCTCATCGAGCGGCGCGGCGCGCATTTCGTGCCGACCCAGGCCGGCGAGGAGGTCTATCGCATCGCGAGCGACATCTACGGCACCATTTCGCAGCTCGAAACCGGGCTCGACGAGCGCACCGCCGACATCACCGGGTCGATCCGGCTCCTCACGGTGAGCCGGATCGAATCGCGCGTCTACGACGAATTCCTCGCCGAATTCCACCTGGCGTATCCGCGCATCGATCTGCAGATCGAAGTGATGCGCTCGTCGGACATCATCTCGTCGCTACTGCAGAAGACCGCGACCGCGGGCCTGAGCCTATGCCGCACGCCCGTCGAGAAGCTCGAGATGCGCTGCTTCCTGCGCCAACGCTACGCGATGTTCTGCGGCCGGCACCACCGGCTGTTCGGCCTCTCGCAACTGACGATGGAAGACTTGCTGGCCGAGAATTTCGTGTCGTTCACGAGCGACCAGATCGGCGACAGCCTCTCGCCGCTCACGGTGTTTCGCGATCAGCGCGGCTTTACGGGGAGAATCGTGGCGTCGTCGCCGAGCCTCGACGAGGTGCGGCGGCTCATCTTCGCGGGCTACGGCATCGGCTGCCTGCCCGAGCACGCGGTGAAGGACGATCTGGCGCGGCAGCGTCTGTGGCGGCTGCCGCCGGAGGAAGGGCTCGTGGACGTCGACATCCACTTGCTGTGGCATCGCGAACGCAAGCGGAATGCGGCCGAAGAAGCGTTCTTCGACGCGATGGAGCGCTGCATGCAGCGCCATGCGCTCGCGGAGCGGCTTTGAGAACATATTTGAACTGACATCGCATCCTCCTTGCGCGCCGTTGTCGCAAAAACGCATGCATCGCGCATTTGTTCGCTTTAGCTTGATTGTCTGCAATCGTGCTTTGACAGTTTTTGTCGATTG